>NZ_VMNW02000046.1 GCF_007713735.2 Amycolatopsis acidicola | reverse complement strand
CGGTGGGGCTGGTCAGGTGCGGGAAAGGCGCTTGGCGGGTGCCGGTGGTGGGTTCGGCGGCTCGGACGGCGCCGGGAATGTTGTTCAGCAGCGCCAAACGGCGGAAGCTCGGCGCTGCCGGGCCGGGCCGATGAGAACCCGGCAGTGTCGAAACGATGCCCACTCCAGCCAGTCCGCCTCTCACTGGACGGCTCGATTCACCGCGACCGCGACCGCGACCGCGACCGCGACAGCTGCCGAAGCCGAACCTCGCCTCGGCAGCCCGGCTCGGCCAAGCCAATCCAACCGGCCAGACCGCCGCCCGGCCGGACTCACTGGGACCGCGACAGGTGCCGAGGCCGTGCCCCGCGCCGGCTGCACGGCGCAGACAGCCCGGTCCCTCCGGCCCGCCCTTAGCCCGGCCGGACTCACCGGGACCGCGACAGGTGCCGAGGCCGTGCCCCGCCCGGCAGCCCAGCGCGGCCGACCTAAGCCACCCGGCCAGCCCCGCCGCCTGGCCAGCCCTACCACTCGGCCAGCCCCGCGCACGGTCCCCCGCCGCCCGGCCGGAATCACCGCGACCGCGGCAGCGCCGAATCCTCCGGGGCGTTCGGGAACTGTTGCCGGAGCAGCGGTTTCGCCAGCTTCCCCGAGAACGTGCGCGGCAGCGGGTCGGCCGAACCGACGGCGTACTTGGGCTGCTTGAACCGGGCCAGGTTGGATTCCGCGGCGGCGGCGAGCCGGTCGCGCACCGTGGGCACGTCCTGTTCGGTGCGAAAGACCACCATCGGCACCTCGCCCCAGTTGGCGTCGGGCACCCCGATCACTGCCAGTTCGAGCACACCCTCGATGCCCGAGAGCGCCTGCTCGATCTCGGCGGGATAGACGTTGAGCCCACCGGAGATGACCAGATCCTTGCTCCGGTCCACCAGTTTCAAAAACCCGTCCTCGTCCTGCAGGCCGAGGTCGCCGGTGCGCAGCCAGCCCTGCTGGATCGCCGCGGCCGTCTCTTCCGGGCGCTGCCAGTACGAGTTCATCACGTGCGGCCCGTAGACCATGACCTCGCCGACCTCGCCCGCCGGCAGCGTCTCGCCGCGTTCGTCGCCGATGCGGATCTGCGTGCCGAGCAGCGGCAGTCCCGCGAAACCCGGCCGCTTGACCGCGTCCTCGTACCGCATCGCGGCCACCAGCCCGGACGCCTCGGTGATCCCGTACACCTGGGTGAGCGGGATTCCCTGCGCGCGGAACGTCTCCAGCAGGTCCGTCCGCACCGGGGCGCCGCCCGCGCCGGCGAAGGTGAAGTTCGCCAGGTGCTTCTCGTTGAACCCGGGCAGCCGCGCCATCCGCTCCCAGATCACCGGCACCATCGTCGACGCCGTCACCTTGTGGTCGATGATCGCGGCCAGGCCCAGTTCGGCGTCGAAATCGCGCAGCAGCACCATCGTCGCGCCCGGGTAGACCACGAACTGCATGAACACCGAGATCCCGGACCCGGTGTACACGAGCGGCGCGGCGGCGAGCACCCGGTCGCGCCAGGTCAGGCCGTGCGCGACGGCCGCGGACTGGCCGACCGAAAGGATGCTCCGGTGGGTGAGCAGCGCGCCCTTCTGCACACCGGTGGTCCCGGACGTGTAACAGATGAACGCTGGATCCTCGTCGGCAAGCTCCACGGCCGGTGACGGTCCACTGTGGACCAGAAGCTGCTCGAACGACGGCAGGTCACTGTCTCCCGTGGCGAAGATGCCGAAGTCGAGCACTTCGTGCGCGGGCTCCAACAGCCCCGTCAACTCGGCCTCGGCGACCACGACCTTCGGCGCGGCGTCTTCCAGCATCGGCTGGAGTTCCTTGCCCAGCAGCCGGAAGTTCAGCGGCACACTGATCGCGCCGAGCTTGACGGTGGCGAGCATCGTCCACGCCACCTCGGGCCGGTTCTTCATCAGGATGCCCACGCGGTCGCCCTTGCGCACGCCCCGTTCGGCGAGCCCGCGGGCCAGCGCGTCGGATACCGCGTCGAGCTCGCCCCAGGTCTGGGTCTTGCCGTCGAAGATGATCGCCGGATGCTCCGGCCGGGTGCGGCCCCAGAAACGGACCAGGTCGTTGATGTTCACGTCTCGCTCCTCGTTGGGCGATGTGGCGGTCAGCCGGGTTCGGGTGGGGCTTCAGTACTTCGATGCGGTGTCGTGGTCGTATCCGGCGACGTGGCGGAGCACGTCGTAGGTGTCGGCGCCCAGTTCGGGCGGCATCCCGGGAGCGAACTCGTGACCGGTCAGCCGGACCGGCGAGACGAGCATTTCCAGTGGGCCGGTGGCGTCGTCACCGGTGGCGTAGGTGGTGGGCCTGGCCTGGAAATGCGGGTCGGCGGGAACATCGGCGAACGTGTTCACCGGGCCGCCCGCGATGTCGTGTTCGACGAACAGCTCGATCCACTCGGCCCTGGTGCGCGTCGCGAAAATCGACCGCAGCTCACGCCACACGGTTTCGGCGCGTTCGGCGGCACCCTCATCGGCGTTGCTCAGGTCGATCTCGCTCAGTTCCGGTTTGCCGACCGCTGCACAGAAATGGCGCCAGAACTTCTCAACGTGGGCGCCCATCAGGATCGCCGCGCCGTCCTTCGTGCGGTACGCCTCCAGCCGGGGCCAGTCGGGGAGCCGCCCGTCGGGCAGCCAGCCCGGCCGCGGCACGGTGCGCTGCTCGTTGAGTTCGGCGTCGACCCCGTCCGGGAGCCAGCCGGTGGCGACGTCGATCCCGGCAACGGCGAGGCTGCTGCCCTTGCCCGTTTCCCGTGCGTGCAGGATCGCGGCGAGGATGCCCATCGCGCCGTACGAGCCCAGCGCGTGCATCGCGATCGGCGGCGTGGTCGAACCCGCCATTCCTTCGGTGGGCGGGGTGTCCGGCGTGTTCACCTCGCGAAGCCCCGCATACGCGTCGAAAACCGGCCCGCCCGAGCCGAGCTTCCGGTACGGGCCTTCGGTGCCGAGGCCCGAGATCTGGCAGAACACCAGACGCGGGTTGGCTTCCGCGAGCACGTCGTAGCCGAGGCCGAGCCAGTCGAGATAGCCGGCGCGCGTGCCTTCGATGACGACGTCGCTTTCCCTGGCCAGATCACGAAAAGCGGCCTTGCCTGCTTCGTCGCGCAGGTCGAGCCGGACGCTCTTCTTGCCGCGGTTCCAGCGCAGGTGCAGGAAGGCCGGGCCGTCCGGGCCGCCGACGGCGAGCGCGCCGCCGGTGCGCACCGGGTCGCCCGCGCCGGTTTCCACCTTGATGACCTCGGCACCGAGATCCGCGAGATGGCCGCCGACCGACGAGGGCGCGAGCTGCGCGACCTCGAGGACCCGGATCCCGGACAGTAGCGAATAACCGCTCATGGCGTCCTTTCCGGCTTCGGAGCGGAAACCGGGCTCCGGAGCTTGGGTGGAGGGAGTATGACACGGACGAGAACCGCCGTCCATCTACTGACCGTAGGTGTATCGTCGCTGGTAGTGAAGGTTTCGTCGGCTATTGTAGCGTGAGACACTAGACAAGCAATGTCTCATGTACGCATACTTCGAACAACCCACCACGACGACGAGGAGCCCCAGCGTGAGTGTGCTCAACGAGGAAGTGGCCGCCCGGCTGACCGGTCACCTGCGCAACGACACGACCGATCTGGCTCCGTCCGATCTCCACGTGCCGATCTCGCATTTCGTGAGCGAGGAACGAGCGGCCGCGGAACGGGGCGCGCTCAAGCGCGTGCCGCTGATCGTGGCGCACGGATCGGAAATCGCGGCCCCCGGCGCCTTCATCACCCGTGAGGTACTGGGCATCCCGCTGATCATCGTGCGCAGGTCGGACGAGTCCGTCGCCGCCTACGTCAACATGTGCCGCCACCGCGGCGGCCGCGTCGAATACGAGGCCTGCGGCAGCAAACGCGTGTTCATGTGCCAGTACCACGGCTGGTCCTACGGCCGGGACAACGGCGAACTGCGGCACGTGCCGTACGAGGAGTTCTTCGACCCGATCGACCACAAGACGAACGGGCTGCACACGGTCAAGGCCGAGGAGGCCTACGGCTTCATCTGGCTCGACTTTTCCCACGACGAGAACCGCACGGTCGCCGAATACCTCGGCCCGCAGGTGGGCTCACAGCTCGACGAGTTCGCCCTGGACCGCTGCGAGACCTTCCTCGACCGCTCGTTCACCCTCGACATCAACTGGAAGATCGTGCTCGACGGCGCGATCGACGTGCTGCACCCGAAGTTCCTGCACCCCACGGGCGTCGGCAAGCTGATCGAGACGAACACCAGCGCGTGGGAGAGCTATGGCAGGCACGGGCAGTCGTTCAGCCCGCGCCGCAAGATGACCAAGCTGGTCAAGGAGAACGAGCAGCTCGACGGGCTGTGGAAGTACATCGGCAGCAACATGTTCATCTACCCGAACTCGATGGTGATCGCCGCCCCGGACCACGTCGAATTCTGGACCGTGTGGCCGGATGTGAACAACCCAAGCCGCTCCACCACGCACATCCGCTTCCTGGTGCGCCCGGAGATCCTCGACGAGGCGATGACGGCGCGGCTGAACAAGAGCTGGTCGATCCTGGAGCAGGCCGCCAAGGAAGAGGACTGGCCGATGGAGCAGACGATCCAGGAGAACTCGAAGGCCTGGCCGGACGGCTACTACCGGTACGGCCGCAACGAGCAGTCGTGCCAGCACCTGCACCGCCAACTCGCCCGTGACATCGACGGTGTCACCGGCTGAGCCCCGCTGCCTCCCGGCGACGACCCCTCGCCGGGAGGCAGCGGGCGTGTCAGACCGGCACGCACTCGTCGAGGAATCCCAGCAGGCCCTGGGCGAACACGTCGTTGTCGTCCCCGGCGACCATGTGGCCGGCGCCGTGCACGTCGATGAACTTCGCCTGCGGGATCAGCGTGAGCAGCTCGCGGGCGCCTTCCGGGCTCACGATGCGCGACTCGCTTCCGCGGACCAGCAACGCCGGAACCCGGATGGCGCGGGCCGCGGCGGTGGCACGGCGGGTCAGCTCGCGGGCCGTCTGCTCGGCGGACTTTCCTTCGCTGCGCTGGCCGAGGAACCGCGGATCCCAGTGCCAGTACCAGCGTCCGTCGCGTTCGCGGAGGTTCTTCCGCAGGCCTTCGGGGCGCGGCGGGCGCTTGCGGTTCGGGTTGTACGCCATCACCGCCTGCGCCGCGTCGTCGAGAGTGTCGAAACCGCCCATGCCCGAGCGCATGAAGTCGGTGATCTCGGCGCTGCCCTCGGGTTCGATGCGGGGAGTCACGTCGACCAAAACGACGCCGCGGGCCGTGCCGGGGTGTTCGCCCTCGGTGAGCAACGAAGTCATGCCGCCCATCGAGGCGCCGACGAGCACCGGTGGTTCGTCGAGCAGGGCCGTGACCGCGCGCAGATCGGCGATCATCGAGTCCTGGCTGTAGTCGGCGTCGGCGGCCCAGCCGCTTTCGCCGTGTCCGCGGGCGTCGATCGCGATGGACGTCCAACCGAACGACGCGAGCCGCGCGCCGGTCTGCTGCCAGGAATGGCGGGTCTGCCCGCCGCCGTGCAGGAGGAGCACGGTGCCTCGCCGCGGTTCCCCCGCGGGGGCGGTCCAACGGTCCGCCGCGAGCGTGACGCCGTGTCCCTCGATCTTGAGATGTTCCGGTGTGACGGACATTCGAGGGGTCTCCCTGCTGAGGTTTCTGTTGACAACACAAGCGTTTCCCTTCACTGTAAGGTCCATCTGACGAGACAAACAATTCTTCGTGTCTCGTGTCACCGAATTCTGGAGCCGACAGCATGAAACGACTCGAGGGCAAAGTCGCCTTCGTTACCGGAGCGGCACGCGGTCAGGGCCGGTCCCACGCGATCCGGCTGGCCGAAGAGGGCGCCTCCGTCATCGCGATGGACATCTGCCAGCAGATCCCGTCGGTGTTCTACCCGATGGCCACCAAAGAGGACCTCGACGAGACCGTCCGGCTGGTCACCGAAGCGGGCGGCGAGATCGTGGCCGCGGTCGGCGACGTGCGCCGCCGCGAAGACGTCCAAAATGTGTACGACCAGGGCATCGCGCGGTTCGGCAAGGTGGACATCGTGCTGCCCAACGCCGGGATCATGCCGGTGATCGGCCCCGGCGCCGAACCGCAGGCCTGGCACGACGGCATCGACGTGATGCTCACCGGCGTGTGGCACACCCTCGACGTCACCGTGCCCGGGATGGTCGAACGCGGCGAGGGCGGCGCGGTCATCATCACCAGCTCTGCCGCCGGGCTGACCAGCATGGGGCTCAGCACCTTGCCGGGCCAGGCGGCGTACAGCGCGGCCAAGCACGGCGTCGTGGGGCTCATGCGGTTGTACGCCAACCAGCTCGCGAAGCACAGTATCCGCGTCAACACCGTGCACCCGACCGGCGTCAATACGCCCATGGTCGCGAACGCGGAGTACGGCGAGTTCGTGAACTCGCACCCGGAAGTGGCCAACGACCCCGCGTACAAGAACCCGATGCCGGTGGAGCTCGTCGAAGCCGTCGACGTCAGCAACGCGATCGTGTACCTCGCCTCCGACGAAGCCCGCTACATCACCGGCGTCACGTTCCCCGTGGACGCCGGCTACCAGAACCGCTGACGAGTAAAGGAGTTCCCGCGAAATGACTACGGCAACGGAGCCGGCGCGGATCCTCGATCGCGACCAGGTGTTCCTCGGTGGCGCCTGGACGGATTCCGACGGTGGCGAGTCCTGCGACCTGATCGACCCGTGGACGGAGCGCCCGGCGACGCGCGTCCGCTACGCGTCCAAAAAGGACATCCAGCGCGCGGTGCGCGCGGCACGGGAGTCCTTCGACAAGGGGGACTGGTCCTCGAAGTCGATGGCCGAACGGGCCGACGTACTCGACGAAATCGCCAACCGGCTCGAAGCCCGTGTCGACGAGCTGACGACGTACGGCGTGGTCGAGGTCGGCGTGCCGGTCACGCTCAGCCGGATGACGCAGCAGATGAGCATCGGGCTGTTCCGCGCGGTCGCGAACGAGGCACGGGCCTTCTCCACGACGGAGGAGCGCAAGCGGGCCGACGGCGGGACCTCGCGGATCCTGCGCGAGCCGGCGGGTGTGGTGGCCGCGATCATCCCATGGAACGGGCCGCTCGGCACGGTCGCGTTCAAGGTCGCGCCCGCGCTGGCCGCCGGATGTTCGGTAGTGCTCAAGAGCTCGCCGGACGCGCCACTGGCACCCTCGGTGTTCGCCGACGTGATCGCGGAGCTGACCTCGGAAGGCGCGATCCCGCCGGGCGTGGTGAGCGTCGTGTGCGCGGACCGCGAGGATTCCGAGGCCCTGGTGACCGATCCGGGCGTCGACCAGATCACGTTCACCGGTTCGACCGCCGCCGGCCGCCGGATCATGAGCCTGGCCGGCGACCGCATCGCCCGGGTTTCGCTGGAGCTGGGCGGAAAATCCGCCGCCGTCGTTCTCGACGACGCCGACCTGGAGCAGGTGATGGCGTCGCTGCCGATGGGCGGTTGCATGCAGAGCGGGCAGGCCTGCATCGCGCTCACGCGCGTGCTCGTGTCCGCCAAGCGCCACGACGAAGTGGTCGCCGCGCTCAAGGCTGCGCTGGGCGCGCTGCCGATGGGCGACCCGTGGAACGAGGCGAACATCCTGGGCCCGCTCGCGATGGAACGCCAGCGCGACCGCGTCGAGGGCTACATCGCGTCGGCCAAGGAGGAAGGCGCCACGATCGTGCTCGGTGGCGGCCGGGGCAAGGAGGAGCACGGGTTCTTCGTCGAGCCGACGATCATCGACGGCGTCCGCAACGACATGCGGGTCGCGCAGGAGGAGATCTTCGGGCCGGTGATCTCCGTGATCACGTTCGAGGACGAGGACGACGCGGTCGCCATCGCCAACGACTCCGTGTACGGCCTCTCCGGCGCGGTGTACACGGCGGACCTGGAGCACGGGTTCGAGGTCGCGCGACGGATCCGGTCCGGGACGGTCAGCGTCAACTGCGCCGCCATGGACTTCACGCTGCCCTTCGGCGGCTACAAGCAGTCCGGCCTCGGCCGGGAGGGCGGAGTGGAAGGGCTCGCGGAGTTCTTCGAGACGAAGACCGTGCACCTGCCGCTCTGAGCTGAGAGGAGAAGACATTTGTCCCGACTGACGGGAAAGGTCGCCGTGGTCACGGGCGGGGCGAGCGGCATCGGTGCCGGCTCGTGCACCCGGTTCGTCGCCGAGGGCGCTCGCGTCGTGATTTCCGACGTCGACGACGAACGCGGTGAAACACTCGCCGCTGAGCTGGGCGAAGCGGCGGTGTTCCGGCACACGGACGTGACGAAAGAGGACGAGGTGGCCGCCGCGGTGCAGTACGCGGTGGACACCTGGGGCAGCCTGGACGTCATGTTCAACAACGCCGGCCGGGTCGGCCCCTGGACGTTCATCGAGGACACCACGGAGGCGGAATGGGACACCGCCTTCGCGGTCCTGTGCCGCAGCGCGTTCTTCGGGATCAAGCACGCCGCGAAGGTCATGCGGGAGCAGGGGCGCGGCAGCATCATCAGCACCAGCAGCGTCGGCGCGATCCGCTCGGGCTACGGGCCGCATCCCTACAGCGCCGCGAAAGCCGCGCTGCTGGGACTGACCCGCAGCGTCGCGGTCGAACTGGCGCCGCACGGGGTCCGGGTGAACGCCCTGATCCCGGGCGGCGTCGCGACCCGTATCGTCGGGCGCGGCGCCGGGCTCGACGGGGCCGCGCTGGACGCGAGCGTCGAGCGCATGCGCGCCGGCATCGCGGACATGCAACCGATCCCCCGTGCGGGCGAGCCGGCCGATCTCGCGGCGGCCGCGGTGTTCCTGGCGTCGGACGATTCCAGCTACTACACCGGCCAGGAACTGGTGGTGGACGGCGGAGTCACGCTCGGCCGGGCCTGGCCCGCGGCGACGATGAAGACCGCCGAGAAGGCCGCGGCGAAGCGCAGGGCATGAAAAACCGGGGTCGTGGCCGGAGTTCCCGGCCACGACCCCGGTTTCGTCAACGGACCCGCGGGTGGGTCTCCGCGAGCGTCGCATACGTCTGCCGCAGTTCACGCTTCGCGATTTTGCCGCTCGCCATCCGCGGCATCGGGCCGTCCACGAAAACGACGTAGCGCGGAACCTTGAAGTCCGCCAAGCGTTCGTTGCACCATTCGACCACGTCCGCCGCCGAGATCTTCCTGCTCGCGCGCACCAGGGCGGCCGGGGTCTCGCCGAACTTCCGGTCGGCCACGCCGAGCACCACGACCTCCTCGATGCCCGGCATCGCCTGCAGCACCATCTCGACCTCCATCGAGGAGATGTTCAGGCCACCGGAGATGATCATGTCCTTCATCCGGTCGACGAACGTCAGGTACCCCCGCTCGTCGAGCACGCCGAGGTCGC
Source organism: Amycolatopsis acidicola (assembly GCF_007713735.2). Classification (GTDB taxonomy): domain Bacteria; phylum Actinomycetota; class Actinomycetes; order Mycobacteriales; family Pseudonocardiaceae; genus Amycolatopsis_E; species Amycolatopsis_E acidicola. Next base: position 54,666 of record NZ_VMNW02000046.1, on the reverse strand, counting down.
CGGTGTGCAGCCAGCCGCCCTTGAGCGCCGCCTTCGTGGCCTCGTCGCGATGCCAGTAGCCCGGCGTCATCCCGGGCCCGCGCAGCAGGATCTGCCCCTGCACCCCGGCCGGCACGTCCCGGTCGTTTTCGTCGACGACCCGGATCTTCGTGAAAATCCCGCCCCAGCCGCACTTTTCCGGATGCAGCGCCGCCTCCTCGCGCGGCATCGCGGTGGCCGAGCCGCCGATCTCGGTCTGCCCGTAGATCTGCCGCAGCGCGACGCCCTTGGGCTGCCACGCCTTCAGCAGTTCAACCGGAACGCGCGCGCCACCGACGTGGGCGGTGGTCAGCGAGGGGAACCCGGCCTCGGCGAACCCTGGCTGTTCGGCGATCTGCTCGAAGATGATCGGCGGTCCCGTCAACGTCGTGACGTGCTGGGTGCTCAGGATTTCGAGCGCACGCGGGGGGTCGAACCGGGGCTGCAGCAGCAGGGTGCCGCCGTTGAGCAGTACCCGCGCGATGCCCCAGATCAGCCCGGCCGCGCTGAACAACGGCAGCACCATCAGCACGCGCAGCGCGCACGGCTGGACCCCTTCGATGAGCGTCCATTCATGAGCCATGCCCGCGATCGAGTTGTGTGTGAACAGCACGCCCTTGGGCTCGCCGGTGGATCCGCTGGTGTAGACGATCGCCGTCGGGTCATCGAGGTCGGCGGCCTGCGGTGGCGCGGGCGGATGCGTGGCGTTCCGCAGCTGCCGCACGTCCGTTTCCAGTGTCCGGATTTCGAAGTCCGGATTCGCCGCGTGCACCTCGTCGACCCGCTCACGCAGGCTCTCCGAGCAGAACATCACACGGGGCTCGCAGTCGCGGACCAGCCCTTCGAGCTCGCGCGCGACCATGCGCTGGTTGAACGGCGCCACGATCGCGCCCACCTTGAACCCGCCCAGCGCGGCGGCGCACCACTCCAGGCGGTTACCCCCGAAGACCGACACGCGGTCGCCCGGCCGCACCCCGGCGGCAAGCAGGTCAGCGGCCACGCCGTCGGCCCAGGAGTTCAGCTCCCGGTAGGTCACCTCGTCGCCGTCGAAGTCGATCGCGACGAGGTCGGGGTTGGTTCGCGCCCACCAGGTCAGGGCGTCGGTGACAGAACCGCTCACAGGCCACTCCTCTGTGGACCGGAAGGAAATACTTAGCGAACGCTATATCAGCACGCGATTCCAGTCTACGATCGTTAGGTTACGGAGACAATGGCGGTCAGGAGCGTGACGCGATGGAAATCCGGCATCTCCGCTACTTCGTCGCGGTCGCCGAGGAGGGCGGCTTCGGCCGGGCGGCCGAACGGGTGGCGATGGCGACCTCGCCGCTCAGCCGCCGGGTGCGCGATCTCGAAGAGGAACTGGGCACGCCGCTGTTCGTCCGCGATTACCACCAGGTGTCGCTGACCGAGGCCGGCCAGGCACTGCTCCCGGAGGCACGGGCGATTCTCGAACGGTTCGACGCGCTGCCGTCGCTCGTGCCGCACTCGTCCGGCGGCACCGTGCTCGTGGTCGGGACCGCGCCCGAGGTGTCGCCCGGCCTGCGCACGCGGTTCCTGGACCTGGTGCGGGAGCGGCGTCCCGGGGTGGTCGTGCGGCAGCGCCCGGCGAGCACCGGGCCACTGGTCCGTGGGGTCGTCACCGGCGAGGTGGATCTCGCGTTCGTGCACGGCTCGGTCGACGACCCGCGGCTGGAATCGGTCGTCGTGGAATCGCAGCCGGTGCGAGTGGTGGTGGCGAAGGGGATCGGGTTCGACGGTCGCGAGTCCGTCGGTCTGGCGGAGCTGGCCCACCTGCCGTACACGTACCTGAAGGCCGCGGCCGCGCCGTTCGTGGTGCAGGCGACCGAAACCCTGTTGCGCCGCTACGGGGTGATGGGCCGCGCGCCGGTGAACGGTGGTCACGCGGACCTGGTGCCGCGGGTGTCGGCGGGGGAGGCGTTCACGATCTGTGGCGCGGAATTCGGTGCCACGCGGAAGGTTCTCCTTGACGAGCCGGTGGTGTTCCTGAAATTCGAGCACGACCGGATCAGGTTGCACACGAATGCCGTCTGGTGCCGCGGCCGTGATCGTGCGTTACACGGCCTGCCGCGGCTGGCCCGGTCGCTGGCGGGTACGTGACCGGAATGGTCACGTGTTCCTTGCCAACCTGGTCGTGGACATTTCCAGCCTTATGTCTCTAGGCTCGGGTGAATTGCGGAAGACCCGGTGCACCGTCGCACTGATTCCTTTGTGGACGGTGCGGAATCCCCGCGAACCACCCGACGTCCCAAGGAGTCTTCATGTCCCGTGCCGCTACGCCGAGAGCCGTCGTGCTGACGTGCCTCGCCGTCACCACGCTCGACGGGCTCGATCTCGCCATGTTCGGGGCAGTGCTGCCGACACTGCTCGAAAAGAAGGTCTGGGGCATGACCACCATCGAGGCCGGCCTGATCGGCAGCCTCTCGCTGATCGGCATGATGATCGGCGCGATGCTCGCCGGGTACCTGATCGACAAGGTGGGGCGGCGGCCGGTCGCGCTGCTGTGCGTGGCCTGTTTCAGCATTTTCACCGCGCTGTGCGCGATAGCCCCGAACCTGCCGATGTTCGCCGCGTTCCGGCTGCTCGGCGGCATCGGGTTCGGCGGCGGGCTGCCGACCGCGATCGCGCTGACGATGGAGTACGTCCCGCGGGCCCGCAGGCAGTTTTACAACGGCGTCATCCAGACCGGTTTCACCATCGGTGGGGCGCTCGTCGCGATCCTGGCGATCTTCGTGGTGCCTTCGCTGGGCTGGCAGGCGTTGTTCGCGTTCGGCGGCCTGATCGGGCTGGTGCTGCTCGCCATCGCGCTCAAAACGCTGCCGGAGTCGCTCACCTTCCTCGCCGGCCGCGGCCGCAGTGACGAAGCCGCGGCGCTCGCGGCCAAGTACGGGGTTTCGCGGGCGTCCGAGTCGGGCGCGGCGGCCGGCGCGCGGGTGGCCGAACGCGTTTCGCCGGTCAGGTCGCTGTTCGTGCCGGGTTTCCGGGTCGCGACGGTGCTGTTCCCGCTCATCTCCTTCTGCGGTCTGCTGTGCGCCTACGGGATGAACACCTGGATCCCGCAGATCCTGCGCTCCAGCGGCTACAACCTGGGTTCCTCGCTGACCTTCCTGCTCGTCTACTACGTCGGCAGCGGGATGGGCATGGTCGTGCTCAGCGGCCTCGCCGACGGGGTCGGCCCGCGCCGGATCGTGGGCGGAGGGTTCTTCTGCGGAGGGATCGCGGTGGCCGTGGTCGCGCTGCATCCGGCGCAGGCGTTCGTGTTCGTGCTGGTGCTGCTGATCGGGTTCTGCTCGTCTTCGCAGACCGCGCTGTCCGGATTCGTCGGTGTCTACTACCCGCCGAACGCCCGTGGGACCGCGCTTGGCCTGGCCGTCGGCCTCGGCAGGCTGGGCGGCGTCGTGGGGCCGATCATGGTCGGCACGCTCGTCGCGTCCACGGTGGGTTCGACCGGCACCTTCTACGCGTTCGCGGTGATCTGCCTCGTCGCCGCCGTGCTGACCGTGCTCGTGCCGCGCACCGGCCTGCTCGACCGCTCGGCCAAGAAGGAGGCCGCGGATGTTTCCCCGCTCTCTGCGTGAGGTCACCCCGGACTGGCTGTCCGGCGCGCTCGCTCAGCGGTATCCGGGCACGCGGGTCACTTCGGTCGTGCAGGACAAGGTCATCAACGGGATGGCGACGAAGGTCCGGCTGCGGCTGACCTACGACGACGCGGGCCAGGCGCACAAACTGCCGGACACGATGTGGCTCAAAACCGGTTTCGAATCCCACAGCGAACGTTCGGCGCTGCTCTACGCCTCCGAGGTCAATTTCTTCGCCGAGATCGCCCCGCTGGCGAACGCGAACCTGCCCGCCACCTACTACGAGGCGATCGACCCTGCCACCGGCAACGGCGTGCTGCTGCTCGAGGACCTCGGGCAGCGCGGCGTCCGGTTCGGCCACCCGCTGGAACCGGTCACCCCCGCCGTCGCTCGTTCGCTGCTCGACATTCTCGCGCGGCTGCACGCCCTGCCGACCACGACCGAACAGGTAGGGCGGCTCGGCTGGCTCAAGCCGGGCGGGGCGATCCACGCGGTCAACGTCGTCGACGAGTACCTGGATTTCTGGGACACCGCGTCGCAGCAGCCGCGGTTCGCCTTCGTCCCGGAAACCCTGCAAGATCGCGCGCGCATCCGCGCGGCGCTGAAGGATATGGAGGCGCAGGACCGCGCGAACCCGGCTTGGCTGGTACACGGGGATCCCCACCAGGGCAACGTTTTCTTCGACGCCGAGGGCAACGGTGGCTTCCTCGACTGGCAGACCGTCGCGCTGGGCCACTGGGCGTTCGACGTGGCCTATTTCCTGATCATGTCGCTCACCGTGGAGGACCGGCGCGAGCACGAACAGTCGCTGGTGCGCCACTACCTCGAGCGGCTCGCCGTGCATGCGGGACAGGCGCCCGGCTTCGAGGACGCGTGGCTCGACTACCGCCGTCACGCGATCTGGTGCTTCCTGACGGTGCTGTGCCCGGTCGAACGTCAGCCGGAGGAGGTCTGCCTGGCCAACGCGGAGCGCACCTGCGCGGCGCTGGCGGATCTGGCCACGCTGGATGGTTTCTGAAGGAGAAAACCGTGTTGAAAACTGATTTCGACCTCGACGACCTGGCCGCCCACCAGCCTCCCGACGACGATCCGCGCTGGCAGGAGAGCTTCTGCATCGTCTGGCACGACCCGGCGACCCGCAGCGGCGGCAACCACCACTTCAGCCTGTGGCGCAACCAGCGGCGCGCGGACATCTGGAGCTGGCTGGTGCTCGACGGCGTCGAGGTGGGGCGCGAGCAGATCAACGAGATCGCCATCCCCGACGGCGGTTTCGAGGACTTCCGCGTCGGCGGCCTGCGGCTGCGGACCTACGGCGACTTCGGGAAGTTCCGGCTGGACGTCGAACACGGCGACGTCAAGGCCGCGATCGACTACCACGCGTACTCGCCGCCGGTCGAGCTCGACTACGCGCGCGGCGGCGCCAGCCTCGGGAAGCGGCACATCGAGACGCTCGGCGCCGTCGACGTCGAGATCGCCGGGCGTCAGTTGACGGGCGTCGCTTTTCAGGACCACTCGTGGGGCAACCGCGAACTCGGGCGCAACCCGGCGGGGCAGTTCATGTTCGCGGTGTTCGGGCCGGACCTGATGACCTCGGTGTTCCTGCGCCAGACGCTGACCGGGCTCGACCAGGACGGCTGGATCCTCCGCAACGGCGCCCTCGAACAGATCCAGCGCGCCACCATCGCCGCCGAGGTCGGGAACGACGGGCTGTTCCCGATCCGCAGCCGGTGCGACATCTGGACCGCGACCGGCGGGACGCGGGTCAACGGCACCTTCCAGACCGGTGCCGTCGAGGGCGGCATCGGGTTGCTCGCGGGGGACGGGCTGATGGAGTTCGAGACCGGCGGAAGGCTCGGCGGCGGGATGCTCGAACTGAAGCCGCTGCGCGCGCCGTTGCCGGAGCACCAGCGGATCCTCAACCTGCCGTAAGGCGTCCGGGCGCATCCGGCCTCGGCGAGCCGGCGTCGCTCCGCGGGCGGCCTCCGGGGCGGGCCTTCGGCAGGCGGGCCACCTGCGACGGGAGGAGAGCTACTCCACGAGCGGAGGGCCACTCCACGGCGGAGAGCCACTCCACGGGGCGGAGGGTCACCCGGGCGGCCTCCGGATGGGTCACCGCACAGGCGGAGGGCCACTCACGGGTGGATATGCCACCCATGGCGGAAGTGCCACCCCACGGAGGGGTCACCCCATGTGCAGAGCGGCCACCCCGCGGGCGGAGGGACCACCTCGAGAGCGCAAGGCTATGCCCGGCGGAGGGTCCACACCCGGCGGAGGGTCCACACCCCGCGGGCGTGCGCTGGCGGAGGACCACTCTTCGGCGGGCACCCCAGGCGGGCACCCCAGGCGGGCACCCCAGGCGAGCGTTCCCAGCGGGCAGCCCCAGCGGGCAGCCCCAGCGGGCGGCCACCGCGCCGCGCCGCCTGCCGTCCTGGCGGGCGCCGCTCCACCTGCCAGGTGGCCCTCCGTTCTGGAGGGAGCGGCTCTGTCTGTCAGGTGGCCTCCTTCCTGGCGGGGCCGCTCCGTCTGTCAGGTGGCCCTCCGCCCTGGCGGGCGCCGCTCTGCCTGCCGCTGTCGGCCTCGTGGCGCCGTCCGCCCCCTCGCCCTCCCGGCGGCGCCGCTAGGGCGGGTTGCCCGTCCCGTCGGTGTGTTGGCCGCAGTCGGCCGGCAACACACATCCGCGCGCAGCCCAACACATCCCCGGGAGAGGCCAACACGCGAACAGGAGGCGCCAAAACAGCCTCAGGGCACCGATCCCACCCCCGCTCGGTGCCCAGCTCCACGTCGCGACTGTGATACAGTAGGCAGACTTTGTCTCATGTTCCATCGTGTGACGCAGGCCAACCCCGTTTGCTGGATTTATCTACTGCCATTAGGCTAGAATCGTCGTAATTGAGCGATCGGTAAACAGAAGGCGAAGAGTCATTGTGAAGACTGGCGAACAGCGACTCGAGCTGAAGGTCGCGAAGAAGGAAACCATCGCCGAAGGCGTCGCGTACCTGGTCCTGGCCGACCCGGACGGGGCCGACCTGCCGGAGTGGACGCCGGGCGCGCACATCGACGTCGAACTTTCCGACGAGGTCGTCCGCCAGTACTCCCTGTGTGGTGACCCCGACGACAGGTCCCGCTACGAGATCGCGGTGCTGCGCGAGCCCGCCGGGCGCGGCGGATCCGCGCGAGTCCACGACGAGGTGCACGAGGGCGACCTGATCGCCGTGCGCGGGCCGCGGAACCACTTCGAGCTGGTCGATGCCGACGAGTACCTGTTCATCGCGGGTGGCATCGGCATCACGCCGATCATGGCGATGGTGCGGCGTGCTGAAGCGTCGGGCAAGCCGTGGCGCCTCGTCTACGGCGGGCGGTCGCGCGCGTCGATGGCATTCCAAGACGAACTCTCGGCCACGTACGGCGACCGCGTGCTGTTGTGGCCGCAGGACGAGTCCGGGCTGATCGACCTCGAAGCCCACCTTGGCACGCCGATGACAGGTGTGAAGGTCTACAGCTGCGGCCCCGAGCCGCTGCTGGCCGCGGTGCAGGAGCGCTGCGTGGCGTGGCCTGCGGGGTCGCTGCACCTGGAACGCTTCAGCGCCGTCGTCCAAAACGACGGCGAGTCCGCGTCGTTCGAGATCGAGCTGGCGCAGGACGGTCGCACGCTGACCGTCCCCGAAGACCGCAGTGTGGTCGAGGTGCTCCATGACGCCGGGATCGACGTCCCGGTCTCCTGTCGGGAGGGCGTCTGCGGCACCTGTGAGACGGCCGTGCTGGACGGCATCCCCGACCATCGGGACGTCGTCCTGAGCGACGAGGAACGAGCCTGCAACGACTGCATGTTCCCCTGCGTCTCGCGGAGTCTGACCCCGCGCTTGCGCCTCGATCTGTGATACACCTAAAGGTATTAGGTAATACCCGAGCGGGAGGACCCCATCGATGTCGCTGGACCCACGTACCCCCGTCCTGGTCGGCGGCGGCCAGCTGAACCGGCGGGACGGTGAGCCGGAGCGCGAACCGGTGGCGCTGATCGCCGAAGCCGCGCGCGCCGCCGAGGCCGATTCCGGTGGTCGTGGCCTGCTTCGCGCCCTCGATTCGGTGCGCCTGGTCCGCATGCTTTCGTGGCGCTACCGCGACCCGGGCCGCCTCGTCGCTGACCAGCTCGGCGCGAGCCCGAAGCACACCGCGTACACCGGCGATGGCGGAAACAACCCGCAAGTGCTGCTCAGCGGCGCCGCGCTGGACATCGCCGCGGGCCGGGCGGACGTCGTGCTGATCGGCGGCGCCGAGGCGTGGCGCACGAGGATGAAGCTGCGCGCCGAAGGTAAGCGGCCCGAATGGACGGTGCAGGACGAGTCAGTGCCCAAGGCGCCCGTGTTCGGCGCGACCGAGCCGTTGCTGGGCGAAGGCGAGCATCGCATCGGCCTGGACCGGCCGTCCTCGGTGTACCCGCTGTTCGAGCAGTCGCTGCGGATCGCCGCGGGCCGCGGGATCGACCAGCACCTCAAGCACTGCGGCGAGCTGTGGTCACGGTTCAGCGAGGTCGCGGCGGGCAATCCGCACGCATGGACCACCCGGGCGCACAGCGCCGAGGAGATCGCCACGCCGTCGCCGTCCAACCGGTGGATTTCCTGGCCGTACCCGAAACTGATGAACTCCAACAACATGGTCGAGCAGGGCGCGGCCGTGCTGCTGTGCTCGGTCGCCGCCGCGGAGCGCGCCGGGGTTCCGCGTGAGAACTGGGTGTTCCCTTGGTCCTCGGCCGAAGCGCACGACACCTACGCGATCGCCGAGCGGCAGGCGCTGCACGCCTCGCCCGCCATCCGGATCGCCGGACGGCGCGCGCTGGAACTGGCCGGCACCCGCATCGAAGACCTCGGGCCCATCGACATCTACTCGTGCTTCCCGGCCGCGGTGCAGGTCGCGGCGGCCGAACTCGGGCTGCCGGTGGACGATCCCGCACGCCCGCTCACCATCACGGGCGGGCTGACCTTCGCGGGCGGGCCGTGGAACAACTACGTCACGCACTCGATCGCGACCATGGTCTCCAAGCTGCGCGAGGCCGGGGGCCGCGGGCTCGTCACCGCCAACGGCGGCTACCTGACCAAGCACGCGCTCGGCGTCTACAGCACCGAGCCGCCTGCCGAGGGCTTCCGCGCTGAAGACGTCCAGGCCGAAGTGGGCCGTGAGCCGAAAACCCGGGCACTGGATTCGTGGCAGGGCAAGGGCTCGTTGGAATCTTGGACGGTGGTGCACGACAGGTCGGGCGCGCCGGAGACGGCGTTCCTGGCGGTCCGCACCCCGGACGGCGCCCGCACGCTCGCGGTGAACCGCGAAGCCGATGTGCTCGCCATGCTGGTGTCCGACGACCTGGCCGGCGCCGCGATCGCCGTGCGCGAGGACGGCACCGGATGGCCGGAGGGAGTCCGATGATCACCTACGAATGGGCGGACTCCTGGCACGAGGAGCCGGAAGTCGTCGCGTTACTCGACGAGTCGGCCCGATTCGACGCCGAGCAGGGCTTCTCCGCGACGCCGCCGCAGCTCGATCCCGGTCCCGCCGGCCATGCCCGGCATCGCGAACTGGTCGCGTGGATGTCGCCGGAGGTCGGTTCGGTCACCCCGGGCCGCCGCTGCGCGGTGGCCTTCGCGCGAGTGTCCATCGGCGGCGACGGCGACGGTGTGCTCGAACTGCTGGTGCACCCCGAATTCCGCTCGCTGGGCGTAGGGACGCTGCTCGCGGAAGAGCTCGGTTTCGTCGTCGGCGAGCAGGGCTGGGCCGGGACTGGCGCGACCTCGCTGCGTACCTGGGCCCGGGGTTCGCATCCGGCCGCCGAGCGGATGGGCCGGCGGTTCGGCGCCGAGGTCGAGCGCAGCGTCTGGCGCATCGTGCGCCCGGGCAAGGCGCACGACCGGCTCCCGGTGGACAGCTTCGGCATCACCGTCGAGCCGGCCGGGGCCGAGCGGGAGAAACTGGCCCGCGTGAGCACGGCCTGGCTGGCGCCCGTCGATAAAAACGACGATGCCGAACTCCTTGTCGCGAAAGACAAAGAGGGAGCCGTCGTCGGCTTCGTGGCGCTGAACCTGCCGGGCGCGCCCGGCAGCGAAGGGCCGCGGCTGGGCACGATCCGCACCCTCGGGCTGGCACCCGGCGCCGACGAACACGCGGCGCGGGCGACGTTGCTCAGCCACGCCGTCGATCACCTGACCGAGGCCGGCGCGCGCGAGGTGGACATGCTCGTGAACGCCGTGGGCGACGACCTCGTCCGTACCTGCCGGGTGCTCGGGTTCCACCATGACCAGACCGATCTCTGCTTCCGCGTCCCACTCCGGAACGCTTGAAGCCATAAACCTAATGACATAAGATAAGAATTCTAGGATGGGAGGTGTCGTGTCCGAATACGACGTCGAGCGCGAGAAACGTATCCGCCGTCTGCTGACCCACCTGCGGGACGGGACCACTGACCAGTTCGACGGCATGGTCGAGTTCGGTCCGGGTGAGTTCACCGATCCGGCGGTCGCCAAACGTGAGCGCGACCTGATCTTCGGCCGGGTGCCCTCGATCGTGGCGCACGGCTCGGAGATCCCCGAGGCGAACAACTTCCGCACGATCCGCATGCCGCGCAACAACGTGATCATCGTGCGGCAGCGCGACGGAGGCGTGAAGGCCTTCGTCAACCAGTGCCGCCATCGCGGTGCGCTGCTGGAGGAACAGCCCGAAGGCAAATGCCGGCTGTTCTCCTGCGGCTACCACCGCTGGTCCTACGACACCGACGGCAAGCTGCGCACGATCACCCGGGAGAACACGGTCGGCGAGTTCGACCACGACAAGTTCCGGCTGATCGAGCTGCCGGTCGAGGAGCGGCACGGGTTCATCTGGCTGGTGGACAAGGCCGGCGCCGAGATCGACGTGGCGTCCTGGCTGGGCCCTGAGGTGGACCGGATCATGGCCGGCTACCACCTCGAGGACCTGGTGTCGTTCCGGTGGGAGGGCTTCGACGAGCCGGTCAACTGGAAGGTCATGCAGGACGCCTTCGTCGACGGCTACCACATCCAGTACGCCCACCCGAACACCGCCGGCAAGATCATCCACACCAACGTCTACGCCTTCGAGGACTTCGGCAGGCATGCCCGCTGGCTGGCGCCGCGCAAGACGATCGACCGCTGGATCGACGAGGACCCCGGCGACGAGAGCCTGGCCCGGCACGTCACCGAAAGCCACTTCCTGCTGCCGAACAGCACCCTCCTGAGGCTGCCGGACGACCACTTCGAGCTGCTCACCTTCCGCCCGCACCCGCGTGATCCCGGGCGCTGCTGGATGGAGATGCGAGTGCTGGTGCCGCCGCTGGAGACGACGCCGTTCGACAAGGAGAAGTGGACGCGGCGCTGGGAGAAGAACTGGCAGATCCTGCTGGACGTGCTGCACCAGGAGGACTTCCCGCTGCTACGCAGCTCGCAGGAAGCGATGTTCTCCGAGGACGCCGGGCAGATGCTGTACGGCCGCAACGAGACCGGCAACCAGGTGTTCCATCGCGAGGTCCAGAAACTCCTGGCCCAGTAAGGGGAAACAGTGACAACGACGTCCGGGCCCGCTGCTTTGTACGAGCGTCGGGGACATGTCGGCATCGTGACGTTGAATCGTCCGACGGCGCTCAACGCCGTCAATGCCGAACTGGCCACCGCGGCGGGCGAAGCGCTCGCGGCGGCCGACGCCGATCCTGAAGTGCGCGCGGTCGTGATCACCGGCGCGGGCCGGGCGTTCTGTGCCGGCGCGGACCTGAAGGAGGTCGCGCGCCGGCGGTCCATCGACTCGCCCGAACATCCCGAATGGGGTTTCGGCGGGATCGTGCGGCACTGGATCGCGACGCCGACCATCGCCGCCGTCAACGGGTTCGCGCTCGGTGGCGGCACCGAGATCGTGCTCGCGTGCGATCTCGCGGTGGTCGACGAAACGGCCGAGCTGGGACTGCCGGAAGTCCGGCGGGGCCTGATGGCCGCCGCCGGTGGCGTGCTCCGGCTGCCGCGGCTGGTCCCGATGAAGATCGCGCTCGAAATCGGTCTCACCGGGCAGCCCGTCAGCGCGGCGAAGGCCGCCGAACTCGGCCTCGTGAACCGCACGGCGCCACAAGGGAAAGCGCTGGAGGTGGCGCTCGAACTCGCCGAGACGATCGCCGCCAACGCGCCGGTTTCCGTGCGCGAGACCAAACGCGTCATGCACGAAAGCCGGGAAGCCGGTTCGGACTGGGGCGACGAGATCTGGCGCCTCAACACGGACGCGATGCGCACAGTCATGCGCTCCGAGGACGCGAGCGAAGGGCCGCGCGCGTTCGCGGAGAAGCGCGCGCCACGCTGGAGCGGCCGATGACCACCGTGGAGGAGAAAGTGTTCCCAGGAGTTCCGGCGGACCTCGTCGAGGTCGCCGAACGGCACGGCCGCGTCGTCGCCGCGGGTGACAACAAGGCGATCCTCGCCGACTTCCGGCCCGACCGGGTCGCCCAGCTGATCGCGTCGGCGTCGCTGCCGCCCGATCTGGTCAAGTCCGAGTTGCTCGACCTGCGCCCCGAGGGCGACCTGTTCGCCGCCCGCATCCGCTACACGGCGGCCGACGGTTCGGAGACCGTGCTGCGTTCGCGGTGGATCCGGCTGCCGGAGGGCTGGAAGGTCACCCAGGTCCGGAACCTGCCCGCGACGCCGCCGCGGATGCACACCATCGGCCCAGCGGAGGACGGGCACGACACCCCGCACTGGGAAGGCCTGCGCGAGGGCGAACTGCGTGTCCCGCAGTGCGATGACTGCGGGAACTGGATTTGGCCCAAGCGGCCGATCTGCCCGCGCTGCCACAGCTTCAAGGTTTCGTGGAAAGCCGTCGAGCCGACCGGGAAGGTCTTTTCCTGGACCCGGACCTGGCAGCCGTTCGCGCCGGAGTTCTCCGGGCACCTGCCGTTCGTCACCGTGCTGGCCGAGCTGCCCCAGGCCGGCGGACGCCGTCTGCTGGGCATCCTGCTCGACGCCGACGGGGTGGATCCCCAAGTGGGACAACAGGTTCAGGCCGAGTTCGAGGCCTCGCCCGACGGTGGCTGGCCGGTGCTGCGCTGGCGCCTGAGCAAGGAGGAATCATGAACGCGTTCCGGGGCGCCGCCGCGGTCGTCGGCATCGGCAGTCCGCGCTACCACAAACGGGGCACCAGCGAGGATTCCGCGCTGACGCTCATCCTCAAGGCGATCCTCGCCGCCTGTGACGACGCGGGCGCCGACCCGCGCGGCATCGACGGGTTCGTCTCGTACGCCAACGACCTCAACGAAGGCATCGCCGTGGGCGCCTCGCTGGGTGTCCGCGAGGTCCGCTGGTCGACCATGATCTGGGGCGGTGGCGGTGGTGGTGTCGCCGCGGCGATCAACGCCGCGGCCGCCGCGGTCGCGAGTGGACAGGCCGAATGCGTTGCGGTGTACCGGGGAATCACCGAAGCCGACGACGGGCGGCAAAGCTACGGCAAGGGACATTTCCCGCCGTTGCTGACCGCGCACGGCATCGTGACGCCCGCGCAGATCTGCGCGTTGCGCACCCAGCGGCTGCTGGAGGCGGACGGGGTTCCGCGTTCGGCGATGGAGGCCCTGACCGAGGTCGCGTACCTGAACGCGCAGCAGAACCCGGACGCGGCTGCCTACGGGAAACCGCTCGACCCCGAGGTGTACGCCGACTCGCGGTGGATCGCGGAACCGTTGCGGCTCTACGACTGCTCGCGTGAGAACGACGGCGCCAGCGCTCTGCTCGTGGTGTCGGCGGAACGCGCGAAGGAGTTCGCGAAGCCGCCCGCCTACGTGCTTTCCGGCGTGCAGGGCGCGGGTCCGGACTGGAGCGAGCAGATGGAGAACGACGCGGCGTACACCAGCGCCGGTTTCCATCCCGCTCTCGTTTCGCGGATGTGGAACAACGCCGGCCTCAAAGCGGGCGAGGTCGACGTCGTCCAGGTGTACGAGAACTTCACCGGTCCCGCGGTCGCGTCGCTGATCGACACCGGCCTGTGCCCGCCCGGCGCGGCGGCGGGCGAGTTCATGACCGTGGACAATCTCCGTGCCCCGGACGGGAAACTGCCCGTCAACACCTCCGGCGGCAACATCGCGGAGGGTTTCGTGCACGGCATCGGGCTGGCGGTGGAGGCGGTGCGGCAGATCCGCGGCACCTCGTCGAACCAGGTCGCGGACGCGAACGTTTCGCTACTGCTCGGCGGGCCGATGGCGCCCTTGGTGAGCGCGACCGTGTTCGGCTCCGAGGCGGCCCTATGAGCCGCGTCGCGCTGGTGACCGGCGGGGCGCGCGGCATCGGCGCGCATATCTCGCGGCGGTTGGCGCGCGACGGGTTCACCGTCGCAATCAACTACCGGGGGAGCGCGGTCGAGGCGAAGGAACTGGTCACCGAGATCGAAAACGCCGGTGGCCAAGCCGGCGCGATCCAGGCCGACATCGCCGACGCCGAAGCGGTCGACGCGATGGTGGCCGAAATCCGGGAACGCTGGGGCGCGCCGACCGTGCTGGTGAACAACGCGGGTCTCAACCTCGCCGCCTCCGTGCGTTCGCAGGCGCCCGCGGACTGGGACCGTGTCATCGGGGTCAACCTGAGCGGCGCGTTCTACTGCACGCACGCGGTGCTGCCCGGGATGTACGAACGTCGCTGGGGCCGGGTCGTCTTCACCGGCAGCCCCAGCGCGGAGCGCACGCCCACGCCGACCACCAGCGCGTATGCCGCGGCGAAGGCCGGGCTGGCGGGGCTGTGCAAATCGCTGGCCAAGGAGGTCGCGCGGCGGGGGATCACGGTCAACACCGTCGTTCCCGGCTACGTCGACACGGAAATGGTCCGCTCCGAGGGCGCACAGACGGTCGAGATGCTGGCACGCAATTGGCCCCTGATCCCCGGCGACGCCATCGCGGCGACCGTCGCCTTCCTGACCACTGATGACGCCCAGTACATCTCCGGCGAGGAAGTCGGAGTTTGGCAAGGCGGACCGAAGAGCTTGGGCTGAGGAGAACAACGATGACGTGGAACTTCGCGACGGTGTTCGAGGCGCTGGCCCGCGTGCGGCCCGGCGACACCGCGCTGATGCACGGTGAGCGGACGGTGTCCTGGGGCGAGCTGGACGACCGCGCCGCGCGGCTCGCGTCGGCGCTGCGCGCCGCCGGGTTGAACGACGGCGACGTCGTGGCGCAGTACCTGCCGAACCGCCCCGAATACATCGAATCCTTCGTGGCGGCGGCGAAAGCGCGGCTCGCCCCGATGAACACCAACTACCGGTACGTCGAAGACGAGCTGCTCGAGGTCTGGCAGGACGCGAACGCCCGCGCGGTCATCTACGACCCGTCGTTCGCCGACCGCGTCGCGGCCGTCCGCGACCGGATGCCGGGTGTGAAGGCGTGGATCGAGGCCGGCAGTGAGTACGAGTCGCTGATCGCCGCGAACGAGCCGATCGCCGTCGGTTCGGGCGACGACGACTCGCTGGTCCTGATCTACACCGGCGGCACCACCGGCAGGCCGAAGGGCGTCATGTGGCGGCAGGCCGACCTGCTGTCCCTGCTGAACTCCATCGCGGCGCGCAAACTGCCCGACGGCGCGGGGCCGGACGAGCTCGTCTCGGTGATCGGTGAACGCCGCGACGGCGTGCGAGCACTGGTCGCGTGCCCGCTGATGCACGGGTTCGGGCTGTTCTACTCGCTGTCCGAGCTGATCAGCGGCGACACCCTGATCACGCTGCCGACCGTCAAGTACGACCCTGAGCTGCTGCTCGACGCCGTGCAGACCCACAAGCTCAAGTCGATCGCCCTCGTCGGCGACGCCTTCGCGAAACCGTTGCTGGACAAGCTCGACAACGAGCCCCAGCGCTGGGATGTGTCGTCGATCCGCGTGCTGATGTCCTCGGGCGTCATGTGGAGCGCGCCGGTCAAGGAAGGCCTGCTGCGGCACATGCCGAAGGCCCGGATGATCGACGGCCTCGGCTCCTCCGAGGCTTCGAGCATCGCGTCGACGGCTTCGACGGCGGGGCAGGTCGCCGACACCGCGTCGTTCGAGCCCTCGGACCGCGCGGGCGTCCTTCTCGACGACGGCACGCTGGCCCAGCCGGGCGACGGGAAGGTCGGCAAGCTCGCCGTGACGGGCTGGCTCCCGATGGGCTACCTGAACGACCCGAAGAAGACGGCCGAGGTGTTCGTCGAGGCCGCCGGGCGCCGCTGGTCGATGCCGGGCGACATGGCGACGATCGAGGCGAACGGCCGGATCAAGCTGCTCGGGCGCGGGTCCTCCTGCATCAACACCGGCGGCGAGAAGGTGTTCCCGGAGGAGGTCGAGCAGGTGCTCGTGAAGCATCCGGGCGTCGTCGACGTCGCCGTGGTCGGCGTGCCCGACGAGCGCTTCGGGCAGAGCATCGTCGCGCTGGTCGAGCCGCGCGGTGAAGCCCCGTCGGAGACGGAGCTGCGCGAGCACGTACGCGCCAGCCTCGCCGGATACAAAGTGCCGCGCCTGTTCCACGCCGTCGAATCGGTCGACCGGCTGCCGAACGGGAAACTGGATCATCGCAAGCTGGCGGACGTGGCGCGCGCGGCCTGGGCCGCCGGCGTCTCCGCGGCGGCGAGCTGAGGAAGGACGCACATGACGAGCGAGATCCATGTCGAGGAAGCCAGGCCGGGCATCCTGGTACTGCGGCTGAACCGGCCCGACAAGCTGAACGCCATGACGGCCCGGCTGATCGAGGGGCTGCACGAGTTCCTCGACTCGATCCGGGAGGACTCGAAGGTCCGGGCCGTCGTGTTGACCGGCGCCGGCCGCGCGTTCTCCGCCGGGTTCGATTTCCGCGGCTACGGCACGCCGTCGGACGCGCCCGAGGACGGCGAGGGGCGGCTACAGGCAGGGATGCGGATCCAGCAGCAGATCGCCGACCTCGGCGACGCGTTCCGCCGGGTGCGTGCCCCGATCATCGGGGCGATCAACGGCGCGGCCGCCGGTGGTGGAATGGCGCTGGCGCTGTTCTGCGACGTTCGCCTCGCGGGCTCGTCCGCGGCCTTCCACGCGTCCTTCATCAAGCGCGGGCTCGGCGGCTGCGACATCGGCGTGAGCTGGCTCCTGCCGCGCATCATCGGCTTCTCGCGCGCTTCGGATCTGTTGCTGACAGGCGGTACCGTGACCGCGGACGAGGCCGAGCGGATCGGCCTGGTGTCCACTGTGGTCGATGACGGCAAACTGCTCGACGCCGCGCTCGACCGGGCCTCGATGATCGCCGAGAACAGCCCGTTCGGCGTGTGGATGACCAAGGAAGTGCTGTGGTCCAACCTGGAGACCCCGAGTTTCCGCAGCGCGGTGGAGATGGAGAACCGCACGCAGGTGCTGACCACGCTGACCAAGGACCACCGCGAGGCCGTCGCGGCGTTCCTGGAGAAGCGGCCCCCGGAGTACCAGAACCGCTGATCACGGGTGTGCTGACGTACGCTGTGCGCCGTGACTGACCGCAACACCGCGACCGAGGCGCCAGAACTGGTGGAGAAGGTCCTGATCGCCGCCGACGAGTGCTTCGAGCACTACGGCATAGCGAAGACCACGATGGAGGATGTCGCGCGCGCGGCCGGTATCTCCCGCGCGACGCTCTATCGTTATTTCGCTGACCGGGAAAGCCTCCTCACGGCCCTGGTGCGGCGGCGCGCGCGGCAGAACATGAAGACAGCGCACGCCTACCTGAAACGCCGCCGCACCATCGAGACGCGCATCGTCGACGGGATCGTGCGCAACGTCCGCCGCGGCAAGCACGATCCGCTGATGCACCTGCTCGTTTCGCCGGAGCAGATGGCGCTGGCGACGAAGCTGCTCGAAGGCACCGGGCTGGCCAACGAGCTGACGCGGGAACTGTGGGAGCCGGTGCTGCGGGAGGCGCAGGAGGCCGGCGAGATCGCGCCCGAGGTGGACGTCGTCGAGCTGTGCGAGTGGATCGCGCACCTCGAGATCATGTTCATCAGCCAGGTCGAGGACACGCCCGAGGCATTCACCTGGGTGCGGCGCATGGTCGAACGGTTCGTGGTGCCTGCTTTGACCCCGCGCTGAGCTGTGCGGAGTTTGCCGCGCTGCCGGGAGTGGCGTCGCTTTTGGGCATGCGGTTGTCGATGGCGCTGCGCCGCGCTGTCAGTAGCCCCCGGTCAGTCAGAACCCCCGGTCAGGAACGGCGGCGTTTCTTCGGCATGTGGTTGTCCGTCACCCCGCGCAGGAACGTGCGGATCGACTCGGCCCAGAGGTCCTCGGCGTTGCGGGTATTGGCCTTCAGCGCGCGGGCGAGGTTCGGCTCCCGTTCCGGGTCGGCGTGCGGGAAGATCTTGCTGCGCTGGCGCGGTTCCTTCATCGCCTCGGTGAGCGCGGCGCCCAGGGTGAGCTTGTCCAGTCCATCGAGGATCAGCACGTGCAGCTCGTCCGGCACGCCGACCTCGATGAGGAACTTGGCTGAGCGGTCGTAGACCCTGGCCAGCACGTCGCGCGGCGGGTAGCGCAGCAGCACCGGAGCCGCCTTGGCGTGGCTCAGGATCGTGCGCCGGAAGTTCAGGCTCTGCGTGACGAAGTACTCGACCCAGTTCTCCGCCGAACGGTCGCGCGGGCGAGGCGTCTCCAGCACGATCATGCGGGCGACCTCTTCGAGGATCTCGTCCTTGTTCGCGAAGTGGTAGTAGATCGAGGGCGCCCGCACGTTCAGCTCCTTGGCTAGCCGGGGCAGGCTCAGGGCTTCGAGGCCCTCGGTATCGATGATCTTGACGGCGGCCGTGATCACCCCTTCATGGCTGAGCAACGGCTGCGTAGGACGAGGCATGGTTTCCATTATCAACGACTAGGTAATCCGGGCTGCGGGGACACGCGCTAGAAGGAGCTGTAGCCCCCGTCCACCGTGATGGCGTCCGCGGTGTGGAACACGCTCGCGGGGCTCGCGAGGTACACGGCCAGCGAGCGGAAGTCGTCCGGTTTGCCCCAGCGCCCGACGGGCATCCGCGGCAGGACACGCCGCTGGAAACCGTCCGAGTCCAGCAGCGGATCGGCCAGCGGCGTGGAAACCCAGCCCGGCAGCACGGCGTTCGCGCGGATGTGGTGGCGGGCCAGTTCGATCGCGATGGACCGGATCATCGACACCAGCCCACCTTTCGCGGACGCGTAAGCCTGGCCGCGCGGCTGACCGGTGCGGGCGGCGAGACTGGACGTGCCGACGAGGCTGCCGCCGTCGCCCTGCTCGACCATGACCCGCGCGGCGGCGCGGAAGGTGAGGAACGCACCTTCGAGATTCACGCGGGTGACGCGCCGGAACTCGGCCAAACCGGTGTCGAGGAAACGTTCCCCGCTCGAACTGACGCCGGCGTTGGCGAAGCACGAATCGAGCCGCCCGACTTCGGACACCGTGCGCGCCATCGCGTCCTCGACCTGCTGCTCGTCACCGACGTCGCAGTTCAGCGCGAGTACCCGGGTGCCGTGCTCCGACAGCTCCTTCGCCGCCTTGGCGTTGCGTTCTTCGTTGGTGCCCCACACGCTCACGTCGGCGCCCGCTTGCGCCAGCCCGTGCGCGAACGCCAGGCCGATGCCCGAGTTCCCGCCCGTGACCACCGTGACGTGCCCGCGCAGGTCGAACGGATTCTCTTCGGCTGCCATCCCGAATCCCTTCCAACGGTTCGTGCGCGGCATGGTCACCGGCCCATCTGCCCGTCGTCCACTTTGATCACCGTTCCGGTGACGAACTCTGAAGCGGGCGAGACGAGGTACAGCAGCGAAGTGTCCAGCTGCGCCGGGTCGCCGAGGCGTTTGCGGGGGAACGCGCCGCTCGGGTCCCCGACGCGCTCGATCATCCCGTCCATCATCTCGGTCGCGAACGCGCCCGGCGCAATCGCGTTGACGTTGATGCCGTGCCGTGCCCACTCCACGGCCAGCGTCTCGGTCATCCGGTTGACCGCGGCCTTCGTCGTGGAGTAGAGCGCGGCCGCGTTGCCGTGGTAGTCGAAGGAACCCATCGATGAGATGTTGACGATCCGGCCCCCGCGCTCGGCGGCGATGAGCCGTTTGGCGACCTCGCAGGACAGCACGAACGGGCCGCGGAGGTTCGTGTCGATCACGGCGTCGACGAGCTCCAGCGGGATCTTGTGCGGCCGTCTCGCGTCGTTGATGCCCGCGTTGTTCACCAGCACCGTGACCAGGCCGAACAGTGCCTCGACTTCGTCCATCACCCCAGGCAAGGCGTGCGCGTCGGCGACGTCGAAGGGAACCGCTTCGCACCGGCCACCCGAGGCGGTGATCTCCTCGACGACCTCCTTCAACCTGTCCTCACGGCGGCCGCTGATCACCACGCGCGCCCCGGCCGACGCGAGGACTGCGGCGAACCGGCGGCCCAGCCCGGAGGTCGCGCCCGTGACCAGCGCGACCTCGTCCGAAAGCTCGTTCATGAGACCAGCTTATTCAGTTCCCGATGGAAGATCTGGTTGACGACCTCGTTGCGGCCCAGCACCATGCCGCCCGCGTCGGCGCTCGCCAGCGCCCGCTGCGAACCGCGCAGCAGCGGGAAATCCTCTTGGTGCAGCACGGCGAGCAGGATCTCCCAGTTCTTGTCCCAGGTGGCCGCCCAGCGCTCCGGGGTCAGCCCGCTCTTCTCGACGGGCGGGACGAGCAGCCGCATCTCCATCCGGCAGCGGCCGGGATCGGTGGGGTGCGGGCGGAAGGTGAGCAGCTCGAAATGGTCGTCCGGCTGGCGCAGCAAAGTGCTGTTGGGCAGCAGGAAATGCCCGTCGATGACGTAGCGGCCGAGGTCCCTGTCGCCGGGGTCCTCGTCGAGCCAGCGGTCGATCTTCTTGCGGGGCGAGCACATCCGCGCATGCCGCCCGAAGTCCTCGACCACCTGGACGTTGGTGTGCACGTGCTTCCCCGCGGTGTTCGGATGCGCGTACTGGATGTGGTAGCCGTCGAGGAATGCGTCCTGCATGATCTTCCAGTTCGCGGGCTCGTCGAAGCCCTCGCACCGGTAGGCCAGCAGCCGCTCGAGGTGGTAGCCGGCGAGTATCTCGTCCACCTCCGGCCCGAGCCACGAGGCGACGTCGATCGGCGCGCCTGCCTTGTCGACCAGCCAGATGAACCCGTGGCGTTCCTCGCACGGCAGCTCGACGAGCCCGTACGCGTCGCGGTCGACCTCGCCGAACGTGGAGTCGTGCGTGATCGTGCGGAGTTTGCCGTCGATGTCGTAGGACCAACGGTGGTATCCGCACGAGAACAGCCGGCAGCTGCCCTTCTCCCGCTCCTCGACCAGCCCGCCGCGGTGCCGGCAGGCGTTGACGAACGCCTTGACTCCGCCGTCGTCCTGGCGCACCACGAGTACTTGATTGCGTGGCATGCGCAGGGTGACGAAATCCTTGGGGCGGGGCAGTTCCCCGCTGTGCGCGACGATCGAGGGCACTCGGCCGAACACCTGCTCGCGCTCGCGAGCGGCGATGCCCGGATCCGTGAACTCCTCCGGCTGGAAGGTCACGACCTCGTCGAACTCGTCCGTGGTCCCAGCGCGAAGGTGGTCCAGCGTGCGCCGGATTCGTTCCTGCCTGGACGTGGCGATCGTGGTCATCGCTGCCTCCCTCCCAAATACTTACCTACTCATATTAGTTTTCGGGAGCGGAAATGTCACGCGGTATCCGCATATTCAAGTCCTCTCGGCGACTCATCGCCGAGACTCCCCGGGATTCTCGGCGACTCTCTGCGATGTCATGGGATTCAGATGTGTTCACGGCAGGCGAGTGCGAGTGCGGCTTTGGGGGCAGCTTTGACTGCGGCTGCGGTCTCGTCACTTCCGCAGGTTCGCGGATGTGACGAGGGTGCGCCGTGGCCGGTCGGCAGATCATGCTTGTGGGTGCGTGAGTGCATGCTTCGTAAGTGAGTTGTGTCGCTCCCGTTCCGGTTGAGCCGGCCGGCTGTGCGGCCGGCAGGATCGCCCGTGCGCGAGGTGCAGGGTTTCCGGATACGCGCTGCTAGGGGCTCCGTCGGGGGTTATGCAGCCTTCGAGTGGGATGCGTCGTTCCTCTCGACGGGCTCTGGCTTGAAGTCGAGTGGTTCGGGGCGGTCGTGGTAGCGGCGTCCGGCGGGGGTGGTGATGGTGGTTTCGCCGGTGGTGTCGTCGAAAAGGACTTCCCAGCCGGGTTGTTCGCGGAGTCGGTTGTGGTGCGGGCAGAGGGCGTGCAGGTTCCTGGTGCTGGTGGAGCCGCGGTGACGCCAGCGTCGCGTGTGGTCCAGATGGGAGTGGTGGGCGGGGCGGTGACAGTGCCTGACGCCGCATTCCCGGTCTCGTGCCCGCACGAAATCCTGCACGGCTGCCGGAGGTCGTCGTGTTTTACGGCCCACGTCCCGTACCGCGCCGGAGGCGGGGTCGGTGAGGACTTTCTTCCAGACGCTGGCGGGGTTGTTGAGGATGTCGCGGGCGATGGAGCCGGGGATCGGGCCGTGGCCTTCCAGGACCGCGCCATGCTCGGTGACGCCGAGGGCGGTGCCGATCGGGACGTGGAGGAAGACGGTGGCCGCCGCCCCGCCGTGTTCCTTGCCCAGGAGTACATCGGTGAAGATGTCGGCGCGGAGTTGGTCGAGGGTGCGCTCGTCGCCACCGGTCCGTCGCTGCCGGGCGATCCGGTCTATGCGGGTGTAGCCGGCGGCTGCGGCCTCGACGGGTAGATATGCCGACAGAGTGGCCATCGCGTTGTCCTCGTGAACGATCCGGACACGGCGATCCTCTCGGCGCCGCGTCGCGCGTGCGGTGGCGCCGTCGGGGTCGATCCGGTTCACGAGATCCCGGGCTGCCCGCCGGACCTGGGTGGCATCCCGGCCTGCGAGCCGGGGCGCGAGGAGCACGTCCACCTCCAGGCACTTGTCGTCCGACAACGCCGAGGTGACTTCGTGAACCTTGCCCGCTGTATGCAGATCAGCGTTCCCGGCCTCGATTTCGGCCAGGGTGCGGGGAAGTCGCGTCACCAGCGCATCGGCCACCGCCAACTGGGCGGTGGCCGCGTGCCGCGTGATGTGCAGCTCCAGAGATATTTCGTCTGCCACCGTCGGATCTCGTCGTCGGATCTGGTTCAGGCGAGCCATCGCCCGAACCATTTTTCCTTGGGCAGCACCGATCTCCTGCTGTGCCGCGACGAGATGCTCCAGCGTCTGGTCGGCGGTGAGGGTTCCCCAGTTCGTGTTCACCCAGCAAAATTATCGCAGGGAACGAACGCGTGAGCGAAAATTCACGCAAGGGAGTGATTGGGGATACAGCCTGCCAACAAGGTGGTCTCACCAGGGAACAGGTGGGTGTGCGTCCGTGGTGCGTGATATGGTTGGCGTGCTTGAAATCGGGTGTGGAGTCCCTGGTAGTAAGACGTTCGCTGGCGACGCGAAGCCGCCGGTATTCCTTAGGAAGCACGCCGCGGGTTGGGGAAGGTCCGGAACGAGACCTCACCCGAGCCGGTGTCGGCCAGCGCGTACCCGACGGAATCGCCGAGCCCGGGCTGGTCGCTCATCCCGACCGAACCCGGGTTGACCACAAGCGTGCCGCGAACCCGACGTGCCATGGGGAGATGGGTGTGGCCGAGCACGACCAGGTCGGCGTCGAGCTCGTCGGCGTGGTCGAACTCGGGGCTCCCGGGATCGAGGTAGCGACCGTAAGGCGGCCACGGGCTTCCGTGCACCATGAGCACCCGCATTCCGCCGAGGCGCACCCGTAGCTCGGTCGGCGCGCGGCTGACGAAATCTAGTTCAAGGCGCGAAACGCGCGACGATTCGCGGGCACGGGCGTTCGCGGGAGAGAGGAAGGACAGCTCATGGTTACCGAGCACGTAGTGCGCGCCCGCGCACCGGATCAGCTTGACGATCTCGTTCGAGAACCGGTGGTCGGAGAAAGCGTCCCCGGCCACCAGCACCTCGTCAGCCTCGTCGGCCAGTTCGGTCAGGGCGCGTTCGAACGCCGCGAGATTGCCGTGCGCGTCCGCGAGGATGCCGAGTTTCATCCGCTGGGGACCGGTTTCGCCGACAGCTCGGGATGGGCCTCGCGGATCCGGCGGCGCGCGATCTTGCCGCTGGCCATGCGTTCCAGCGGTTCGTCCTGCAGCACGACGTGGCGCGGCACCTTGTACCCGGCCAGCCGCGCGCGGCAATGCTCCTGGATCGCCTCGGCGGTGACGGACCCGTCGGAATGGACGACGGCCGCCGGCGTCTCGCCGAACTTCGGGTCGTCCGCCGAGACCACGCAGACCTCGAGCACGCCGGGCAGCTCGTCGACTACAGCTTCGATCTCCGAAGGCGCCACGTTGTAGCCGCCGGTGATGATGATGTCCTTGAGCCGGTCGACGACGCGGATGTAGCCCTCGTCGTCTTTTATTCCGACGTCGCCGCTGTGGAACCAGCCGTCGCGCAACGCGTCGGCTGTCGCCTTTTCGTTGCGCCAGTAGCCCGGCGTCATCCCCGGGCCGCTCACGACGATCTCGCCCGGCTCGCCCGCGTCACAGTCCGTACCGTCCGGGCGCACCACACGGTGGCGGGTCAGCACTGTGCCGCGGCCGATCGACTCGGGACGGTTGAGGGCCTGGTCCGCCGGGTTGAGCGTGGAGATCCCGCCGAGCTCGGTCATGCCGTACGCCTGCCGCAGCGGGACGCCCTTCTCCAGCCACGCCTTGATCGTCGGCACCGGCGCCCGCGCGCCGGCGATGGTGACCAGCTCCAGTGAGGAGAGATCGGCCTCGGCGAAAGCGGGCTGGGCGGCGAGCTGTTCGAAGATCACCGGGACCCCGCACAGGATCTGGATGCGTTCCTCGGTGAGCCGTCGCAACGTGACCGGTGCGTCGAAACCCTTTTCGTAGAACAGTGACGCGCCGCGCGTAAGTGGGTGCAGGACGTGCCAGGGGAGTCCGGGCGCGCCCGACATCGAGAGCACGTAGATCATCCGGGCTCCGGGCCGCAACGCGGGTTCCGCCAGCGCGAAGTCCGCGATGAAGTTGAACATGCTGCGGTGGCTGAAGACCACGCCCTTCGGCTTGGACGTGGTGCCGCTGGTGTAGACGATCACGGCGGGATCGTCCCAAGTGGACTCCGGGCGGGCGACCGGCTCCGGCGCGAGTTCGCGCAGCGCGGTGAACTCGCCCAGCCCGACGAGTTCGAGCGCGGAACCCGCCAACCCGGCGGCCATCCGTTCGCGGTGCGCCTCATCTGCGAGCACCAGCCGTGGTTCGGAATCGTCCACGAGGTAGCGCAGCTCGTCCGGCGTGAACCGGTTGTTGTACGGCACCACGGCCGCGCCGAGCTTGAGCGCGCCGATCGCGGCGACGCACCATTCGAGGCTGTTCGCCCCGATGACACCGATCCTGTCGCCCGCGGAAAGCCCGCGGGCGGACAGGAAAGCGGCGGCGGCGTCGGTCCAGCGATCGAGCGCGCGGTAGGTGACCACGTCGTCACCGTCGAACACGATCGCGGGCCGCTCCGGTGCCTCGCGCGCCCACTGCTGGAGACCGTCCGTGACGAGAACAGTCATCGTTTCCGCTCCCTTGCGAAAGACGTGACGGCGGCGGGTGTCAGTCCCGCAGTTCGAGTGCTTGTTCCGGGCAGGCCCGGACGAGGTGATCCGCCTTGTCCAGCAACGATTCCGGCACCGGGTCCGTGACCAGAACGGGGTAGCCCTCGTCGTCGCAGTCCATGATCTCGGGCGCGGCGCCGTAGCAGATGCCGTGCCCCGCGCAGGCGGTTTCGTCGATGCTCAGGTGCTTGCTCATTTTCGCCTCTTACAGCGTCGGCTGGCCCTGGTCCTCGGGGAACGGGATCGACACCCGCGCCAGGGTGCCGCCGTCCGCGGAGGAGAGGACCTGGCCCGAGGTGTATGCGGCGTCGTCGGAGACCAGGAACAGCGCCGTCTTGGCGTTGTCGCGCAGTGACGGCGGCCGGTCCAGCTTGAGCGGGATCGGGGTGACTCCCTTGTCCCACGGGCCGGCGACCTCCTCATAGGACTTGCCGACGACCGGGGCGCCTTGCTCCATCAGGAAGTTCGGCGACATCCCGTGCGTCGGCGCGATGGCGTTGACGCGGATGCCCCACTTGCCGAGGTCGAGGGAAAGCCCGCGCACCATGCCGTTGACGCCCGCTTTCGTGGCCGAATACGGGGCGATGCTGTGGTAAGCGGCCATCGACGCGGCGGAGGAGGTGACGAGGATGGCCCCGCCTCCGTTCTCGCGCATGGGTTTCACCGCGTGCTTGGCGCACAGGAACGGGCCGGTCAGGTTCACGCTGATGACCTTGTGCCAGTCCTCGAGCGGGAAGTCCTCGAAGGCCAGCTCTTCGCCGCCCATCACGCTGGGCACGCCGCCGCGGGAGACGATGCCCGCGTTGGCCCACATGATGTCGAGCTTGCCGAACTTTTCCAATGTCGTCGCGACTGTCCGGGCCACATCGGCCTCGGCCGTGGTGTCCGCCTCGACCGCGATGGCCGTGCCGCCCTGCTCGGTGACGAGCTTGACGGTGGCCTCCGCGCGATCGCCGAGGATGTCCATCACCACGACCTTGGCGCCCTCTTCCGCGAAGAGCTGCGCCGATTCACGGCCCAGCCCGGATCCCGCGCCGGTGATGATCGCGACCTTGCCCTCGAGCCTCGCCATGACGGTTTCCTCTCTCCGGACAACGGTGACCGGGGATCGACGAGATGAAGAATGCAGTTACCTTATAGCTCTAGATTAAGCAGCGTCAACAGAGTGCGCTGCGACCTCAGGCGAAAAGGCCTTCCATCGACGGCGTCAGGTTGATCGTCTTCAGTTCGTAGTACGCCGTCAGCCCTTCGTGCCCCGTGTCGCGGCCGACGCCGGAGCATTTGACGCCACCGAACGGGGCCTCGATGTTGTAGGTGAAGGAGTTGACGCTGAACGTGCCGGTGCGCACCGCGCGGGCGACCTCCAGCGCCTTCTCGTCGTCGGTGGTGAACACGGCGCCGTGCAGGCCGTACTCGGAGTCGTTGGCGATGGCGATCGCCTCCTCGACCGTGTCGTAGGCCAGCACCGCGGCGACCGGGCCGAAGATCTCTTCACGGCAGATGCGCATCGAGTTCTCCGCCGAGCCGAATACCGTGGGAGCAATGAAGAATCCCTTGTCCAGATGCTCCGGACGGCCACCGCCGGTGAGCACCTTCGCGCCCTCCGCGACGCCCGCCGCGAGATAGCCCTCGACGCGGTCGCGCTGCCGCCGCGACACGAGCGGGCCCATCGTCGTCGCGGGGTCGAACGGATCGCCGACCACGAACGACTCCGCGGTGGCCACCAGCGCGTCCACCACCTCGTCGTGCCGGCTGCGCGGGACGAGGATCCGGCTGTAAGCGGCGCACACCTGCCCAGTGTTGAAGAACGACCCGATCGCGATGCCCTGCATAGTGGTCGTGAGGTCCGCGTCCTCCAGCACGATCGCGGCCGACTTCCCGCCCAGCTCCAGTTGCACCCGCTTGAACGAGCGCCCGCACTCCTCGCCGATCTGGCGTCCGGCGGCGGTCGACCCGGTGAAGCTGACCTTGTCCACTTCCGGATGCGCCACGAGCGCGCGGCCCGTGTCGCGGTCGCCGGTGAGATAATTGAAGACGCCTGCGGGCACCCCGGCTTCGGCCAGCGCGTCGGCGATGAAATACGCGTCCAGCGGGGTTTCCGGTGCTGGTTTGTAGACCACGCTGCACCCCGTCGCCAGCGCCGGGAAGATCTTCGCGACCGCCATGTTGAACGGCCCGTTCCAGGGCGCGATCGACGCGACGACGCCCACTGGCTCCTTGACCACCGCGGCGTTCGTCTGCCCGCGGCGCACTTCGGCCGTCGGTTCGGCGCGGGCCAGTCCCAGGAAGTAGCGGCCGGTCTCCAGCGCGCCCGGGATCTGCACCTTGGCGATCGAGGACGGCAGGCCCATCTGCGCGGTGACGAGCCGGCCGATCTCGTCCAGTTTCGGTTCCAGCAGGCGCAATGCCGCGTCGAGGATGTCGGCACGTTCGTCGGCGCTCATCCGCCGCCAGGTGCCTTCGCTGAACGATCGCCGTGCCGCCCGCGCGGCGGCGTCCACGTCCTCGGCACCGGCGTCGGGCACCTCCCCGATGACCTCTTCCGTCGAAGGGGAGACGACCGGGATCCGGCCGGAAGAACGAGGACGGACCCAGTCGCCGTCGATGAGGAGCTTCTCGTTACTGATCATCATTGACCTCTCCGAGTGAGGAAGCGAAACCGTTCCGGTTGACACCGATCGCCGCCCAGTTATTCTAAGCACATTAGGTAACCCGGGGAACCCCACCGAAGCAAGCCTCTGTCAACGACGATGGGAGCACTTGCCCCATGACCAGCACCCTGGACGAAATTCCCCAGCACCTGCGCGTGGATTTCGACATCTACGATCCCGCGCTGTGCACCCCGGCCGACCAGGTCAACGACCGGGTCGCCGAGCTGTCGGCGCGCGGGCCGCTCGTGTACTCCGAGCGCTACGGGGGGCACTGGATCGTCACGCGCTACCAGGAGATCCACGACGTCCTGCGCGATCCGGCCACTTTTTCCAGTTTTCCCAACAACTTGATCCCGCACGGGGCCGGCAAGTTCCTCCCGCTGGAGGTCGACCCGCCCGAGCACACCGCGTACCGCCACGCGCTGCAGCCGCTGTTCAACCCGAACCGGATGAAGGCGCTGGCACCGCGCATCCGGGAAATCGTCAACGAACTCATCGACGGGTTCGCCGCGCGGGGCGAGGCCGAGTACATCTCCGAGTTCGCCCACGAGATGCCCGCGCGCGTGTTCCTTGCCCTGATGGGCTGGCCGGTCGAGGACGCGCCGATGTTCACCGAGATGACCGACATTACGTTGCAGGGCAAGCCGGGCCTCAGTGAAGAGGAGAACGTCAAGGTTCGCGCCGAGGCCGCGCAACAGATCTTCGGCTATTTCGGGAACGTGATCGCGGACCGCCGGTCCCGCCCCGACGCGGACGACATCACGAAGGCGATCATCGACACCCCGGTCGAGTTCGAGGACGGGAAGCGGGCGCTCACCGACGAAGAGCTGTCCAACATGTTCTTCCTGCTCCTCATCGCCGGGTTGCACACCGTTCAGGGCTCGCTCGCGTGGGGCGTCATGCACCTGTCCGACCATCCGGAAAAGCGGCAGGAACTGGTCGGCAACCCGGACATCATTCCCACAGCCGTCGAGGAAATCCTCCGGATCGAGGCCGCCGTGTCGCCGGGGCGCCGCGTCACGAAGGACACGGAGCTCGGCGGACTCCGGCTGCGAGAAGGCGACCAGTTGCTGCTCGTGCTGGCCGGCGCGAACCGCGACGCGGCGGAGTTCGAGGACCCCGGCGTGCTCGACCTGCACCGCACGCCGAACCGGCACATGTCCTTCGGCTCGGGCCCGCACCGCTGCCTCGGCTCGCACCTGGCCCGCGTCGAGCTGACCATCGCGTTCGAGGAGCTGTACCGGAGGCTGCCCGATCTTCGTGTGGACTCCGGCAAGCCGTCGATCTCGCACCCCAGTCAGGTGCGTGGGGTCGCCGCGCTGCCCGTGGTGTTCACCCCGGAGTCCTGACCGCGACGTCCAGCATCGCCCGTACGTCGACGAGTTTGACGCGCGGGCGGCCCTGGGCCCGCCCGGCCTCCCGCTCGTGGGTGTCGATCGCCCGCCAGCCGCCGTGCTCCAGCGCGAGCGGCTGGCGGCGTTCGACCAGCTCCCGCACCGCGGCGGCGTCAGCGGACGGCCGGGACAGCTTGCCGTTCAGGTAGTCCTCCAGCAGTGCGGCCACCGTGTCCTCGGCGCATTTCTTGTTGGTGCCGATGACCCCGGACGGGCCGCGTTTGATCCAGCCCGCCGCGTAAACCCCGGCCGCCACCCGGCCGCCGTCGTTCGGCACGACGCCGCGTGCCTCGTCGAACGGCAGTCCCGGCAACGGCGCGCCACGGTAACCGATCGAGCGCAACACGAGGCCGCAGTCGAGATCCTCGGTCTCGCCGGTGGCCACGGCCTGCCCGTCGACGACGTCGTTTTTTCCGACGCGGAGCCCGGAGACCTTGTCCTGGCCCAAAATTTCGATCGGCGACGCGAGATAGCGCAGCACGATCCGCTTCCCGCCCCGGGTGGGCCGGTCGGCGAGTTCACGCAGGAGCTCGGCCTTGAGGCTACCCGAGGGATCGGCGCCTTCGACCGCGATGTCGAATGTGGACAGGCCCAGCAGCTCCGGCACGGTGTATGCGGCGTCCCGCGGGCCCCGCCTGCCGAGCACGACGACCTCCTGGATCCGGCTCGCGGAAAGTGCTTCCAGCGCGTGGTCGGCGATGTCCGTGCGGGCGAGTTCGTCGACGTCACCGGCCAGTACCCGTGCCACGTCCAGGGCGACGTTGCCATTTCCGACGACGACCGCACGCTCCGCGGACAGGTCGAAACTCGCGTCGGCGAAATCGGGATGGCCGTTGTACCAGGCGACGAACTCGGTCGCGGCGTGGCTGCCCGGCAGGTCTTCCCCGGGCACGCCGAGCCGCCGGTCGCGAGGCGCGCCGACCGCGTAAAGCACCGCGTGGTGCGACGCGAGCAGCTCTTCGTGCGTGACGTGCGTGCCGACCTCCACGTTGAGGTGCAGGTGCAGGCCCTTGCGCGTGATGGTGCGGCCGAAGGACTTCGTCACGGCCTTGGTGCTCTGGTGGTCCGGCGCGACGCCGAACCGCACGAGCCCCCACGGCACGGGCAGCCGCTCGAACATGTGCACTTCGACCTCGAGCCCGCGGCGCGTGAGCAGTTCCTCCGCCGCGTAACAGGCGGCAGGACCCGAACCGACGATCGCGACGCGGAGCGGGCCCGGCTCGGTCGTCTCGATCTTCGGGTTGGCGGGTTCGACGGGCGTCGGCGGGTAGTCGCGGCGCCCGGGTTCGTCGAAGTAGCGCGCGTTGATCTCGGTGAACCGCAGGTTCGCGTCGGTGAGGTCGTAGTCGGGCACGATGGCCTCGACCGGGCAGACGTCGATGCAGGCGCCGCAGTCGATGCATGTCTCCGGGTCGATGTAGAGCATTTCGCTGCGCGCGTAATCCGGCTCGTCCGGCGTCGGGTGGATACAGTTGACTGGGCATACCGGCACGCAACTGGCATCGTTGCAACAGGGCTGGGTGACTACGTGCGCCATTGCGGGCCTCCCGGTGCGATAAAACTAAGCGCTTTAGGTTAACGGGGAGGTCAGCCAGAGGCAAGTCACCGGCGGTAGGACTCGGTGGCCTTGCGGATCCCGGTGTCGAAGCGCTCGTTGAAGCCTTCCTTGCGCTCCTTGGTCCAGGCGTAGGAGCGGTGCAGTGCCGCCGTCGCTCCGGTGAACCGCGGCATGACGTCGCTCGCGACCAGTTCGTACATGTGCGAAGTGGCCGCCGGATCGGCCCAGTCGTGCGCGGTCAGCAGGAAGGTCCCGAACCCGCCGGTGCGGTCCACAATGCTCTGGATGTACTCCGTGACGCGCTCGGGGCCGCCGATGCAACCGAACCCGGACTCGTTGACGCGGTGCACCAGCTCCTCGTGGGAGACCTCCTCGCCGGGCGCGATCATCTTCATCGGCGAGGTGACGTGCCGGTAGTCGAGGAACTCGCGCAGGCCGTAGCGGGTGTCCTCGATCGCCTGCTCTTCGGTTTCCGCGAGGTGCACGTTCCCGACGATCGTCCAGTCCGCGCGGTCAACGGTCTGGCCGGTCTTGCGAGCCTCGACCGTGGTGATGTCCCAGGTCTGCTCGAGTAGCTCGGCGGCCTTGGCCGACGTGCCGCCGACCGAGAGCAGGCCGAGCCCGTAGCGGCCGGCCAGTTTCGGCCCGTTCGGCGACATCGCCGCCGCCACCGCGAGCCGCACCCGCGGCTGGGTGTAGCTCTGCAGCTGCAGGCGGGCGTCGTCGAGAGTGAACCAGTCCGTCTTGCGGTGCACCGCATCCGGCGAGTCGAGCAGCTCCAGGATCGCGTCGAGCGCCTCTTCCATCCGCGGCCGGGCGAGGTTGTAGTCCAGCCCCATCATCTGTGCGTCGGCGACCAGCGCGCCCGGCCCGAACCCGATCCGCACCCGGCCCCGCGTCAGGTGGTCGAGCAGCACGATCCGGTCCGCGACCATCAGCGGATGGTGGTACGGCAGGGAAATCACGCCGCTGCACAATTCGATCCGCGCCGTCCGCTGCGCCGCGGCGGCGATCATCAGCTCCGGTGACGCGATGTACTCGAACCCGCCGCTGTGGTGCTCGCCGAACCACACCTGCGCGTAGCCGAGCCGGTCCAGCTCCTCGACGTGGCGCAGGTCCTGGTCCAGTGCCGAGGTCGGATCACGGCGGGGATTGTGGTATGGGGGCAGGAAAACACCGAAGCGCAACGTCATGGGCCGGGCCTCTCTGTCGAATGTGGACGGTCAGACGTACGAGATGATGCCGCGCAGCGTGGTGCCGGCGTGCATCTCCTCGTAGCCGAGGTTGATCTCGTCGAGGGTGAAGGTCCGGGTGATCAGCTCGTCGAGCTTCAGTCGGCCCTCGCGGTAGAGGCCCAGCAGCCGGGGGACCGCCTCCACCGGGGACATCCCGCCGTAGAGACAGCCCTGGATGCGCTTCTGGTAGCTCGGCAGCATCCCGAGGTCGAGCGGGATCGAGTTCGCGTTCTTCGGCGGGATGGCGGTCACCACCACGGTGCCGCCCTTGCAGATGGCCTCGAAAGCCTGCCCGACGTGCGTCCCGTCGAGAATTCCGACGGTGACGATCGCGACGTCCGCGCCCTGCCCGTTCGTCAGTGACCGCGCCAGTTCGGTCGCTTCGTGGATGTCGGCGACGGCGTCGGTGGCGCCGAACTTCAGCGCGCTGGTGCGCCGGAACTCGATGGGATCCGCCGCGATGACGCGCGCCGCGCCGGCGTGGCTCGCTCCTTGGACGGCGTTCATACCGACGCCGCCGGTGCCCATCACGATCACGACGTCGCCGGGTTTGACCTGCCCGCCGTTCACCGCGGACCCCCAGCCGGTGGGTACGCCGCAGCCGATGAGCGCCGCCGTCAGCAACGGGATGTCCTGGGGGATGGGCACGCAGCACAGTTCGGGCACGACACTCCACTCGGAGAACGTGCCCACGAACGCCGCCTGGGCGACGTCGTTTCCGTCGACGTGCATCCGGTAGGTGCCGTCGAGCTGGGCGCCGGCCGGGATCAGCGCGCCGAGGTCGCACAGGTTCTGCCTGCCGCTCGCGCACCACCGGCAGCGCCCGCAGCCCGGGATGAACGGTGTCACCACGTGATCGCCGGGCTTGACCAAGGTGACCCCGGGGCCGACGGCCTCGACGACGCCGGCACCTTCGTGTCCGCCGCAGTAGGGCAGGTGCTGGGTGTTGTCGTCGCCGGTGGCGTGGTGGTCGTCGGAATGGCACAGACCCGTGGCGTGGAAGTGCACGAGGACTTCGCGTTCGCGGGGGTCGTCTATTTCGACGTCGGTGACTTCCCATTTACCGGGGACTTCTCGCAGCAGAGCGGCTTTCGACCTCATCGTCATCGCACCTTCGGGTGAGTATCGGGGATATCGGCGTACTCCCGCCGGATCTCGCGCCGCGCGATCTTGCCGCTGGCCATCCTCGGCAGCGGCTGCTCGGTGCGCACGACGTAGCGGGGAACCTTGTAGCCCGCGAGGCGGGCGTTGCAGTGCTCGATGATTTCCTCGACGGCGACCGGCCTTTCGAGGTGGACCACCGCGGCGGGCGTCTCGCCGAACTTCGTGTCGCGGACCGGGATCACGCACACCTCGGCCACGCCGGGCAGTTCGCCCAGCACGTTCTCGATCTCCGAGGGCGCAATGTTGTAGCCGCCCGAGATGATCAGGTCCTTCATCCGGTCGACCATCCGGATCAGCCCGGTTTCGTCCGCCACGCCCAGGTCCCCGGTGTGGAACCAGCCGTCGCGAATCGCGACGGCCGTCGCTTCGGGGTTGCGCCAGTAGCCGGGCGTGATCGACGGCCCGCGCGCCACGATCTCGCCCTCCTCGCCGGGAGCGCAGTCGGTGCCGTCGGGCCGGACGACGCGGTGCGGGGTGAACACCGAACCGCGGCCGATCGCCTCCGGATGCCGCAGCGCTTCCTCGGCCGGGTTGATCGAGGACAATCCGTGCAGTTCGGTCATACCGTAGGACTGGCGGAGCACGACCCCCTTGTCCAGCCACGTTTTCAGGTTGGTCGGCGAGACGCGGGCCCCGGCCACGGTGGCGAGCTGAAGCGAGGACAGGTCCGCGTCGGCATACTCAGGCAGCGCGGAGATCTGCTCGAACACCAAGGGCACCCCGCACATCACCTCGACGCGATCGTGGGTGAGCCGCCGCAACATCGTCTTCGCGTCGAACCCGCGCTCGTAGTACAGGGTCATGCCGCGCGTCAGCGACATCATCACGTGCCAGGGCAGCCCGGGCATTCCCGACATCGACAGCGCGAAGACCATGCGGCCGCCGGGGCGCAGCGCGGGCTCGGTGAAGCCGAACTCGGTCATGAAGCTGACCGCGCTGCGGTGGGAAAGCGTGACGCCCTTGGGCTTCGACGTGGTGCCGCTGGTGTACACGATGATCGTGATGTCGTCGGGCGACAGCTCCGGCGGCTGGAGTGGAACGTGCTCGGCGGTTCGCAGCGAGGCGAAGTCCTCCATCGCGACGACCCGTCCGCCGGCCTCCGTGACCTGGGGTGCCGCGCCGTCGTCGGCGATGACGACCACCGGCTCGGCGTCCTCGATCAGGTGTCGCAGCTCGTGCGCGACGAAACGGTTGTTGAACGGGACGGCGACGGCGCCCAGCTTGAGCGCGCCGATGCCGGCGGCTATCCATTCCAGGCTGTTCGCGCCGATCAGTCCCACCCGGTCGCCGGGGCGTACGCCCAGTTCGGCGATCCTGGCGGCGGCGTTGTCGGTCCAGCGATCGAGGGTCTCGTAGGAGACCTCGTCGTGGCCGTCGAAGACGAGCGCCGCCTGGCCCGGGGTGTTACGGGCCCACCAGCGTACGCCGTCGGTGATCAGGGGAGCGTTTTCCGAACATGACCGCTGCATCGCGCCCGCACTCCTGTCTTCGTTGACGGAGAAATCAGCCGGAAAGGGCAAGAAGAATTGCTTTATTTACCTTACGGCGGTAGATAGAGCGTGTCAATGGCCAGAAGGGCCGTCACCCGCGATGCCGCGCAGGAACGTCCGGATCGACTCCGCCCACAGCTCCTCGGGGGTGAGTTCGTTGGCACTGACCGAATGCGAGAGCGAGGGCTGCAGCAGCGGATCGACGTGCGGGAAGATGTCCTTGCGGTCCGCGGGCGGCTTCATCGCCTCGGTGAGCGCGGCGCCGAAGGTGAACCGGTCCAGTCCTTCGATGATCAGCACCTGCTGGTGCTCCGGGATCCCGGCTTCGGTGAGGAACCGGGCGGAGATCTCGTAGATCGGGCCGAACACGTCCCTCGGCATGAACTCCTGCAGCACCGGCGCGGCGTTGGCGTGCCGCAGGATCGTGCGCCGGAAGTTCAGGCTCTGCGTCACGAAGTACTCGATCCAGTGCTCCGGCGCGCGGTCGCGCGGTCGTGGTGTCCGCTGCACGATCCGTCGTGCCACGGCCTCCAGGATGGCGGCCTTGTCCGAGAAGTAGTAGTACAGCGACGGGCCGCGCACGTTCATCGCCCGCGCCAGCGCCTTGACGCTGAACGACTCGAGCCCGTCCGCGTCGATCATCGCGAGCGCGGACTCGACGATCCCGTCGTAGCTGAGGATGGGCTGTGCGGGGCGTGGCATGCGGACAGTATGCCGGATCTTCCCGGTCATGTGTTGACAGAATTGTTTCTACACTCATAAGGTAAATTCGCACATTTTCTTCGAGGGGAGTTCCCCAACCGTGACTGCAGATCTCTATCTCGACGGCGCCTGGACGTCTTCCACCGGCACGGAGCGGGTCACCGTGCTCAACCCGGCCACCGAGGAACCCGTCGGCGACGTGCCCGCCGGTACGTCCGAGGACGTCGACCGCGCGGTCCACGCCGCGCGCCGCGCCTTCGAAGGCTGGGCGGAAACCGGACCGGGTGAACGCGCCAAGCTCGTCGCCCGCCTCGCCGACGAACTGGAACGACGGCAGGACGAGATCACCGACATCCTCGTCTCCGAGGTCGGCACGCCGCGCCGGGTCGCCCGGTGGGCGCAGGTGGGCCTCGGCATCGTCGACCTCCGGGAGGCGAGCGCGGCCGCGACCGAGTTCGCGTGGGAGGAGAAGCTGCGCAACTCGCTGATCATCCGCGAGCCCATCGGCGTGGTCGGCGCCATCACGCCCTGGAACTATCCGCTGCACCAGATCACCGCGAAGATCGGCGCCGCGCTGTCCGCCGGCTGCACGGTCGTGGTGAAGGCCAGCGAGGTCGCGCCGTTGACGGCCATCGCGCTCGCGCGGTCGATCGACGCGGTCGGGTTCCCGCCCGGGGTGTTCAACCTCGTGCACGGCTACGGGCCGGTCGTCGGCGAAGCGCTGGCGCGGCACCCCGACGTGGACATGGTGAGCTTCACCGGCTCCACCGTCGTCGGCAGGCGGATCCTCGAGCTCGCGGCGCCGACGGTGAAGCGCGTCGCGCTCGAACTCGGCGGCAAGAGCGCGAGCGTCGTATTGGACGACGCCGACCTGAGCGTGGCCGTCCCGCACACCGTGCGTGCGAGCTACCTCAACGGCGGCCAGAGCTGCAACGCCCAGACCAGGATGCTCGTGCCGAGGTCGAAGCTCGCCGAGGCCGAGGAACTGGCCGCGTCCGCCGCGGCGAAGTACGTGCCCGGCGACCCCACGGACGACGGGACGAGGCTCGGCCCGATGGTCAACGCCAGCCAGCGCGACCGCGTGCTCGGGTACGTCCGTCAGGGGATCGAGGACGGCGCGCGGCTGCTCACGGGTTCGGCGGAGCCGTCGAAACGCAACCCACGCGGGTACTTCGTGGAGCCCGTCGTCTTTTCCGACGTGGACCCGCAGGCGCGGATCGCGCAGGAAGAGATCTTCGGCCCGGTGCTGTCGATCATCGCCTACGACACCGAAGCCGAGGCCGTCGCTATCGCCAACGACACCCAGTACGGCCTCGCCGGCGCCGTCTGGTCGGCCGACGACGAGCGCGCCCAGCGTGTCGCCCGGCGGCTGCGGGCCACGCAGATCGAGGTCAACGGCGGCAAGTTCAACGGCGCCGCGCCCTTCGGCGGCTACAAGCAGTCCGGCCTGGGACGGGAAGGCGGGGCGTTCGGCTTGGCGGAGTTCGTCGAGATCAAAAGCCTGCAGTTGTAACACCGGCTGAACCTCAAGGAGGAGGTCTGTTCAATGGTGTTCACCGAATTGCCGTATGACGCCGCGCAGAAGGCCGGGTTCGCGCGGGCGATGTTCGACCACATCGAGAACCGGACCACCGACCTCGCCGACGAGGTCCTCGAAGTGGATCCCCGCGTCTACTCCGATCCCGAGCTCGCCCGGCGGGAGCGCGCGGAGATCTTCGGCCACGTGCCGATCCTCGCCGCGCACGGGTCGGAACTGCCGAACCCGCAAGACTTCCTGACGGTGCGGCTGCCGAACAACGAGGTCGTGCTGGTGCGCCAGCCCGACGGGGAGATCCGCGGGTTCGTCAACGTCTGCCGGCACCGCGGCGCGCGACTGGTGATGGACGACGCCGGTTCGCGGCGGTTCTTCAGCTGCGGCTACCACGGCTGGACGTTCGCCGGTGACGGGAAGCTGCGGGCGATCGCGCAGGAACAGACGTTCGGCTCGGTCGACAAGAGCTGCCTCAACCTGCTGGAGGTGCCGGTCGAGCAGCGGCACGGGTTCGTCTGGGTGGTGGACTCCGCGGCCGGGGACGTGAAGATCGACGTGGCGGAGTGGCTCGGCCCCGAGCTGGACGACGCGCTCACCGCGTTCGAGCTGGACGCCTACACCTGTTACACCACGGGGAACTTCGACGAGGACATCAATTGGAAGGTGCTGATGGACGCCTTCCTCGACGGCTACCACATCACCGCCACCCACGCGAACACCGTCGCGCCGTACTTCTACAACAACGTGCAGGACTGGCGGCAGATGGGGCGGCACGGGCGGGTGGTGTCCGCGCGCAAGAGCATCGACAAGGTGCGCGATCGGGATCCGTCCGAAGTGGACATAAACCGGCACATCACGATCGCGCACTTCATCATGCCGAACATGAGCATCCTTCGTCAGCCCGATCACCTGGAGGTGCTCAACTTCGTGCCCGCGCCGGGGAAGGCGGTGGGCACCCGGATGCAGATGCGCATCTTGATCCGCGAGCCCGCCGTCACCGACGAGCAGAAGGCGCGCTGGGACAAGAACTGGAACATCCTGATGGCCGTGCTGCGTGACGAGGACCTGGTCGTCAACCGGGCCCTGCAGCAAGCGGTGTCGAACACCGACCTGCGGCCGTTGCTGTTCGGCCGCAACGAGGTCGCAAACCAGCACTTCCACCACTGGCTGCGGCGCGCGCTCGACGACCCGCGGCACTGGGGCTGAAGGAGAACACCGTGGGTTACAGCTTCCAGGCGCACCGGATCTCCGGTGGCATCAACGCCGATGAGAAGTACTGGGAGTTCCTCGAAGACGGGCAGTTCCGGCTCCCGCGCTGCGCCGGGTGCGCGCGCTGGATCTGGCCGGCGCACTTCCGGTGCGGGGACTGCGGTTCGTGGGACCAGGAATGGGTGCTCGTGGAACCGGCGGGCACCGTCTACTCGTGGACGCGCAGCTGGTACGCGTTCGACCGGACCCGCGAACGCGCGGAGGACGTGCCGTACGTCGTGGTGGTCGCCGAACTGCCCGGGGCCGGGCGCGTCCGCGTGATCGGGGTGCTCGACGGGCCCGAAGACGGCCTGAAGATCGGGGCGCCGGTGCGTGGGCACATCGACCCGCCGTCCCCGAAGTCCAAGGGCTATCCGGCGCTTCGCTGGGCACTGGAGGCGAAATCGTGAACACGGCTCTGCGAGGCACCACGGCGGTGGCCGGCATCGGCCAGACGCCGTACTACAAACGGGGCACGTCCGGGAAACCGGCGCTGGAACTGGCCTTGCGGGCGATCGTGTCCGCCTGCGATGACGCCGGGCTCGATCCGTCCGAAGTGGACGGGTTCGTGTCGTATGGCTCCGAGCGCAACGACGGCCAGCGGATGATGCCCGCGCTGGGCACGAAGGAACTGCGCTTCGGCGCCCTCGTGTGGACCCACGGCGGCGGAATCCCCGGCGCTCTCGGGCCCGCCGCGAGCGCGATCGTGACCGGGCAGGCCAACGTCGTCGCCGTCTACCGGGCGATGTCGGAGAAGGGCGGCCAACGGCTGCGGGTGGACGTCGCTCAGGACGACACCGCGGCGCAACACCTGGTCAACGGGCTCGACGCGCCGGCGCAGATGTGCGCGCTCCGCACCACGCGGCTGATCGAGGCCGAGGGTGTGCCCGCGCGGACGTTGCGGGACATGGCTTTGGCGTCCTACCACCACGCGCGGAACAACCCCGCGCGATCGGCCGCGACACCCAGTTGGATGCCGAAAGCTACGACGAGTCACGGTGGGTTTCCGAGCCGTATCACCTGTTCGACTGTTCGCGGGAGAACGACGCCGGTGCCGCGGTGATCCTCGTGTCCGCGGAACGGGCCAAGGATCTCGCGCAGCCGCCCGCGTATCTCCTCGGCGCGCCCACCGGGGCCGTCAAAGGCTGGGGCATGATCGAGGAGAACCAGAGCCCGTACTGGTCCGCGGGGTTCCAGGGCGTCGCGGACCGGCTGTGGAAGGAGACCGGGTACGGGCCCGGCGACGTCGACGTCGCGCAGATCTACGAGAACATGACCGGCATGGGCGTGTCCGCGCTGATCGAGCACGGGTTCTGCACGCTGGAGAGCGCCGGCGATTTCATCACCTTCGACAACCTCATAGCGCCCAAGGGAAAGCTGCCGGTCAACACCTCCGGCGGCAACCTCGCCGAAGGGTTCATCCACGGGATGAGCCTGGTGAACGAGGCCGTGCGCCAGGTGCGCGGCACGTCGTGCAACCAGGTGCCCGATGCCGCGCTGTCGCTGATGACCGGCGGCCCTGGCGACCCGGTGGTGTCCACCGCGCTGCTGGGCACGGAGGCGACCCTGTGACCGAGCCCGAGGACCTGTACGGCACCTGGGATCTGGTCGATTTCGTCCGGATCGTCGACGGGAACCCGATCGGCCAGGTCCTCGGGCCGGAGCCGGTCGGCAAGATCAGCTACTCCCCGGACGGCCGGGTCACGGCGCTGCTCATGCGCCGTGACCGCGAATGGCCCGCCGGAGCCGAATTCCTCACCGCCGACGACGCAGAACGAGGTGCCGCCGCGTTCGGTTTCGTCGGCTACGGCGGCCGGTTCTCGCTGGAGGGCGAGAAGGTCGTGCACCACCTGGATATTTCGCTCTACCCCGAACATCCCGGCACCGATCTGGTGCGCAGGGTGCGGTGGGAGCAGGACCGGCTGGTCCTGGCCACCGAAGAACGCACCACCCGGTCCGGGCGCCGTATGTGGGACGAGCTCACCTGGCGCCGCCTCTCCTGATCCCCGAAACGGCGAAAAAAGGAACGACAATGACGTTGTTCGCACGCCCCACCACCACACGCGGCGCACTCGGCGTCGTCTGGCTCTGTCTCGCAGTCACTGTCCTCGATGGACTCGACCTGACGATGTACGGCACCGCCGTGCCCTCGCTCGTGAAATCGCACCAGTGGGGGCTCGACTCCGCGATGATCGGGCTGGTCGGCAGCCTGTCGCTGCTCGGGATGCTCATCGGCGCCGCGGTTTCCGGCAGCCTCGCCGACATCGTCGGCAGACGGCCGGTGATCCTCGCCTGCGTCGCGAGTTTCTCGGTCTTCACCGTCCTCTGTGCCGTCGCCCCCAACGCGGAGCTGTTCGGTGTCTTCCGGTTCGTGGCCGGTCTCGGCTTCGGCGGCGCGCTGCCCAGCACGATCGCGTTGACCCAGGACTACGTTCCCCCGCAACGGAAACAGTTCTTCAACGGGTTCATCCAGCTGGGCTTCCCGATCGGCGGGATCGTCGGCGCGCTGCTGGCACTCGTCCTGATCCCGGCTTTCGGCTGGCGTTCGGTGTTCGCGTTCGGCGGAATCCTCGCGCTGGTCCTGTTCCCCGTGGTCTTCTTCCTGCTGCCCGAATCGACGACGTACCTCGCGAACCGCGGCCGCACCCGCACGCGGGTGAACCGCACCGAAGCGATCCGCCAGCTCTTCCGGCCGGGTTTCCGCCTGGCTTCCCTGCTGTTCCCGCTCATCACCTTCTGCGGACTGATGATCTCCTACGGGATGACCACGTGGCTGCCGCAGATCCTGGTGGCCAACGGCTACGGGTTCGCTTCGGGGCTGAGTTTCCTGCTCGCCTTCTACCTGGGTGACGTCGTCGGAATGCTCGGCGTCACCGCGCTGGCCGAGCGGTTCAGCCCACGCAAGGTGATCGGGCTGTCGTTCTTCATCTGCGGGCTGGCGGCGATTTTCCTGGTATTGCGCTTGCCCGCGTTCGCGATCGTGCTGCTCGTGTTCGGGGTCGGGGTGTTCTGCACGGCGCAGACCGCCGTCTCCGGTTTCGCCGGGATCTATTACCCCGCGAGCGCCCGGGGCACCGCGCTCGGCTGGGATGTCGGCATCGGCCGGCTCGGCGGGGTGTGCGGGCCGCTGATCATCGGTGCCGTCATCGGTGCCGGTTTCTCCGCCTCCACGGCATTCCTGCTGTTCGCCGTCGCCGGGGTGCTCGCGTGCGTGCTCACTGTGGCCGTTCCGCGTACCGGTGTCTGCGACGGCGCCCCGGCTTCCCCGACCGAAAAGGAGATCACCGATGCCCGCACGCACTGACGAAATCCCGCCCGAGCTCGTCGTCGATTTCGACATCACCGATCCGGCGCTGGCCGTGCCGCACGAACGCCTGGCCGAACTGCAGGAGAAGACGCCGGTGGCGTACTCACCGCTGCACGGCGGCTACTGGATCATCACCCGTTACGACGACGCCCACGACGTGCTGCGGAACTGGGAGGTGTTCTCGAGCACGCAGGACCAGGTGCCGCGGCTGACCACGGACCAGGCGATCCCGGTCGAGATCGACCCGCCGGAGCACAAGAACTACCGCGACATCCTCAACAGGGTGTTCAGCCCGCGGCGGATGAAGGCGCTCGAAGATCCGATCCGCGCGCGGGCGACCGAGCTGATCGACGGGTTCGCCGAACGGGGTGAATGCGATTTCGCCGCGGAGTTCGCCCATCCGATCACGAGCGCGACCTTCGTGTCGCTGATGGGCTGGCCGTCGGAGGACGCGCCGAAGTTCGAGAAATGGACCAACGATCTGCTCGTCGGAAAACCCGACGGCACCCCTGAGCAGGACACGGCAGTCCGGCAGGCCGCGAACACGGCGGTGTTCGAGTACTTCGGGAAGATGGTCGCCCGGCGCGGGGAACCGCGGTCCGAGGACGTGATGTCGGTGCTGTTCGACGCCCAGTACGCCGGCGAACGACGCCTGACCGACGACGAGTTGCACCGGCTGCTGTGGCTGCTGATGATCGGCGGCCTGCACACCGTTCGCGGGGTGCTCTCGTTCGGGATGCTGCATTTCATCCGTAATCCCGCCCAGCGGGACGCGCTGCTGGCCGATCCCGCGCTCGCCGGTCCCGCCGCTGAGGAGCTGCTGCGGTTGGACGCCCCGGTCGCCATCGGGCGGGTGGTCAAGCAGCGAGTGCAGCTGCGCGGGGTCACGATGGAACCGGGCGACATGGTGCTGGTGATGTCGTCGGCGGCGGGCCGGGACGGCCGGGAGTTCGCCTGCCCGCACGAAATGCGCCTCGACCGCGAGGTCAACCGGCACTTGGCTTTCGGTGCCGGCGTGCACCGCTGCGTCGGCTCGCACCTGGCGCGCTTGGAGCTGCGGATCGCGCTCGAGGAAATCCACCGCCGGATGCCGGACTACGCGCTCGCGCCGGGCGCCGAACCGTCGTTCCACCACAGCCAGGTCCGTGGCGTGGAGTCGCTCCCGCTGGTGTTCACGCCGTCGCGGAAACCGACGTGAGTGTGGAGGCCGCCCGGTTCCGGGAAGTGCTCGGGCACTTTCCGACCGGGGTGTGCGTCGTGACCGCGATCGGGGAGGACGGATCCCCGGCGGGGATGGCGATCGGCTCGTTCACGTCGGTGTCGCTGAATCCGCCGCTCGTCGGGTTCCTGCCGGCGAAGGCGTCGAGCAGCTTCCCGCGGATCCGGGCGGCGAAGTCCTTCTGCGTCAACGTGCTCAGCGCCGGACAGGAGGACCTCTGCCGTGTTTTCGCCACCAGCGGCGCGGACAAGTTCGCGGACGTCGGCTGGAGCGACGCGCCGTCGGGCGCTCCGGTGCTCGACGGGGTGCTGGCGTGGATCGACTGCGCGTGGGAATCCGTGCATGAGACCGGCGATCACTACCTGGCACTGGGCCGGGTGACCGCGCTCGATGCTGTCGCAGATCACCCCCTGGTGTTCTTCCGCGGCGGATATGGTCGGTGGGAGAAGCAGACCGCCTTACCGCACAAGGAGTTCCCGTGACCGCTCCCGTTCTGGTGGAGACGACGGGCGACGGCACGGCCGTCGTCACGTTGAACCGGCCCGATGTCCGCAACGCGATCGATTCCGTACTGCTGCGGGAACTCCGGGCGGCACTGGCCGATTTGGACGGTACGGAGGACGTCGCGGCGATCGTGCTGACCGGTGCGGACCCGGTGTTCTGCGCGGGGCTCGACCTGCGGGAGCTGTCCGGGGGAGGTCCGCTGGAAGAAGCGGTCGACCGCACCCAGTCGCGGCCGCCGTGGGGTGAGCCGTTGCGTACCCCGCTGATCGGGGCGATCAACGGGGCCGCCGTGACGGGTGGCCTCGAAATCGCGCTAAACTGCGACATCCTTATCGCCTCGGAGAAGGCGCGCTTCGCCGACACGCACGCGCGGGTCGGGGTGCTGCCGGGCTGGCGGCTTTCGGTGCTGCTGCCGCTGGCGGTCGGCCCCGGGCTGGCCCGGCGGATGAGTTTGACCGGCGATTTCCTTTCGGCGGATCAGGCCTTGCGTGCGGGGCTGGTGACGGACGTCGTTCCGCACGACGAGTTGCTGCCGGCCGCGCTCCGCGTGGCCGCGACGATCGCGGGCAACGACCAGGCGGCGGTGCGAACGCTGCTCGGCTCCTATCGGCGGCTGGAGTCGGAACTCGTCGGCGACGGCGACCGCGTGGAGGCCGCCACCGCCCGCGAATGGCTCGCCGCCGCACCCGGAAGCGCGGACGTCGAGCGCCGCCGCGAGGACATCATCGAGCGCGGCCGGGCGCAGAACCGGGGCTGAGTAAGGAGAAACGGCGTACGTCGCGTTTTCCGACGATCGCCCGGACCTGCGGTCTTCAAGCCCGCGAGGGCCCGCGAGGCCCGTGCGCGAGGCGGGCTCGCTCGTTTTCGCGTATGTTGAGAGGAGCCAGATGCGCAAGGTCATCACCGCGGAGAAGCCCGACGGCCGGTCGTACGTCCAGTCGGACGACGTCGTCGGCACCACCTCGTTCGGGAGCATGGACCTCGAACACCTGTGGCGCGCAGATTCTCCGCCCACGGTGCCCGCCGGCGGAGAAGCGCCGCCCGCGATGTCCTTCCCGCCGCCCGGTGGCGTGTGGGTGCTGACCTGGACGGTGCCCCCGGGCGCGACGGGCGAACGGCCGGAGAACGACGAGGCGGAGAACGGCGAGGCGGAGAACGGCGAGGCGGAGAACGGCGAGCGGCCGGGCTTCCACGTCACGGATTCGGTGGACGTCAACCTCGTGCTGTCCGGGTCCGTCGTCCTCGAACTCGACGACGGCGAGGTCGCGCTGACAGCGGGTGACCTCGTCGTGGTCAACGGCACCCGGCACGCCTGGCGGAACGATTCCGCGGAGGCCGTCCGCGTCCTTTCGACGATCATCGGGGCGGCCC
The DNA here is from genome assembly GCF_007713735.2 of Amycolatopsis acidicola. Taxonomy (GTDB): domain Bacteria; phylum Actinomycetota; class Actinomycetes; order Mycobacteriales; family Pseudonocardiaceae; genus Amycolatopsis_E; species Amycolatopsis_E acidicola. The sequence continues at coordinate 10,129 of NZ_VMNW02000046.1, read as the reverse complement.
GCGCCGATTCCGCCGGTTAACATGCGCAGGTGCCCAGGCCGAAGCAACCGCTGATCTCGAGGCGTCTGGCAGTGCGCGCCGCACTGCGGATCATCGACGTCGAAGGGATCGACGGGTTCAGCCTGGAGAAGCTCGCGCGGCACCTCGGGGTGAAAAGCCCGTCGCTGTACCACCATTTCGCGAACCGCTCGGACCTGCTGGCCGAGGCGGCGCGCGAGTGGCTTTCGGACATCCCGCTCGGCAGCGACCCGCAACCGGTGAACTGGCAGGACTGGTTCGTCGAGCTGTCGATGCGCACCTACCGGCACATCATGGCGCACCCGAAAGCGGTGCAGCTGTTGTACTCGCATTTTCCCGCCACTTCGGTGATGCCTTCGCACGAGCGTGGCGCGCAGATCCTCGAGCGCATCGGCATCCCCGCCGAAGCGCGGTACGCCATCATGCGCGGACTGGAGAAATCCGTCTTCGGGATCGCGTTCGCCGACGCGGACGATTTCGTGCAGGGCAGGGAAAACCCGCCCACCGAGATCGACGACGAACGCTGGCCCGGCCTGGCGAAAGCCGTCGCCGCGAGCCGGATGGGCCGCGAGGAGATCGCGGAGCACGCGGTGCGAATGTACCTTCAGGGTGTGGCGTCGGCGTATCCCGTAATCTAAAGTCATTAGGCGAAAAGAGGACGGGAGTGTGCGTATGGAGGTCCGCCATTTCGCCGGCGCCGGGGGCGTCCGCCTGGTCGCCGACGTGGCCGGCCCGCCGGACGGGCCCGCGGTGATCCTGATCCACGGTGGCGGGCAGACCCGGCATTCGTGGGGCGAGACCGTGGATGCGCTGGCCCAGGACGGGTTCCTGGCCGTGAACCTCGACATGCGCGGCCACGGCGAGAGCGGCTGGGCACCGGATGCCGACTACACGGCAGGCGTGCTGGCCGACGACATCCGCGCCATCGCGGCGGAACTGGCCCGGCCGGTCGCGCTGGTGGGCGCGTCGATGGGCGGGCGCGCGGCGCTGCTCGCGGCCGGTGAGGATCCCGCGGTCGACTGCTCGGGGCTCATCCTGGTCGACGTGACGCCGCGGATGAGTGACGACGGCCGTCAGCAGGTGGTCGATTTCATGCGCGGCGGGCTCGACGGTTTCGCCACGCTCGAGGACGCCGCCGCGGCCGTGTCGCGCTATCTGCCGCATCGCCCGCCGGTCAAGGACACCCGTGGGCTGGCCAAGAACCTGCGCCGGGGCGAGGACGGCCGCTGGCGCTGGCACTGGGATCCGGCGCTCGTCGACCCGGCCCGGCTGCGGCGCTTCGACGACGATCCCACCCGGTACGAGACGGCCGCCGCGAACGTCACCGCGCCGTTGTTGTTGGTGCGTGGCGGGAGCAGTGAGCTCGTCGAGCCCGAGCACGCTCGCGCTTTCCTTGCTGTGGCGCCGCGGGCGGAGTATGTGGAGGTCGGCAGGGCGCGGCACATGGTCGCGGGCGACCGCAACCGTGACTTCAGTGATGCCGTCCGGGGTTTCCTGCGGCGGGCACTCGTCAGCTGACGGCCCCGTCCCACCACGCGGCGAACTCGGCGATAGCGGCGATGTGGTCGTCGACATCGTCGAGCGGCCGCACTTTCTGCCCGATCGCCGCGGCGCTCGCGGTGGACGTCCGGACGGCCATCCGCGTGCCGCCGGTCTTCCGCCAGCGGGCCAGATCCGCCGCCCACGCGTCCGGGCCGACCCCGTACGAGACGTACATTTCCATCGGCACCTCGGCCGTGTCCCGCCCCGCCTGCTGCACGGCCGCGTGGAGCTCTTCGGCCTGCTGGAACGTTTCCTCGCCCCCGAAGGCGAACAGGAACCCGTCGGCCAGCCGCGCCGCCCTGCGCACCGCGGCCATCGACCGGCCGCCCATGAGCACCGGGATCCGGCGCACTGGACGTGGCACGAGACCCGCCCGGTCGATCCGGTGATGCCGCCCGTCGAAATTCACGACGGGCTCGCTCCACAGGCGCCTGAGCACCTCGATCTGCTCCTCCAGCCGCGCCCCGCGGTCCGTGAAGCCCATACCCAGCGCCTCGAATTCCACGTGGTTCCAGCCCGCGCCCACCCCCAGCGCGAGCCGTCCGCCGGACAGCCCGTCGATCTCGGTGGCCTGCTTCGCCAGCAACGCGGTTTGCCGCTGTGGCGCGACGAGCACACCCGTCGCGAGCTCGATCCGTGACGTCACCGCCGCGAGGAAGGCGAGCAGGGTGAGCGGCTCGTGGAACGGCACCGTCTCGTCGTAGCTCGCGGCGAGCGCGGGCGTGCGCTCTTCCTGGACCGCCCCGAGCACGTGGTCGTAGACGATCACCCGCGAGTAGCCCAGCTCCTCGGCGGCCTGGGCGAACGCGGTGACCACGTCGCGGTCGGCGGGCAGCTCCTGGCTGGGGAAGACTACTGATCGTTCCATGTTCGCTACTCCCGTGCGTCTGGACGTGTTAGGTTTACGGCTGGAGAACAGGCCGCTGACGTCTGGTTTCCCGCCTATCGGTGCTTGCCTGATCCCCTCGGAACCACGGAGTGCCATGCCCCGGCCCAAGGTCCCGCTCATCTCGCGGCGATCGGTCATCCGCGTCGGGCTCGACCTCGTGGAGCAGGAGGGCATGGACGCGCTGACGGTGCGGCGCATCGCCAAGGAGCTCGACGTCAACGCGGCCTCGCTGTACCACTACTTCGCGTCGAAGGAGGAGATCCTCACCTCCGTCACCCGCGCCGCGCTCGCCGAGATGCCGGTGCCCGCGATGAAGGAGGGCGAGGACTGGCGGCACTGGTTCGCCGAGGTCGGCATCGAATACCGGGCCTTCCTGATCGCCCGGCCGTACCTCACCCAGCTCCGGGTGAACGGCTACGTCTCGCGCGCCGACCTGCCCACCGAGGCCGCGGCGATGGCGCGGATGACGGAGGCGGGCGTCCCGCCGGAGCACCAGATGGTCATCCTCGACACGATCGAAGCCTTCGTCATCGGTTCCGCCCTGATGCACGAGGGAAAACGCGGCACGAGCCTGTCCGGGGGAGCCGCGCAGCGCAAACGGCGAGCCGCACTGGAGGACGAGGTTTTCGCCGGGATGCTGCGCACGGTCGTCGTCGAACTGACCGAGCGCTTCGCCCCTGCAGCGGAGGACTGAGCCCAGGTCAGCCATCGCCGTGGAACTCCGCGAACGTTTGCGCGACCACCTCGGCGGCCGTCCGCACGGCTTCCACTCCGGACACCGAATGGCCCGCGCTCTTCACGTCGGTCCACCGCCGCGTGCCCGAGCCCGCGCCGTACAGCTCGGCCGCGGTCGCCGGGTCCACGGATTCGTCCAGGCGTGAGGGATCCAGGCCCGCGGCCCGGATCGACGGCGCGAGCATGCTGGAGGGCAGTCCGGTGAAAGCGCTCGTGAGCACGACGTCGTCCATCGACGCGGAGACCAGCATCTCGCGGTATTCCGGTGAGGCCAGGCTTTCCGGGGTCGCGATGAAACGGGTGCCCATGTAGCCGAGATCCGCGCCGAGCGTCACCGCGGCGCGCAACGCATGCCCGTCCGCGATACCCCCGGCGAGCACGATGAGGCCGTCGTAGAAACCCCGCACGGCACGGGTGAACGCGAACGGGTTCAGCCAGCCGGTCTGCCCGCCCGCGCCCGCGGTGAGCAGCACGAGACCGTCCGCACCGGCTTCGGCCGCCTTGCGTGCGTGGGCGAGGGTGGCGACGTCGGCCAGGACCAGCGCGCCCGCCTCGTGGAGCGGCCCGATCACCGGGGCGGGGGAGCCGACGCTCGTGATCACCACCTCGGTCCGGTGCGCCAGCAGCACTTCCAGGTGTTCCGCGGTGCGCGGGCCGCGCATGATCAGGTTCGCGGCATACGGGGCGGGCGAAGGACATTCGCCGAGCGCCAGCTCGATGGTCCGCAGCCACCGGTCGAGTTCGCCGCCGGCGTTGGCGGTGGGGAAGGCGCCGATCACCCCGGCCGAACACGCCGCGGCCACCAGTTCAGGCCCGGAAACACGCAGCATGGGAGCCGAGATGAGCGGCAGCCGCAAGCGCCCGGCGAGGGACGGCGGCAACCGCGTCACGGGGCCGTCCAGCCCGCGTCCGCGACCACGGCGGAGCCGTTCATGAACGACGCGCCCTCCGACGCGAGGAAGACGGCGATCGACGCGACCTCCTCCGGCAGGCCACGGCGCGGCATGCTCGCGCGGAACTCGGCGACCAGTTGCGCGGTCTCCTCGTCCCCGGCCACGCCCGCCTGGAAGCCCGAGTCGACGCCGCCGGGACAGACGGCGTTGCAGCGGACGCCGGATCGGCCGTAGTACGCGGTGATGCTGCGGGTGAGCCCGATGAGCGCGTGCTTGCTCGCGGTGTAGGCCGCGCCCGCGCGGCGCCCGCGGATCCCGGCGACCGACGCGATGTTCACGATCATCCCGGCACCGCGTTCGAGCATTGCCGGGAGCACGCGGCGGCACAGCAGGTACGGGCCCTTGACGTTGACGCCGAAGTCCAGATCCCACGCGGATTCCTCGACCCCGGCCACGCCGGCGAGCCCTTCGGCGGCGACCCCGGCGTTGTTGACCAGCACGCCGACGGGGCCGAGCGTGCGTTCGACGGTGGTGATCGCGCTGTCGACGTCGGTGGCCGAGGTTACGTCTGCTTCGACCGCGAGGGCCCGGTGGCCCGCGGCGGTCAGCTCCGCCGCGGTCTTGTCCGCGAGCCCGGCGTCGATATCGACGACGGCCACGGCGTCCCCGGCGGCGGCGAAGGCGCGGGCGATGGACGCCCCGATTCCCCGCCCGGCCCCGGTGATCACGATCGTCCTGGGTGCTTCGGTCATGGGTCACTCCCGGCTCGTGTCCGATGTGGACTCTGGTGGCGCACGGCGGTGTCCATCGAGTAAACGGCGTTGGATATGGGTTGTCAATTCAAATCCGGTGACCGTCCCTGTCATGTCTGTGTTGATCAGAAACCATGTGGTACGAAGGAAGTCGTCGATCCGCCGTGAGACATTGACGGCGTTCTGATTCACGCTTAATCTAAAGGCGTTTGACAGAGTTGTCGGACCAGCCGTGGAAGAGGTATCAGCGATGCTCGACCTCGTCATCAAGGGCGGCACCGTCGTCGACGGTCTCGGCTCGGCGGCGTTCGAGGGTGATGTCGGCGTCCGGGACGGCGTGATCACCGCCGTCGGCAAGGTGACCGAACGCGCGCGGCGCACCCTCGATGCCGCGGGAGCGATCGTCACGCCGGGTTTCGTCGACGCGCACACCCATTACGACGGCCAGGTGACCTGGGACGACGAGCTGATCGGCTCCGCGTCGAACGGGGTCACCACGGCGGTGCTGGGCAACTGCGGCGTGGGGTTCGCCCCGGTCCGCGATGGCGGGCAGGCCGAGCTGATCGATCTGATGGAGGGCGTCGAGGACATTCCGGGCACCGCCCTTCATGAAGGGATCCCGTGGGGCAATTGGGAAACCTTCGCCGAGTACCTGGATTTCCTGCGCGGCCGGTCGTGGTCGCTCGACATCGCCGCCCAGCTCCCGCACGGTCCGCTGCGTCACTACGTGATGGGCGAACGCGGGTACGACGAGGCCGGGGAGCAGCCCGCCACGGCCGAGGACGTGGCCGAGATGGCCCGCCTCGCGCACGACGCCGCGCAGGCCGGTGCCGTCGGTTTCAGCACCTCGCGGATCCTGTTCCACCGCGGCATGTCCGGCCGTCCGGTGCCCGGCACGTTCGCCCCGGAAGCCGAACTGCTCGCCATCGCCGAGGCGCTGTACGCAGGCGGAGCCGGGACGGTGCAAGCGATCCCCGCCAACGGCGAGTCCGAGGTGCCCGGAGCGGGCGGGGATCCGGCCAAACTGCTCGAAGAGGTGCGCATGCTCGCGCGCATCTCGCGCAAATCCGGTGTCCGGTGCACCTTCACCACCTCACAGCATTCCGGCGATCCTGGCCTGTATCGCGAGGTGCTGGCCACCGCGGCGGCCGCAAACGTGGCGGGGGCACGGCTTTCCCCGATGGTCATGCCCAGGGCCGCGACCGTGCTCACCACGCTCGGCGGCTACCACCTGTTCATGCGGCGGCCCACCTACCTGCGGCTGGCAGAACGGTTTTCCGGCGCGGAACTCGTTGCCGCGCTGCGGGATCCCGCGGTCAAGAGCGCGATCCTGGCCGAGCCGGATCACCCCCACGAGCGGCCGGGTTCGATGCAGAACAGCATGCCGCCGTTCTTCCGTCGCGCGCTGCCGCGCACGTTCCGGATGACCGATCCCGTCGACTACGAGCCACCGCTGGAAAAATCCCTGGCGTCGCTCGCGGCGACGGCCGGGCGTGCCGAGGACGAGTACCTTTACGACTTCCTGCTGGAGGACGAGGGCACCAGTGTCGGGATGTACCTCGCGGTGAACTACGTGGACGGAAACCTCGACGCCGCCGGGGAAATGCTCGCCGACCCGAACTCCGTGTCCGGTCTGTCCGACGCGGGCGCCCACGTCAACTTCATCTGCGACATGTCCGTGCCGACGTTCCACCTGGCGCACTGGGTGCGCGACCGGACCCGCGGCGAGCGGCTGCCGATCGAGCTCGTCGTCGCCAAGATCACCGCGAAACCCGCCGAGACGTTCGGGCTGACCGACCGGGGCGCGCTCGTACCCGGCCGCCGGGCCGACGTGAACATCCTCGACCTGGACCGCCTCGCGGTCCGGCCCCCGAAGCTCCTGCACGACCTGCCCGCCGGCGGCAGCCGGTTCATCCAGCCAGGGGAGGGCTACGTCGCCACCGTCGTGCGCGGCGTGCCGACCCGGCTGGCCGACCAGGACACCGGCGAGCGGCCGGGAAGACTCGCTCGCTGACCCCAGTTACGCACGCACCGCTCCGGTATCCGTTCCGGCCTCGAATCGAGGGACGCTTGTGGCCACCGTCGTCCGCATCACCGAAGTCATCGATCGCGCCCGCCTTTCCGGTCTCCAGAACCGGATCTTCGCCATCTGCTGCCTGCTGACCTTCGCCGACGGCGTGAACTCGCTGTCCATCGGCTACGCGATCCCTTCGCTGGCCGGGAAGTTCGGCACCAGCGCCGCCGTGTTCTCGATCGTGGTCATGGTGACCCTGATCGGGCAGATCGTCGCGGAGTTCGTCCTCGTCCCGCTCGCCGACGTGGTCGGCAGGCGCCGGGTGATGAGGTACGGGATCCTGCTCTACAGCGTCGTCACCATGCTGTGCCTGTTCGCGACCTCGGTGCCGGAGCTGGCCGTCCTGCGGTTCTTCTCCGGGCTCGGGATCGGCGCGGCCGTGCCGACCTGCGCCGCGCTCGGCGCCGAGTTCTCGCCGACCCGGCTCAAGGCGACCATCCAGACGATCCTCAGCGTCGGCGCGGCCGGCGGTGGCATGGTGATCGGGTTCATCGCGTCCGTGCTGGTGCCGCACCTCGGCGGTTCCGCGCTGCTGTTCGTGGCGGGCGCGCTGCCGCTGATCCTGTTGCTGGCCACCTGGACACTCGTGCCCGAGTCCGTGGAATTCCTGGCCCGCAAGGGAAACCACGCCGGAGTGGCGCGGCTGCTGCGCCGGATCGACCCCGGGAAGTCCTATCCGGACGAGGCCACCTATCTCGCCGACGAGGACCACCGGCACGGCGGCGGGCTCGGCGTGCTGTTCCGCGACGGTTATGCCGGGCGCACCCTGCTGGTCTGGTTCATGCTGTTCTTCGCGCTGTTCACCAGTTTCTTCATCTTCAGCTTCCTGCCGGAGCTGCTGACCCGCGCCGGGGTCGGCGAATCCGCCGCCGCGGTGGCGACGTCGATCGCCTCGCTCGGCGGGATCGTCGGCGGGATCTCGCTCGGCGTGCTGATGGACCGGCTGCCGCCGAAGTCCGCGATGATCGCGCTCGGGCCGCTGCTCTCGATCGCCGCCGTCGTACTGCTGATGCTGAACCTGTCCACCGGCGCGGTCGACGGGCTCGTGATCCTGCTGTGCTTCTTCTACGGTTTCGGCACGCTGGGTTCCGCGTCGGCCGTCACGGCGCTCGCCGCGCTGGTGTACCCGACCACGATCCGCGCGATGGGTTTGGGCTGGGCCAATGGATTCGCCACGATCGGCGGGCTGTTCGGCCCCGCGCTGGGCGGCGCGCTGATCGCCGCCGGGCTTTCCACGCCGAGGATCCTCGCGATCTCGCTGACCGCCGTGGTCGCCGTCGGCGTGCTGGCCGTCGTTTTCCGCGTCGTCGAGCTGCGCAGGCTCCGGCGCGCCCCCGACACCGCCGGGCTGTCCCCGCGCACCGGCACCGAAGAGGAGATCATCCGATGACACAACAGAATCTCGCGGGCCTGGTGCACTACTGGGCCGAGTACCGGCCGTGGCACACGGCGCTCCACTTCGAGGGCACCGATACGACGTGGCGTGAACTCGACGCCCGCTCCACGGCTCTCGCGCGCGGGCTGCGCGCGCTCGGCGTCGAGCCGGGCGACGGGGTCGGGATCCTCATGCGCAACCGGCCCGAGTTCGTCGAGACGGTGATCGCGATCTGGAAGGCCGGTGCTTTCGTCGTCCCGCTGAACATCCGCTGGACCGCGGCCGAGTTGGGCTTCCCGCTGGACAACTCCGGGGTCCGGCTGGTGGTGACCGAACCGCATTTCGCCGGGGTGCTGGGCGAACCGGCGGCCGACCGCGACATCACCGTGGTGTCCACCGAAGCGGCCGACGGCTGGCGCACGCTGGAGGCGATCCGCGAGCCGGGGCCGCGACTGCCGGAGCCGGGCCGCGACGACATGGCGTTCCTTTTTTACACCTCGGGCACCACCGGATATCCCAAGGGCGTGCGGATCAACCACGGCAACATCATCGCTTCCGCGCTGGCCGTGGCGCTCGGGGACGGCGTCACCTGGCGGGACCGGACGCTCGTCGCGATCCCGATGGCCTTCACCGGCGGGATGAACACCTATGTCCGGGAGACCCTCATCTGCGGCGCGACGCTCGTGCTCGCGCCGAGGTTCGACCCCGAGTACGTCATGCACCTCGCGGCGGAACAGCGGGCGACGGTGTGGAGCAGTGTGCCGGTGATCTTCGAACAAGTGTTGCACCACAAGGACTTCGGGTCGCTGGACCTGTCCTCGCTGTGGTTGTGCAGGGCGGCGGGGGCGACGGTGTCGCGTGGCCTGCTGCACGGGTGGCAGGAGCGCGGGATCACGCTCGCGCAGGGGTACGGGCTCACCGAATGCTCCGGCGGGTACCTCGCCACGCTCAACCCGGCCGACGCCGAGCGGAAGCTGGGCTACGCCGGGCGTCCGGTGCTGCACACCGAGATGCGGATCGTCGACGACCAGGACGAGGAGCTGCCCCGCGGCGAGGCGGGGCAGATCATCGCGCGCGGACCGTCCATTATGGACTCTTACTGGAAGCTTCCGGAGGAGACCGCCGAGGCGCTGCGGGGCGGCTGGCTGCATACCGGCGACGTCGGCGTGATGGACGAAGAGGGCTACATCCGCGTGGTGGACCGGAAGAAGGACATGCTGATTTCCGGCGGGCTCAACGTGTATCCGGCCGAGATCGAGCGCGTGCTCGCCACGGTGCTGGGGCTGGAGGAGTGCGCCGTGATCGGGGTCGAGGACGAACGGTGGGGCGAGGTGCCGGCGCTCATCGTCACCGACGCGGCGGCGGTCGACGTGCCCGCGCTGCGCTCGGCGCTGGTGACGGAGCTGGCCGACTACAAGCGGCCCCGGTACCTCATCGACAACACCGGGCCGCTGCCGCGCACGCTCAGCGGGAAGATCCAGAAGACCGAGCTGCGGAAGCAGTATCCGGGTGCTCCCGCCGGGTCGCTGGACCTGAAAGCGGGGCAGCCGGTATGAGCGAGGGAGTGCTCTGGCTGGTCCGCAGCGCCCCGGCGGCGGGTCGTGAAGCCGGCTACCACCGCTGGTACGACGAGGTGCACCTGCCCGAGGTGCTCGCGATCCCGGGCGTGCGATCCGCGCGGCGGTACGAGTCCGGCGATGAGTTCCTCGCCGTGTACGTCCTCGACTCGCCTGAGGTCGCGGCCGAGGTGGGGCGCCGGATGCGGTCGGGTGAGCTGGCGGGCTCGGACGCGGTCGAACCGAGGGGGTCGGAACTGTGGACGCCGCGGTAGCTGGTGGGGAGGGGCGTGGT
>NZ_VMNW02000045.1 GCF_007713735.2 Amycolatopsis acidicola | reverse complement strand
CGGTGGGGCGGCTCGCTTCGCGTGGCCGGGCGGAGGCGGGGTGGTGGTCGCCGGGTGGTTGTCGGGTGCCGATCCGGATGTGCCGCTTACGACGCTGCTAAACGAACGCGAGAACCCACGGAACAACCGTGAGAGCCGCGATGGCCGCGATATTCGTGCGCCGGTAGTGCGCCAGCAGCGCCACGAACTCACGGAGAAAGGCGCTCGGCAGGTAGTACGCGGTGGTCGGCGCGCCCACCACCGCCATGTCGAGGTGCAGCCGCCGGGCGGTGACGGCCGTGCGGAACACGTGGTAGCTGTTCGTGACCGCCACGACTTTGCCGGTTTTCCCGCGCGCCCGCAGCAGATCCGCGCTGAACCGCAGGTTCTCCTCCGTGCTGGTCGCCTTGTCCTCGGGCAGGATCCGGTCCTCCGGGAGGCCCTCGTCGACGAGGTAATCGCGCATCGCGGCGGCTTCCGTTGTGCTTTCGCCCGGGCCCTGCCCACCGGACACCACAACCGTCGGCGGCTCCCCGGCGCGCGCCTGGCGGCGGTAGAGCCGGGCCGCTTTGTCCAGTCTGGCGGCGAGCAATGGCGAAACCTTGGCGCCGCTCAGCCCCGCCCCGGCAACGACAATCGCCTCCACGTCCCGCGGCATGGCCAGGTGGTCGTAGATGAACGCGTAACTCAGCAGGCAGCCCATCAGGAACGCCACGTACGCGAACAGCAGCAGCACCGAGGAGGCGGCCGCGCTGATCCAGCGGACCGGGCTCGGGCCGGCGACCACGAAGATCGTGACCACGACGGCGAGCCCGATCCCCGCGCCGAGCGACAGCAGGTTCGCGGGGCGGCGGCGCTCGCGCTGCCACATCAGGACACCGTTGACGATCAGCGCGACCGGCAGCACCACCGACACCGTGATAAGCGCCCCGATGAGCACCACGCGCAACACCCCACCGAGCCACGGCACGTCCTGGGCCGTCGTGACGAGGAACAGCAGGGCCAGGACCAGGGTGATGCCGAGCCACACCGCGTTGCTCAGCCGGCGTGGCTCGCGCACCGCGCGCACCACGAACACGGCCAGCGCCAGCACGGCGGTCACTGCGAAAACGGCACCGATGACGATCCTTCCGACGGTGGGGTCCGCCCATTCAACCACCGGCGGCCGCGCGCCCGGTCGTCGCCGGATGCGAACTCCCCGGGCAGCGCCAGGGGCCACGGAATTATGCTGGTCACATGCGGCGGAACGGGATGACCGACGAGGAGCTCCTCATCGAGTTCGCCCTGACGCGGATGGACAACCCCGGCCTCGATCTGGAGGAGGTCGCCACGCTCGTCGTGCGGCGGGTGGGGCCGGAGCACATGCTCGACTTCGCCGCCCGCAACCTCGCCGAGCGCGGCGAGCTGCGGGGCGCCCTGTTCGGCTCGGCGGTGGAGCATGTCCTGCGCGTGGTGCTGACGCTGCGCGGTCCCTCCGACTAGCGTCCGAAGTGGACGTCCTCAAGCCACGAAAGCCATGTCCGGATACCGCGGGGATGGTCCGTCCAGCAGGTGGTTATCGCGGTGCCGCAGGAAACGGTCGAAGAACGACGCCACGTAGGCGCGTTGCGTTCGGACGGCCGTGGCCGGGTCGAGCGGGCCGATGTCGTTCCGCAGCACTGAATCCGGCTGACCCAGCTGGGGCAGCAAGGCTTCCGCGTCGGTGAACGAAGCGTGCTGCGAGCCGAGCAGTTTCAGTTGCCGTGCCCAATCATGGGTGTGCGCGAGGAAAGCGCTCCAGCCCGGACCCGTATCCGTGTCGCCATCCTTGCCCAGCAACAAAAACGGCGCCATCAAGCCCTGTTCGGCCGGGGCCATGAGGGTGCCGTCGTAGTAGGTGAGGTTCCCGTCGAGGTCGGCGCCCGCGCTGATCCGGGTGTCGGCGCGCATCGCGAGCGCGGCGGCCGAACCGCCGAGGGAATGCCCGACCATGCCGATGCGCGTGAGGTCCAGCGCGCCCGCGAGCCCTGTGGGCAACCGCCGGTGCTCCGCGTCGGGATTCTGCCCGCCTGCCAGCGCGGAAAGCTCGTCGAGCACGAAACTCGTGTCCGCCACCCGGACTTCGAGTGCTTTCCGGATGAACGCGTCAGGATCGTCAGGGGTGACCATGGTGCGCACCGACCCGTCCGGGAACTGCACCTCGGGCGATTCGTGGGTGTGGTCGATGCTCACCACCACATACCCGCGGCTGGCGAGGTCCTCCGCCTCCGCCGTGCCCCAGGTGCGCGGCTCCCCCAGCCCCGGCGAATACACCACGACGGGATGCCGCCCGGGCATTGCGGGCGCGCCCTGCGACGCGTGCGTGCGGACCGAAGCCCAGTCCGTTCCGGTGGGCAGGTCCAAGCCCAGCAACCCGTTCACCGTCGTCTCGTCGAAATGCGCGGCCGCGCCGGGCAGCATGTACGGCGCCGCGGGAAAACCCGCGCTGCGCAACGCCGGGTAGTGCACGCTGACCATGAGCTCCCGTTGGCCGGGCTGCCAAGGATCACCCCGGGACTCGTCGACGAGGTGCAGGCCGGTCTCGCCCACCTGGTACCGGCCGGTGGGTTCGGGCAGCGAAAGCCCTTGCTGGGGCGCCGAAGCGGGAACGGCGGCGGCGAGCACCGTGCCGACGGCGAGGGCGAGAGCGGATCCGAATGCCATGCAGCCGATCCTGCCGGCGCGGAGCGGGCCCGGCCATGAGGTTGTCCGCAGTTCCGGCTTCCGGTTCTCCGTAACGTTTCCGGCTTGATCGCGACCCAAATACGACAAGCCGACACGAAGGGGACGTGATGCGCGCTTTCGCTCTGGCCGGGGCGGCCGGGTTGGTGTCCTTGGCACTGGCCGCCGCGCCGGCCCAAGCCTCCGTAGTACTCGAACAGTGGTCCGCCGGCCCGTTCACCGCCCAGATCGCCGTGCGGGCCGGTGACGCCAACGGCGACGGCAAAGCCGATCTCGTGGGCGTCAACACGACCGGGTACGGCAGTTACGTCAAGCTGTCGACCGGCTCCGCGTTCCAGAACCAGGTGAACTGGGGCGCGGGCGGGATCCAGCAGGTCGAATGGTACGACCACTTCGTCGCCGACGCGGACGGAGACGGCCGCGCCGACCTGCTCGAAGTGGGCCCGAACTTCGGCCCCTACATGGCGAAATCGAAGACCGACATCTACGGCACCGACTGGTTCTGGACGCCGACCACCTGGGTGTCCGCGGTCATGCAGGGCCAGGACCGGAGCCTGGCCGCCGACATGAACGGCGACGGGCTGACGGACATCATCGGCCTGTTCTACGCCAGGATCCAGGTCAGTTTGTCGACGCCCACGGGCGGGCAGCAGCCGGTCACCTGGGCGGCGTGGGTCCGCGGCGAGAACGCGACACTGGCCGCGGACGCGAACGGCGACGACAAGGCGGACCTCGTCCTCGTGGACGACACCGGGGTCAGGGTGATCGTCACCGGCACCAACCGCTGGTACGACACCCCGGCCCAATGGACCACGAGACCGTTCTCCGGCACCAAGAAAACCCTCACGGCCGACATCGACGGCGACGGCGACGCGGACCTGATCGCCGTCAACGACACCGACGTACAAGTCATGCACTCCACCGGAACCACTTACACCGCACCGGAAACCTGGTACACGGGCGCATTCGCCGGCACCAAGGAAACCCTCACCGCCGACGTCGACGGGGATGGCGACGCGGACCTGGTGGCCGTCAACGACAACGACGTCTGGGTGCTGCGCACCCAGTAGAAGGGGAACACGATGCGAGCTCTCGCACTGACCGGCGCGGCCGGGTTGCTGTCCTTGACGATGCTGGCCGCTCCCGCCGAGGCCACCGGGGTACTCGAACAATGGTCCACCGGCCCGTTCACCGCGCAGGTCGCGGTGATGGCCGGGGACGTCAACGGCGACGGCAAGGACGACCTCGTCAGCTACAACAGCTATCTCGTCGGCTGTTACGTCGAACTGTCCACCGGCTCCGGATTCCAGGCCCAGCAGAACTGGGGCGCGGGCAAATTCCTGAACACCGGCTTCAACGGCAAGGCGAACTTCGTCGGCGATGTGGACGGCGACGGGCGCGCGGACGCGATCGCGGTCCGGAACCCGTTGGGCGGCCCGCGCGGGATCTTCGTCGCGAAGTCCATCGTCGACTACTACGGCGTGAGCCGGTTCGGGCCGCCGACGCAGTGGTTGGACAACACCATCGCCGGGGACTACGGGAATCTGGCGGCGGACCTCGACGGCGACGGCCACGTCGACGTGATCGGCCTGTTCGCCGGGGTCGACCTCGCCGCGCTGTCCGGCACCACCGCGTCGCTGCCGCTCACCGCGTGGGGCCCGGAAATGCGCGGCGAGAAGGCGACGCTGGCCGCCGACGCGACCGGCGATGGGAAGGCGGATCTGATCCTGGTGGACACCGGGCAGGTGCGGGTGGCGGCCGGAACGGCGAACCGCTGGCACGACGGGGCGGCCCAGTGGTCGGCGATCCCGTTCTCCGGCACCAAGAAAACCCTCACGGCCGACATCGACGGCGACGGCGACGCGGACCTGATCGCCGTCAACGACAACGACGTACAAGTCATGCGCTCCACCGGAACCGCTTACACCGCACCGGAAACCTGGTACACGGGCGCATTCGCCGGCACCAAGGAAACCCTCACCGCCGACGTCGACGGGGATGGCGACGCGGACCTGGTGGCCGTCAACGACAACGACGTCTGGGTCCTGCGGTCGCAGTAGGGTCCGGCGGCGTCAGCGCACTGTCACCAGCACGGAAATCGCCAGGCACACGGGGAAGACGAGGCAGCTGAGGGCGAACACCCACCCTGCCCGTCTTCCCAGTGCCGCCGTCACGAACTGGCCCACCACCATGAGCAGGGCGCCCAGCACCCAGCCCACCACCGGCAGGCCGACTCTCACGAACTTCGCGAATCCCACGCACAGCCCGCTCGTATCCGCGGCGGTGCAGCGCTGACCGGCCAGCGTCACGGCCAGAAGCCACAGGACCATGAGCGGAAACCCGAGCAGGCTCGTGAACGCCGCGAACCGCGACGCCACGGATCCTTTCGCGGAATACGTGCTCATGCCGGTCCCCCTGGGCATTTCGTGGCCACGGCCTGATCCCAGGGTGCGGCATCCGGCGGCGGAGGCGTCCGCGGTGACAGGTTCCGGCCACGGAACCTTGGGCCTCAATCCCGCCGGTAGCGGGCCCGCACGTGGAAGCGCTCGCCCTGCGGGCCGAGGATGCTCAGGTATTCCACGGGGTGCTCGTCGGCGTTGCCGAACCAGTGCGGGAGGTGGGTGTCGAACTCCGCGACCTCGCCCGCGGCCAGCACGAGGTCCTGGTCGCCGAGCACGAGCCGCAACCGTCCATTGAGGACATACAGCCAGTGGTAGCCCTCGTGCGAGCGCGGCTCCGGCTCCCGGTCCGCCCGGCCGCCGGGCAGGATGTGCTTGAACGCCTGCAGCCCGCCGGGTTTGCGGGTCAGCGGGAGGACGGTCATGTCGTGCCGCTTGAACGGCTTCGGGAACACGCGCGGGTCACCGCTGTCCGGGGCGCCGACGAGCTCGTCGAGCGGTATGCGGTACGCCTTCGCCAGCGGCAGCAACAGTTCGAGGCCCGGCTTGCGCTGGCCGGACTCGAGCCGCGACAGCGTGCTGACCGGGATGCCGGTGCGCTCGGCCAGCACCGTCAGCGTGATCCCGCCGCGGCGCCGCAGCTCGCGCAGCCGGGGGCCGACGGCGGCCAGTACGGCGTCGAAGTCGTCGCTCATGATCCCACCGTGCCCGCGATTTGCGGTTTCCGCAAATAACTTTGTCAGTCCGGCGAGGGTTCGGGCAGCTTGGTGGCATGACACGAACCGATCCGTTCGGCGACGAGGCCGAAGCGCGCCTGAGCGAACAGGTGACGGGCGACCGCCGCCACGGGATCGTCCCGGCGGACTGGGACGAGAGGTACCGCAGCCGCGAACAGCTGTTCAGCGGCAACCCCAACGGTGTGCTCGTCACGGAGGTCGCGGACCTGCCGCCGGGGCAGGCGCTCGACGTCGGCTGCGGCGAAGGCGGCGACGCGCTGTGGCTCGCCCGGCGCGGCTGGGCCGTCACGGCGGTCGACATCTCCCGCACGGCCTTGGAGCGCGCGGCCGCGGCAGGCGCGGACGTCTCGGGGCGCGTGGCGTGGACCCGCGCCGACCTGACCGCCACGACGCTCCCGGCGGGCGCGTTCGATCTGGTTTCCGCGCAGTACTTCCCACTCCGCCGCCAGCCAGGGCACGGCGCTCTGCGCACCCTGCTGGCGACCGTCGCGCCCGGCGGCACGCTGCTCGTCGTCGGCCACGCCCTCCCCGACGACGCGTACCCCGAGTACTACCGCCCCACCGAAATCGCCGCGCTCCTCGGCGCGGGTTGGACAGTGCTGATCGACGAGACCCGCGAGCGAACCGTCCCACCGCCCGAAGGCACACACCACACACACGACACGATCCTGCGCGCCCGGCGACTGTCCACTGTGGATCTCAAGGATTCTGCAACCGTCCGGTGACGCGGCTCACCTTCGTCCGCGGTTCACGCCTGCGGCACGGGAATGCTGCTGCCCCGCTGGTGCTGCCATTCGCCGCCCGCGTCGTCGTGGTCGGTGGAGTGGCTGAGGTGTTCCCAGCGGGCGTCGGTCTCGATGCGGTGCCGCCAGGCGTCGCGCCCGAACTGGTAGGCGTCGCTGCCCGCGAGGAGCCGGAGCGGCGGTTCGTCCAGGGCCGCGACGGTGAGCACGAGCCGGGCGACCTTGCGCGGGTCGCTGGTGGCGACGTGCTCGAACCCGGCCATGGCCTCGGCGGAGGCGCCGACGGTGGCCTGGTACGGCTCGCTGATCGGCGGGGTGGTCATCGAGGCGCCGCCCCAGTCCGTGCGCATGCCGCCGGGTTCGAGGACGGTGATCTTGATGCCGAGCGGCGCGACCTCCGCGGCGAGTGCCTCACTGAACCCGCCGACAGCCCATTTCGCCGACTGGTAGGCGGTCATGCCGGGGCTGCCGACGCGGCCGCCGACGGACGAGATCTGGATGATCCGCCCGCCGCCCTGTTCGCGCAGGATCGGCACGACGGCCTTGGTGACGTGAACCGTGCCGAGGAAGTTCGTCTCGAGCTGCCTGCGGAAGACGTCGATCGTGGTGTCCTCCAAGGAAACCCGGTCACCCTGGCCGGCGTTGTTGACCACGACGTCGAGCCTGCCGAAACCGGCGACTCCGCCTGAGACGGCGGCCTGGACGGCTTCGGGGTCGGTGACGTCCAGCGGCTCGACGTGGACGCGCTCGCCGTACCGCGCGGCGAGGTCGTCGAGCGTGCGCGGGTCGCGGGCGGTGGCGACCACGCGATGCCCGGCGGCGAGCGCCTCCTCGACGATGTGCCGGCCCAGCCCCCGCGAGGACCCGGTCACGAAGAACACGGAACTCATGTGGATCCCTTCTCCAGTTAACGCAACCTCATTGCGTTATAACTTACCGTACGCCTAGCCGCGAAGTTAAGGCAAGTGCGTTGCGTTACCCTGAGGGCGATGAATGAGCCCATCCCCCGCGCCCGGTCCGAGTACGACAAGAAGGTCCGGAAGGCTACTTTGCTGCTGGCCGCCGAAGATCTGGCGCTCGAACGCGGCGTCCGCGAGGTGACGCTCACCGCGGTGACCAAGCGCGTCGGCCTGCATCCCTCGGCGCTCCGCCGCTACTTCGAGTCGTGCGAGGAGCTTTTGCTCCAACTCGCCGAGGACGGGTGGGGCGAGTGGCGGAAGGCGCTGCTGGCCGGCCTCGGGGACGCGCGGGGCCTGGCTCCCGAGGAGATCGCGCGGGTGGTCAGCGGCTCACTGGAGGAGCTGCCGCTGTTCTGCGATCTGCTCACGCACGCGGTGCTCAGCCTCGAAGGCGCCGTCCGCATCGAACGCGCGCGCCAGTACAAGCTCGCCGCGACCGAGGCTTACGACGCCATGACCGACGCGCTCGTGGCCACCTCCGACCTCGACCGCCAGGGCGCGCAGACGCTTTTGTCGACCGCGATGAGTTGCGGCGCTTACCTTTTCCAGCTCTCGCGCCCGTCCGACACGCTTCGCCGCCTCTACGAGGAGGAGCCCCGCTGGGCACACGACGCGCTGCGATTCCGGGAACAGCTCACGGAGATGCTGACCGCAGTGGCTCGCGGGGCGCGGGCAAGCTGATCAGAACCGCCAAACGAGCCAGCGCGCGAGCAGATCGACCACGCCCGCCAGCGCGTTGATTCCCGGCCCTTCACTCGCGGCAAGGGCGATCACTACGACCGCTCCGAGGGCGCGCAACCCCAGGAACTCGTCGCCATGCAGTCGGTACTCGGTCGCGAGGAAGACGGGAACCACCAGGAACGTACTGAGGATGAGCCGCACCCATCCCCCGGCCCACCCCGATTGAACGTTCGAGGTGTCGCCACTCACGAAATCCGCTTCGTCGCCATCGTCCTCGTCGTCGTACATCGTGAAACCGCCCCAGGCTGCGACCACTCGTCGAACGCACGATTGCTTCTCCCAAGGTAGCGATCGACCGCGCCCGCCACAGCCATGCGATCAAAAATCCACGATGTTCACCCTGCCAGCCCATCCGGCGGCACATCACCTGCTGAAAACACCGGGCGGCCGAAGCGGCGGAGCCGCTTGCGGTGAGCCGTCAACCGGCACCGCCGCGGGTTTGAATCGGTGGAGTCGCGCGGAGCGTGTCGGTTGAGGGTGGTGGTGGGCGACGGGAGGGGCCCCTACCCGCACCGCCACGCAAACCACATTCGAAACACTTCCTGGACATGGAAAGCCGCTCCCGCCGGCCGGGTACGAGAGCCCGGTGGCGGAAGCGGCCGTTGCCCGCGCCGCGCGGAGGAAGGTCCACGGCGCGGGCAAGATCGTTCCCTACCCACTCACCGGCGCAGGCTCCACCGGCGCCGTTTCGGACAGGTCACTCCCCCGCGTCTCCGGCCCGAGCAGCGCGCCCAGAGCGATGAGCGCGCCGCCGATCACCAGCAGCACCGTGGCGGTATAGCCGCGGGGCATGATGCCGCCCAGCCAGTTCTGGTAGTACGCGTAGAACGACGTGATCAGCAGCGGCGTGCTGTAGCCGAGCCCGAACCCGCTCCCGCGGGTCGCCGGGGGGAAGCGTTCGCACAAGTAGGACGGCGTGACCGCGAAGACGCTCCCGCCCGCGACGCGCACCAGGAACGTGATCAGCAGGAGCGCGGCGAACCCGCCCCACCAGCCCGCGGCCAGCGTCGCGAACGCGCCCGCGCACACCACGGCGACGGCGATTCCGTTCAGCACCAACGTTTTCCGCCGCCCGATGCGGTCGCTGAGCAGGCCGACGAACGGGAACAACAGCGTGTGCACGCCCTGCGCGATCACCAGCGCGGCGGTGACCTCCGTGCCGCTGATGTGCCCTTCCTGCTTCAACGCGGTGGGCAGCAGTCCCGAGGCCATGTTCGAGGTGAACCACACCCCGGTCATCAGCACGAAAACCTGCGCGAAGACCTTCCGCTGGCGGCCGAAAACGACCTCCCGCAACGGGTTCTTCACCTTGCGCACCGACTTCCACGTCTCCGACTCCTCGACCGAGCGCGAGTAGTAGACGAGGAAGACCACGCACAGCACGGCCCCCAGCAGGAACGGGATCCGCCAGCCCCACACCGAGTACGGCGCGTCCGGCCCGCCCTCCGGCGAGAACTGCAGCACCACCAGCGTCACCAGCGCGATCACGCAGTTGGCCAGCGCCGAACCGGCACCGACCATGCCGCCGTACCAGCCGCGCCGCTCCCGGGGCGCCGCCTCCATCGCCAGCGGCGTCGCCCCGGTGTACTCACCGCCGAGGAACACGCCGTCGACGAGCCGGAGCAGGATCAGCAGCACCACACTCGTGATGCCGAGCGACGAATACCCGGGCAGGGCAGCGATCAGCGCGGTGCATACGGCGCAGCCCGTCACCGAAATGAGCGTCACGCGCCGCCGCCCGACGCGGTCGGCGAACCAGCCGAAGATGGCCGAACCGAGCGGCCTGCCGAGCAGCGTGGACACGAAGATCAGCGCCGCGGCCACGGCCTTCGCGTTCACCGGCATGTCCTCGGGCGTGAAGTAGTCCATGGCCGGGACGAGCGCGACGGTGGGGAGGTACACGTCGAACATGTCGACGAAGAAGCCGAACGCGGCACCGAAAACGGCGCGTTTCGCCCGGCGATCGTCCAGAGTGGACACCGCTGTCTCCTCGAGTTTTCTCAGGCGCGGGTGCGCGCGGCCTTCTTCCGGGGAACGAGGCCGAGCCGCTTCAGCGCGTACTTGTCCAGCTGGGTCAGCAGTCCATTGAGGACCAGCGTCATCACGACCAGCACGATCAGCCCGGCGAACTCCGCCGACGCGTCCAGCGCCATCGCCGAGTTGAACAGCTCGTGCCCGACGCCCTCCGAGGACGCGATGAACTCACCGCCGATCACACCCAGGATCGCCAGCGGCCCGCCTGCCTTCAGCGCCGCGAAGAACGGCGACGCCAGCGTCGGGATGGTCACGTAGGCCAGCACGTGGTGGGCGCGCCCGCCCATCACCTCGACCACCTGCACCAGCTCACGCTGCCGCTCCCGCAACCCGAGATACAGGTTGTAGAAGACCACGAACGCCACGCCGGTCGCGGCGATGGTGATCTTCGACCACGCGCCGATCCCGAAGAACAGCAGGAACAACGGCGCCAGCGCGATCTTCGGGATGCCGTTGATCGCGGCGATCAGCGGCTCCAGCACGCGGCCCGCGACCGGGAACGTGCCGAGCAGCAGGCCGAGCACGGTGCCGATCAGCACCCCGAGCCCGAAGCCGACCGCGATTTCCACCGTGGTGGCCCAGATGTCGGTCCAGCCGGTCGGGCTGGTGAGCACCTTCCACAGCGAAACCGCGACCTCGGTGGGTTTGCTGATCGCGTACTCGGGGATGAGGGGCCCGCTCAGCACCTGCCACAACGCGAGCACGACCACGATCACGCCGACGCGCGCGGCGACGATCCGGCCGCTCCCCCAGCCCTGCTTCTTCCGTGCTGTCGCGCCCTCGGCCTTCGCCGGGGCCTTCACGCCGGTCGCTGTCACCATCGTTTCGTCCTTCCAGTCCGTGCTGGCGTCATTGCGGCAGATACTGGTTGGTCCAGCTGCTCTGCGGCAGCTTCGTGTTCTTGGGCAAAGAGCCCAGTTTGCCGAGGAAAGTCATGCTGGTGTTCCATCCCTCGGCGCTCATCGTGTCCTTCTCCGGCCAGTCGACGAGACGGAGGCTGGCCAGCAGCACGTCGTCGGGCACGCCGGTGAGCGTCTTCTTCATGATGTTCACAGCTTCGGTTTCGTGCGTGCGGGCGTAAGCACTGCCCTGCTCCACCGCGGTGACGAACCGCCGCACCACATCGGAGTTCTCGTCGGCGAAACTCTGCCGCACCACCACGACCTGGCCGTAACCGCTGCGCGGGAGCGACCACGCCGGCACGCTGTCCGGGCTCGCGACCACGACCCCGTCGCCGTCGTCCTGCACCTCCAGCGGGATGGGCTCGGAGGTGACGAACCAGTCGATCTGGTTGTTGGCCAGCGAAGCCTTGTCCGCGGCCGGGCTGGGCAGCGCGACGTAGTGCACCGAGGCCGGGTCCACGCCGTACTCCTGCATCAGCAGCCCGGCCTGTCCCTTGGTGGTGGCCGAACTCGCGCCACCGGTGGAGCCCACCAGCGCCTTCGCCACCGCCTCCGGCGGGCTCTGCGAAGTCAGCCCGTGCTCGGCGGCGAACTTCGTGCTCACGATCAGCCCGAGCGGGTTCCCGCCGCCGTCCATGGAAACCGCGATCTCCGGGATCTTGCGGCTGACCGCGGTGAGGAAGTCGTTGGGGCTGTCGTTGAGGAACTGCACGGAATCCGACTGCAGCGCGGCCGCGCCGATCGACGCGGTCAGCGAGATGAACTTGACGTCCAGCCCCTGCGCGCGGAAGAAGTTCTTCTCCGCGGCGACCCGCATCGGGGTGTCGAAGACGTTGCCGCCGACCCCCACGGTGACCTCCGTGAGCCCGTCCGCCTCACTCGAACCGCACGCGGCGAGCAAACCCGAGCACAGGGCCAGCGCGGCCGCGAGCGCACCGGCCCGCAGCCCCTTCCGGGATCCTGGGCGCCGTTGCCTGTTTCCCAACTGAACTCACCACTCCTTCTGAGTCCGGAAGAATCTCTGCCAGAAGCCGGTTCGCCCCGCCTCGGTGAGCGGGACCGGCCCGAAGCCCGCGCCCACTTCCATCACCGCGGGCACGTCGGGCGAGTAGGCGGGCCATTCGGCCAGCCCGGGGCCGTTCGGGTCACCGGCGATGACGAAGTTGGCCCAGTACGAGGACATTTTCTCCGCCACCTCGCGGTCCTCGTCGGTCCACTGTGCCCGGTCCCGGTCGAGGTTCCCGAACACGTAGTCGATTTCCGAGCTGTGGGAGGCACGCCGGACGCCGTCGCTGTGCGCGGGCGAGGCGTGCGTCCAGAAATACGTGTACACCGGTTTCGTCGCGTGGCGCGTCCATTCGGTGCCCCACAGGAAAGTCGAGACCCGCGAGTTGTCCCGCACCGCGGTCGCCGAGGCGGCGGCGGCCTCGTCGTCGTTCGTCGCGGGATAGAGCATCAGGAACTCCTCCGCCATCGGCCCGAACTTCTCGTGCGCCGCGCGGACGTACGCGTCGAGCGTCACGTGCACCGGCGGCGCCCCGGGGCGCAATCCTTTGGCCTGCCGGTAATCCTCGAACGTTTCGGCCGGGACCGCGCCGCTCTCGTCGAGGTTGTTCCCCGTCAGGTAGGCGACGTCGTTCTGCTCGCCGAGCGCGTAGGTGTCGGCGTAGCCGTGCGGAATCACCCACCCGTCGACGACCGGGCGGAACAGCGGAGGCTTGGCCGGGCTGCCGGTCTCGACCGCCTCATCGAGGCCCGCGTGCCCGTCGATCAGCTTGCGCCACGGCAATTCCCGCAGCTCGGCCAGCGAGCCGCCGCCGTGCGCGCGGACGAACCTTTCCCCGGCCTGCTCGGCGTCCGCGAGCGTGCGGTACGACGTGGCCAGGTACCGCAGCTCCGGGTCGCCGGGGTGGCGGGTGTGGCTCTGCGCGATGGCGCGGTGGAACAGGCCGCGCGCGAGCGGGGACATCGCCAGGAAGTTCACCGAGCCCGCGCCGGCCGACTGGCCGGCGACGGTGACCCGGCCGGGGTCGCCACCGAACGCGGAGATGTTGCGCTGCACCCATTTCAGCGCCGCGATGTCGTCGAGCAGCCCGTAGTTGCCGGAGGCGTGGTGCCCGGACTCCGCGCTCAGCTCAGGCGTGGCAAGGAACCCGAACACCCCCAGCCGGTAGTTGAAGGTGACGACGACGATGCCCTTGCCCGCCAGGTGCTCCCCGTCGAACCGGGGGTTCGCCCCGGTGCCGCCGCGGAAACCGCCGCCGTAGATCCACACCAGCACCGGCAGCTTTTCCGAAGCCGAGTTCGCCGGGGTCCAGACGTTGAGGTGCAGGCAGTCCTCCGACTGCGGGAGGTCGATCCCGGCCGCGGCGGCGTCCTGCGGGGACTGCGGGCACATCGGTCCGAAGTGGACGGCCTCGCGCACCCCGGCCCACGGCGCGGGCGGCTGCGGCGCGCGCCAGCGCAGCTCGCCGACGGGCGGCGCCGCGTAGGGCACGCCGCGGAACACCGTGACGGCGGGGTTCCGGCCCGGAATGCCTCGCAGCAGGCCGGATTCGGTTTCCACTGGGGTGCGCATGGGTTCCTTCCGGGACTGTCGGTTCTTCTTTTCACAGCGGCGGAGCCGCTTGCGGTGGGCCGTGCGCTGGCAGGCGGGCATTCATGAGGAGGCGATCCCACAGTCAGGGGCCGCCTTGAATGTGGCTAGCCGCGCGCAGCGCGCCCGTTGAGGGTGGTGGCGGGCGACGGGAGGGGCCGCCACCCGCACCGCTACGCAAACTCCTCTCCACTGTTCCTTGGGCCGCGTTGACCACTTGGTCGTCGAGCAGCAGGGCGCGGCGGGCCGACCCGACGTGGTGGCGCATGGCCGCCACGGCGGCGTCGGGGTTCCGTGTGACGATGGCGAGGAAGATCGCCTGGTGTTCCTGCAGCGAACCGGATCGCGGGTGCTGCGCGCTGAGGTTGCGGTACTGCCGCATCACCAGCGGGTACAGCAGGGTGTCGTACGCGCGCGCCAGTGTCGTCTGGTGCGAGGCGTGCTTCACCTGCTGGTGGAACGTCCGGTTGCCGCGCGAGTACGCGGCCTGGTCCCCGCGTTTCTGCGCCGCTTCCATCTCGTCGAGCGTGTGGCGCAGCTCGGCGATCTCCTCGTCGGTCGCGCGCTCGGCGGCCTTGCCGGCCAGCGCCGACTCCAGGGTTTCCCGCGCCTCCAGGATGTCCGCCGCTTCTTCCACCGTGAAGCTCCTCGTGCGGACACCCCGGTTGACCTCGGCGGTGACGTAGCCCTCCTGGGCCAGGCGCACCAGCACCGACCGGATGGTGCCGCGCGAGACGGCGAACATCCGGGTCAGGTCGGCCTCGGTCAGCCGGGTGTTGGGTTCGAACGTGCCGGACAGCAGCAGCACGCGCAGTTCCTCGTACACCTGGCCGTAGCGGGTCGCGGAACCCCTGTCGTTCTCGTCCACGACGCTATCCGGCGAGGTCCGGGTAGAGGCGCTTCGCGGTACCGGCGAAGATCTCCGCGCGATCGGTCTCGGGCACCCCGGCGAGCACGCCGGTGGCCAGCTCGACCAGCTCGGGCAGGGACTGCTCGGCGGCGGGAAGGTTGGAGCCCCAGGCGATCCGGTTCGCGCCGAAAGCGGCGATCACCGGCTCGAGGAACTCGTTCGCCCGGTCGCCGACCTCGTGCAGCGGTTCGAGGCTGCGGTGGGTCAGCTTCAGGTTCAGTCCGGGGTGGACGGCCAGCTTCGCCACCTCCGCGGCGGCGTCCGCGGGCGAGGCCGCGATGTCCGGGTAGCCCATGTGGTCGAGCAGCACGTTGACCGACGGGAACCGCTCCAGCAGCGCGACGAGCTGCGCGGTGGCCGGGCCGAGCCGCATCTGCAGGCACACCGTCACGCCGAGCTCGGTCGCCTTCTCCCAGAAGGGAAAGGTCTCCGGGGCGGCGAACCACTCGCCCTGGGTGGCGACCGTGCTGCCGGTGGTGAACAGCCGGACGCCGGACAGGCCGCCCTCACCGGTCAGCTTGACGAGGTTGTCGGCCGCGTCGGCGGGCAGCGGGTCGAACGTGCCGACCGCGATGAACTTTTCCGGCCGCTGCGCCTTGCTGTCCACGACGTAGGAGTTGTCGTAGCCGTACGCCGTGGTGGCCTGCACCAGCACCGACTTGCTGATGCCTGCCTTGTCCATCGCCTCGGCCATGCCGTCCGCGGTGACCGGCCGGGTGCTCGCCCAGCCGGACTGCTTCCCGCCGATCGGGGCGCGCGGGTAGCGGGCCTCGTCGGCGGAGATGACGTGGCAGTGGGTGTCGATGATTTCCATGGAGGTCTCCTTTTCAGGCGTCCGGGTAGTCGCCGGCGGCGAACAGCGCGGCGGGCTCGCCGTCGAAGTCCGCGTCGAGCAGGCCCTGGTCCCGCGAGAACTTCACGAGCGCGCGCAGGCTGGCGTCGTTGGACGTGATGCCGTACGGGATCGGGTCCCCGTCGACCTGCTTGGCCTGCTTGGCCAGACGCGGCAGCGCCGTCCACTCCGGGTCGGCCGCGACCTGGCGCTTCTTGCTCTCGGCGAAAGCGGCGTACAGCTTCGTCGGCAGCGAGGGGTCTGCCTCCACCAGTTCGCTGCGGACCGCGATGACCGAGTGCAGCGGGTAGATCCCGGTGCGCAGGAACCAGTCCGCGGCGAGCACGTCGTGGTCGGGGAACAGCGGGTACGGGCCGTCCTCGCCCGCGGGCTGCTCGGCTGGCGCCGCCCAGCCGGCGCGCGGGGCGCCCGCGCGGCCGGTGCCGGCGTTGCCGCTGAAGGCCGCGTCGATGTCGCCGCTGCGGAGGTGCTCGCCGAGCGAACGGCCGTCGGTGACGCGCTCGACGTTCGAGGGCGCGCGGCCTTCGATGTGGTCGTCGTCGTCCACGACCCAGGTGACGGAGTCGATGTCGAGGCCGTACTCGTCGCGCAGGATGCCGCGCACCCACACGCCGGTGGTCACCGTGTACGCCCGGACGCCGATCCGCTTGCCCTTGAGGTCACCGGGGAACCGGATGCCCGAAGCCGTACCGCACTGGACATCGGCGTGGTGGAAGCGGCGGTTGAGGAAGACCGGGATCGCGGTGAGCCGCACCCCCGCCTGCAGCGCCATCAGGTACGAGGTCGGGGCGAGCTCGCACACGTCGAACTCGAGGTCGCGGATCATCCGGCGGTACGCGCCGATGACCGGCTTCACCTCGACCGGGTTGACCTCGTAACCGTCGATCGCGACGTCGCCGTCCAGCAACGGCTTCCCGTGCGCGTACTCCCCTAGTACCACCGAGAGCTTAGTCATTGTCTGCCTTTCGAAAGAATTTCTTGTGATTCAGGCCCCGAGCCGCGACGCGGACACGCCCAGCGCGGCGCAGGTGCGCTCCACCAGCTCGTCGAACTCGACGCGGCGGGGCAGCACCTCCTGCTCGAAGGCGTAGTTCGCGGCGGCGGTGAACGGGCCGCGCAGCGCGGCGAAGCCCACCGGGTTCAGGTCGACCGGCGCGGGCGCGGGGCCTTTCGCCGCGGCGGCCTCGGCGAGCGCGTCATACACCGCGAGCACCTGCTTCGCGTTCTGCTTCGCCGACTCCACGCTCACGCCGACCACGTGGTTCACCGGGGCGAAACCCTTGGCGGAGGCCCACTTCTCGGCCGCGTCGAGCGCGTCCGGGACGGCCGTGCGGATCCGGTCGTCGTCCGGCAGCTCGTTGCCCATGATCCCGTAGGCGACCTCGCCCGCGAGGAACTCGGCCTGCAGCTTCACGCCTTCCGGCGCCCGCTTGACCCACGACGGGTCGGTGTACTCGTCGACGTGCCCGTCCTCGTAGGTGCGCCATTCCACATCGGACAGCGCGATCCCGTACTGCTCCGTGAGGAACCCGCGCAGCCACACCCCGGTCGTCTGGCTCCATGAGCGCTGGCCGACGGTGCTGCCCTTGACGCGTTCGACCCCCTGCTCGCCGAGGGTCACCAATGTCTGGTGCTGGAACCGGCCGAGCGTGGTGACCGGCAGCAGCGACACCGGCTTGTCGTAGGCGGCCGCCTGCAACAGGGTCACCAGCGGGATTTCGCAGATGTCGTAGGCGTTGTCGTTCATGAAGGCGCGCGAAGCCTTGTTCACCGGCTTCACCTCGACGCGCTCGGCCGCGGCGCCCGCGTCCTTGCCCGCGCCGACGGCCACCGCGGCGAGGTCGTCCCTGCCCAGCACGATCTTCATTTCCTGCTCCCTCCGTGGTGCCGTTCGTGGTGCTGCCGCAGCAGATCGGCGCCGTAGTCGTTACCGTTCGGCGTGCGGACGATGGTGTGGATGTGGCGGCGCGTGGGGGTGTCGTTGTCGTACATCACGCCCGCCTGGTGCTCGAACTCGATGAGGATCACCGGGCTGTGCACGCGGTAGTAGAAGACCCCGTCCGCGTCGCCCACCCACGCGAAATGCGTCTCGTCCGCGTGGGCGAGGACCTCGTCCCGGCGCACCCGCGCGTGGCCGGGATTCGCCCGTCCCACATACAGGTCCACCAGTTCCAGCGCGGTCCGGTGCTGCTCCTCGTTCAGGCCGGCGAACGGGACGCCCTCGTAGTTGAGCTCGAAGTTGTCCCGGAACGCGCCGACGAAGAGGTCCTCCGGCAGCACGTCGCCGATCACGGCCTGTTTGCGCTGGACGTCGTCGAGGCTGGCGAAAAGCTGCTGCCCCAAGGCTTCCTCGCGCCGGAACACGGTGGTGCCCGCGTACTTCCCGCCCTCGGCGGTGACCGGCTCCGCCCCGAGGAACGTCGGGGTGAGCACCATCTGGTCCCCGACGAACACGCAGTTGACGTTCACGTGGTGCCCGTCGAGCTGCCAGCCCCACGGCCTGCCCTTCTCCGGCTCGCCGTAGATGCTGAACCAGTAGAGCCATTCGTTGAGCGTGTCGGTCTCGCCGCGCAGCTCGCCGATGGTCAGGTTGAGCCGCATCATGTCGAGCACCTGCTGGAACCCGGCGTCGCTCAGGCTGCGGCGCAGGATCTCCAGCGCCAGCTCACGCTTGCGCTCGTCCAGCTCCTCCAGGCACAGGCCGTGCCGCAGGAAGTACCGGGCCCCGTTGGCCCAGTACCGCCACGACACGTCGTGCATGACGAACCGGCCCTCGGCGCGCTCCTTCGCGGTCAGCGCGCCGAGGTAGTCCTCCGCCGCGCGGCGGAGCCCGGTAACGTCGACGCCGGTCCGCTCCAGCGGGAACAGGCCAGGCAGCGGACCGTCCGTTGTGGACAGTCCACGGAACGGGACGGCCGTGGACAGCACCCGCCACTCGACCTTCGCGAGCAGCTGCGGAGTCCATACCTCGGGCGCTCTCGTCGGGGGGCTGCCGCGATCTCGCAGCCCCATGTCAGACGTCCTCGCCGTACTGGATCCTCCGGTAGGGAACGCTGAGCACCTCGCGCGTGATGCGGACGTCGATCACCGTCGGCCGCGGCGCGCGGACGTACTCGGCCAGCGCGGCGCGCAGCTCGTCGGTGGTGCGCACGGTCGCGCCGCCACCGCCGAGTGCCTGCGCCACCGTGCCCAGCTCCGGTGTCGGGATCACCGCGAGCTCCGGGTTCAGGCCCTTGGCCGCCGCCTTGTGGTACTCCGCGCCGAGCCCTTCGTCGTTCATCACCACGACGAGCACCGGCAGCCCGTAGCGGACCGCGGTGTCGAACTCGGACAGGTGCATCAGGAAGCTCGCGTCGCCCTCGACCACGAACGTCGGCTTGCCGGTGGCGACCGCGGTGCCGATGGTCAGCAGCGGGGCCTGCCCGATGGCGCCGAACATCCCGTAGTTCGAGGTGATCTCGCGGGAGCGCTGGAACAGCATGGTGCCGAAGTCGGTCTGGTGCCCGCTGCCGAGCACGAGGCCGATCTCACCCGGCAGCTCGGCGTCGATCACGGAGATCGCCTCGCGCGGGTCGAGCAGCCCGTTGCCGCTGCGGAACTCCGCGGGGTCGACCAGCGGGGCGCTGAGCTTGGCGTGGATTTCGGGCGTGTGGAAGCCTTCGATCCGCACGCCGCGGCTGTCCAGCCCGCTGATGAGCCCGGTGAGCCCGGCGACGGCGTCGGCCTGGAGGTAGCTGTCGGCCACCTGGCCGTTGCCCATCACCACGTGCGGCGCGGTGTCGATCTGAACGAACTTGGCTTCAGGGAAGAGATAACCGCTCTCGATCGTGTAGTGGTTCAGGCTCGCGCCCACCGCGATCACGCAGTCGGCCTCCTGCAGGATCTCCATCGCGACCTTGCTGCCGAACAGGCCCGCGATCCCGACGTGGTAGTCGGTTTCGCCGTACAGCCAGTTCTTCGCCTGCAGGGTGCACGCGAGCACGGCGCCGGTCCGGCGCTGCAGCTCGAGGATCTGCTCGGCCGCGCCCGCGCGGCGGGCACCGCGGCCGGCGATGATCACCGGGCGCTTGCTGCCCGCGATGATCTCGCAGGCCTGCTCGACGAGCTCCGGGTGCGGCAGCAGCTTCGGGGCGCGGATCAGCTCGGTGGACGGGGTGTAGTCCACCATGTCCTCGAAGTCCTGCAGCTGCACGTCGAACGGGGCGCTCACGAGCACCGGCTTGGACTCGGTGCGGGCGATGTAGAACGCCTTCTGCACGACCTCCTCGGCCGTGTCCGCCTTGGTCACCTGGAGGAACTCGGCCTCGATCGCGGCGGCGAAGCGGCGCTGGTCGAGGTACTGCACGGCGCCGGTGTCCCCCAGCGAAGTCTCGCCGCAGAACGCGACGAGCGGGACGCGGGCCCGGCTGGCGACGATCATCGACGTGGCCAGCTGCGCGGTGCCCGGACCGCTGGTGGTGGTGACGACGCCCGGCTGGCCGGTGGCGCGGGCGTGGCCGTGCGCCATGCTCAGGCCGGCGCCCTCGTGCCGAACCTCGTACAGCTTCACGCCGTGCCCGGCGAGCGCGTTCATCCAGTGCATGTTGGCGTCGCCCATCATGCCGAAGACGTCGGTGACGCCCTCCGCGGCGAACGCCCTTGCCAGCGCTTCGTAGACCTTCACAGCGCGACCTCCTGCTTGTTCTTGCGCAGCACGCCTTCCAGGCGGGGGAACACCTTCAGCGCGTTGCCGCCGTAGATCGCCGCGCGGTCTTCGTCGGCGAGTTCGATGGTGTCGAGGGTGGCCTTCACGTCGTCGAAGCGGCGCCCGGTCTCGGGGTCCACGCTCCGGACGGCGCCGATCATCTCGGAGGCGAACAGGATGTTCCCCGCTCCGACGATGTCGGTGAGCAGCTCCAGGCCGCGCTTGTGGTAGACGCAGGTGTCGAAGAAAACGTTGCGCAGCAACGCTTCTTCGAGCGGCGGGCGGCCGCGGTCGAGCATCATCCCGCGGTAGCGGCCCCAGTGGTAGGGCACCGCGCCGCCGCCGTGCGGGATCACCAGGCGCAGCGTCGGGAAGTCGGAGAACAAGTCCGACTCGCACAGCTGCATGAAGACGGAGGTGTCGCCGTTGAGGTAGTGCGCGCAGGTGCCCTGGATGGCGTCGTTGCGCGACATCGCCACGTGCACCATCGCGGGCACGTCCAGCTCGACCAGCTTTTCGTACAGCGGGTAGTAGACCTTGTCGGTCAGCGGCGGCGCCTGCCAGTAGCCGTCGGAGGGGTCCGGGTTGAGCAGGCAGCCGACGAAGTCCAGCTCGGTCACGCAGCGCTCGAGCTCCTCGACCGAGTTGCGGATCGACGTCTCCAGCCCCTCACCCGGCGACTGCGGAAGCTGGCAGCCGCCGATGAAACGGCCGGGAAACAACTTGCACACCCGCGCGATGAGGTCGTTGGCGACCTGGGACCAGTGCAGGCTGGTCGTCGCGTCGCCGTAGTGGTGGGCCATCTTCCCCGCGCCCGGCGAGAAGATCGTGACGTCGGTGCCGCGTTCGGTCTGCAGCTTCAGCTGCCCGCCCTCGATGGCGGCGACGATCTCCTCGTCCTCGATGCGCAGCTCGTTGGGCAGCACACGGAAACCGGAGGACTCGTAGGCCTTGATCTGGCGCTCGCGCCATTTGCCGAGCGCCGGCGGCGCCGTGGTGAAGTGACCGTGACAGTCGATGATCATTGCGGGTTTCTCCAACAGACTCTAGGAACGGCCGGTGAGCTTGCGGCCCTTCTCGAGGCCGGGGAAGGTGCGCACGGGCGCGGACATCAGGAAGCGGTAGCCGTCTTCGAGGACCTGTTCCACGTTGTTCGCGGTCACGTGCGGGTGGCCGACGACGACGTCGTTTTCCTTGCAGATCCCGACGATCCGGCGCCGCGCGTCGACCATCTTCGGGTGGTCGAGCTGCCGCGGCACACCCAGCTCCTGGCTGAGGTCGCCTTCGCCGATCAGCACCATGCCGATGCCGGGAACCTGCTTCAGGATGTCGGGCAGGTTCTCGATACCGCGCTGGTCCTCGATCATGAGCACGACGAGGATTTCGCCGTCCGGGTCGAGCGGCCAGACGTCGGCCTTCCGGTAGTACTCCTGGTTCGAGATGCCCCAGTAGCGGGCGGCGGCCGTCGGCGCGTCACCGCGGACACCCGCGGGCTCGTACAGCTTCTCGCCCGGCAGCCGCGGGTAGCGGCAGGCGGCGACGGCGTTGCGCGCCTCTTCGACGGTGGTGACGTGCGGCCACACGACGCCGAACGCGCCGAGGTCGAGCGCCTGCTTCGCGTGCCACTGCCCGTATTCCGCGCCGTTGACGGGAACCCGGATCAGCGGGGTGGGCGACGGCGCGAGGGTGTCGCCCTCGAAGATCCGGCGCCGGTCGAGCAGGTACTGCAGGCTGTCCCGCAGGACCGTGGCGTCCCAGGCCTTGTGCTCGGCCTCGAAGACGAGCCCGTCGTAGTCGGTGTTCGCGAAGTCCAGTGCCGCCGCGGGTTCGGGCGCGGCGAACGCCGCGAACGCGTGCTGACCCGACTCCAGTGCGCGGATGATGCTATTGAGCCTTGCCACTGCGCACTCCTTCCTGCTCGTTCTGTCCCTTGTGGACGATCCGCCGCCACCAGTCCCGCACGCGCGCCCAGAAGGACTTGCGCGCCGGTGCCGGCTCGGGCTCCCCGCCGCAGCGGCGGATCAGTTCGGCCGTGAACTCCTTGGTCATCCGGGAGACGACGGCCCCGGCCCCGGCTTCGATCAGCGACGCGAGCTTGCCGGACAACGTGATCTCGCCGTTCATGCTCACCTTGGAGCCGCCGTTGCCGTCGTCGCTCACCCCGAACGTGGCCTCGGCCTTGAACCTGGTCGCGCCCTGCCCGTCCTTGCCACGCGCGGAAAGGCGTCCTTCGCGGGCGGGCTCGTCGAGGTCCAGCGACACGCGGGCACCGAACTTCACCCGCACCGCGCCGAACTTCACCACCAGCGTGCCGTCGAAGGAGCCGTCCTCGTGCGACTCGCCGAGCTCGGCGCCGCCGATGCAGGCGACGACCTCCTTGGGGTCGGAGATCACCTCCCAGACGCGGTCGGGCGGGCTGGGAACGGCGATGTCTTCGGTGATCTTGATCAAAGCGGGGGTCCTCGCTGGTTCAGGCGGCTTCTGACAGGTCGAGTTCGGCCTTGAACAGGCTCCAGAGCTCGTTGTAGAGCTCCGAGAACTCGGGGGACTCGATGAGCGAACCGATGTGGCGGGGGCGCTCGAAGGGCACCGGCAGCACCTGCCGGACCGTGCCCGGCCCCTTGGACATCACGACGACCTCGTCCGCCAGGTAGATCGCCTCGTTCAGGTCGTGGGTGACGAACACGAGCGTGCCGCTCTGCTCCTCCCACAGGTTCAGCAGATCCTGTTGCAGGCGCAGCCGGGTGATCGCGTCCAGCGGGCCGAACGGCTCGTCCATCAGCACGATGGACGGGTCGTAGATCAGCGCCCTGGCGATCGACACCCGCTTCTGCATCCCGCCGGAGAGCTCACGCGGGTAGCTGTCCTCGAACCCGGTGAGCCCGACGACCTTGACCCAGTGCGCGATCTTCTCGGCCCGTTCGCTCTTGGGCACGTCGCGGAATTTCAGCGCCAGGCCGATGTTCGCCCGTACCGTCAGCCAGGGCAGCAGGTTCGCCGCCTGGGTGACGTACGCCGCCGACGAGTTGACCGCGGTGATCGGCTCGCCGTCGAAGTACACCTCCCCCTCGGTCGGCGTCAGCAGGCCGGCCGCGAGGTTCAGGATCGTGCTCTTGCCGCAGCCGCTGGGCCCGATCACCGCGACGAACTTGCGGCGGGCCACGCGGAGCGACACGTTCTCGATCGCGGGCCGCGGACTACCCGGGAAATCCAGCGTGACATTGTCGAGCCGGAGGGCGTCCGTGGCGGGGTCGAGCTCACTGGGCATCGCAGTCTCCCTTGACCGGGCTTCCAGATTGTCTAACAAAGTTGCTCCGCCACCGTAACAGGATAGTTCGACAATCAGCAAGGCCCTCTTTGCTGACCTGCGCGTTCAGGCGGTCTATCCGGTTTGACCGGTGCATCTTGTCTAACAATCCACTGGACGACGCCCCTGGCCAGGTGTTAGCTTGCGGTCAACTTGTTGGACAATCCGAAAGAGCTGGTGACCAGTGAAGACCTACCGCGCCGCGGTCCGCGACTATCCGCACACGACACCGGTCAAGAGCGGCGAGCACCCGCCGGCCGGGGCCCGGCTGGAGTTCGCGGAGATCGACCCGATCCACAAGGCGTTCGCGCCGATGGTGCGGGAGCTGCGGTTCGACTTCAGTGAGCTGGCGCTGGCCACCGGGCTGCAGGCGTGGGAGGCGGGCAAGGAGCTCAGCTTCCTGCCGGTGGTGCTGCACGGGAACTTCCACCACGGCTCGCTCTTCCGGCTCACCGGGAACGACGTGCGGAACCCGAAGGACCTCGAAGGCAAGCGCGTCGGCGTCCGTTCCTACACCCAGACCACCGGGCTGTGGGTGCGCGGCGTGCTCGCGGAAGAGTACGGGGTGGACTGCGACGCGATCACCTGGGTCACCACCGAAGAACCGCACGTGAGCGAGTACGCCGAACCCGCCAACGTCGAGCGCTCGAGCGGCAAGCTGGTCGATCTCCTGCAGGCGGGCGACATCTCGGCGCTCGTGATCGGCCCGCGCGCGGTCCCCGAAGGCGCACCGGTGGAACAACTGCTGCCGGACGCGAAAGCCGCCGCGCAGGCCTGGTCCCAGCGGCACGGGACGGTGCCGATCAACCACCTGCTGACCGTGCGCACCGACGTCCTGCGCAACGACCCCGAAGCCGTGCGCGGCGTGTACGACGCCTTCGCCGCCGAAATCGACGCGAAAACCTCGGGCGAGGCGGGCCCGCACCGGATCGGCCACGGCCTCACCGACTCCGTGCGCGCCTCACTGGAGATCGGGATCCGCTATGCGGCGCAACAACATCTGATCACGCGGGAGCCCACCGTGGACGAGCTGTTCGCGGATTACCTCACGCTTCGGTGACCTTCCCGCCGTCGACCTCCAGGCGGCGGTTCACGTGCACGGCGTCGAGCATGCGGCGGTCGTGGGTGACCAGCAGGAGCGTGCCGGGGTAGGTGTCCAAAGCGGACTCGAGCTGTTCGATCGCGGGCAGGTCGAGGTGGTTGGTCGGTTCGTCGAGCACGAGCAGGTTCACGCCCCGCGCCTGCAGCAACGCCAGCGCCGCCCGGGTCCGTTCGCCCGGGGAGAGCGTTGCCGCGGGCCGGAGGACGTGCGCCGCCTTGAGGCCGAACTTCGCGAGCAGCGTCCGAACGTCGGCGTCGGCGAATTCCGGGACCTCGCGGGCGAAAGCGTCCGCCAGCGGGACGTCGCCGAGGAACAGCCGGCGTGCCTGGTCCACCTCGCCGACGACCACGCCCGGGCCGAGCGCGGCGGCACCCTCGTCGAGCGGGATCCGGCCGAGCATGGCGGCGAGCAGGGTCGTCTTCCCGGCGCCGTTCGGGCCGGTGATGGCGACCTTGTCGGCCCAGTCGATCTGCAGGTCGGCCGGGCCGAGCGTGAACCCGTCGCGCCGGACGACCGCGCCCCGCAGCGTCGCCACGACCGCGCCCGCCCTCGGCGCCGCCGCGATCTCCATCCGCAGCTCCCACTCCTTGCGGGGCTCCTCCACGACGTCCAGCCGCTCGATCATCCGGTCGGTCTGCCGCGCCTTCGAGGCCTGCTTTTCCGTTGCCTCGGCCCGGAATTTGCGGCCCACCTTGTCGTTGTCGGTGGCCTTGCGCCGGGCGTTCTTGACGCCCTTCTCCATCCACGCGCGCTGTGTCCGGGCCCGCGCCTCCAGCCCCTCGCGCGTCTTCGCGTAGTCCTCGTACTCGGCGCGCGCGTGCCGCCGGGCGATCTCGCGTTCCTCCAGATAGGACTCGTATCCACCGCCGTACAAGCGGACCTGCTGCTGCGGGAGATCCAGCTCCAGCACGGCATCGACGGTGCGGGCGAGGAACTCGCGGTCGTGGCTGACGAGCACGGTCGCCGCCCGCAGCCCGGTGACGAACCGCTCCAGCCGGGCGAGTCCGTCGAGGTCGAGGTCGTTGGTCGGCTCGTCGAGGAGGAACACGTCGTACCGGCTGAGCAGCAACGACGCCAGCCCGGCGCGCGCGGCCTGCCCGCCGGACAAGGACGTCATGGCCTGCTCCAACCCGACCGCGAGGCCGAGTTCCGCGGCGACCTCCTCGGCGCGTTCGTCCAGATCCGCGCCACCGAGGACGAGCCAGCGGTCGAGCGCTGTGGCGTAACGGTCGTCGGCGCCTTCGACGCCCGCCGTCAGCGCTTCGGTCACCTCGTCCAACTCGGCCTGCGCGGCGGCAACCCCGGTCCGGCGGGCGAGGAACGCGCGCACGGACTCCCCCGGCCTGCGCTCCGGCTCCTGCGGCAGGTAACCGATCGTCGCGTTCGGCGAGTTGACCCGGATCTCGCCTGCTTCGGGCCTGTCGAGCCCCGCGAGGATCCGCAGCAGCGTGGACTTCCCGGCGCCGTTCACGCCGACCAGCCCCACCACTTCCCCAGGCGCGACAACCATGTCCAGCCCGGAGAAGAGCACCCGGTCCCCATGCCCGGCGGCCAGGCCCTTCGCCGTGAGAGTCACGCTCATGGGGAAAACCTAACCCGCCTGCCGGGCATGCCCGGCAGGCAGCCCGCGCGCGCAAACCGTCCACGTCGTTCGGGACACCACCCTAGGGCGCCGACGGCGCCACATTGTCTTACAATCTAGAGTGGACAAAAAGGATCTACCGACCGCTTTTCTGTTCATATCCGCGATCTTCTTGATCCCTGTCCAGCCTGACTGTTAGCTTGCCTCAGATTTTGTTTGACAATTTTGGGCAAGCGGGAGGGGCAATGGCGCACCCGGGGGACCTGACGGGCAGGCCGGAAACGACCGGAGCGACAGCCGGGCCTGGCACGGGGCGGGTGCTCACCGCCCTGTGCCTCGGCCTGATGCTGTCGATGCTGAACACCTCGATGATGCACATCATCACGCCGCAGATCGGCGCGGCGATGGGTGCTTCCTCGCTGAGCGGGCTCCAGTGGGTCGGCGACATCTACACCCTCGGCTACGCGGCCCTGCTGCTCCCCGGCGGCGCGCTGGGGAACCGGATCGGCCGCCGCGCCGCTTTCCTCGGCGGCGTGGCGGTTTTCGCGGTCGGGTCACTGCTGTGCGCGCTCGCGCCGGTGCTGGCCGTGCTGCTCGTCGCGCGGGTGATCCAGGCGATCGGCGTCGCCGTGATGCTCCCGCAGACGCTCTCGATCCTGGTGCACGAATACCCGGAACCGGCCGCGCGCGCCCGCGCCGTGGGCATCTGGGCCGGGGTGTCCAGCCTCGGCGTCGCGGCCGGGCCGGTGCTCGGCGGGGTGTTGATCGCGATCGCCGATTGGCGTGCGGCGTTCGTGCTTTCGCTCGTGCTCGCCCTTGCCGCACTCGTGCTGGGCTACCGCGGCGTACCCGGCACACGGCACGGGCGCCCCGAGCGGCCCGCGGCTTTCGACCTCCCCGGCACGGTGCTGAGCGCGGTGTGGCTGATCGCGCTCGCCTACGGGCTGATCGAGGTGAGCGACTACGGCTGGGGCTCGCCCCAGGTGATCGTCGCGCTCGTGGTGGCGGTACTCGGCGCGGTGCTGTTCTGCTTGCTGCAGGCCAGGATCGCGCGCCGCGGCGGGCGTCCGCTGATGCCGCTGCACCTGTGGCGCGTATGCGGGTTCTCTACCGCGAACGCCGCCGGGCTGGTCTACTTCCTCACCCAGACCGGGATCATCTTCTTCTACAACCTCTACCTCCAGACGTACCAGCACCGTTCGGCGCTGGTGGCCGGGCTGCTGTTCCTGCCGATGACCGTGTGCATGGCCGGGCTGGCGCCGGTCGCGGGACGGCTCGCCGCCCGGTTCGGCACCTACCCGGTGCTCACGTGGGGGCTGATCGTGTCCGGGATCGGGTGCCTGGCCCTGTTCCTGCTCCCCCA
Organism: Amycolatopsis acidicola; assembly: GCF_007713735.2. Classification (GTDB taxonomy): domain Bacteria; phylum Actinomycetota; class Actinomycetes; order Mycobacteriales; family Pseudonocardiaceae; genus Amycolatopsis_E; species Amycolatopsis_E acidicola. The sequence continues at coordinate 37,961 of NZ_VMNW02000045.1, read as the reverse complement.
CGGGGCCGCGCTGCCGCAACTGGAATGGCGGCTCGCGCTGTTCGGCGCCGGGGTCGCGCTGATGAGCTCGCCGATGAGCAACGCCGCCGTGTCCAGCGTTTCCGCCGACTTCAGCGGGACGGCCTCCGCGGTGCACAACACCAGCCGGAAGATCGGCAGCTCACTGGGTGTGGCGCTGCTCGGCGTACTGGTCCATTCGGCCGGATCCGGCGCGAGCGGTTTCCTGTCCGGGCTGAGCAACGCGATGCTGTTCTGCGCCGTGCTGTTGTTCGCGTGCGCGGCCGCGGTCTTCGTGTTCGCCGAACGGCCCGCGCGCAGCCATTGACCGCCATCGCCGGGCCCCTGACACTCGGATGTCATGGAAGCCCACACGTTCCAGCGCGTCTGGGACACCGCAGTCGTCGCTCACGGTGACGCGCCGTTCCTGGTGTTCCGCGCCGAATCCGGCGTCGTGACCGAGTGGACGTACGGCGAGTTCGACGCCGTCGTCGCGCGGGCCGCCGGCGCGCTCGCCGCACAGGGTGCGCGGGCGGGTTCGCCCGTGCACCTGGTGTTGCGCAACAGCCCGGCGTTCGTGGCGCTCTGGCTCGCCGCCGCGCGGCTGGGCGCGTGGATGGTCCCGGTCGATCCGGCGTCGTCCGCGCGGGACATCGCGAGCCAGGTCCAGCGGGTGCGGCCGGTCGTCGGCCTCTGCGCGGCCGCGCGCGCGAGCGCGTACCGCGAGGGCGCCGGGGACACGCCTGTCGTCGAACTTTCCGAGGACAGCAGCGATGTCGCGCCCGGCGGCCCGCTCTCCGGAGAGCCCGTCACCGCACCGGCTACGGTGCTGCCTTCGGACCGGCTGGCTGTCATGTTCACGTCGGGCACGACGTCGCAGCCCAAGGGAGTCGTGCTGACGCAGGCCAACTACGCCGACGTCGCCGAGCGCATGGCCGACGCGGCGGCGTTGGAACCCCGGCACCGCTGGCACGTCACGCTCCCGTTGTTCCACGCCAACGCCCAGTACTACTGCTTCGCGCCGGCGATCGCGGTCGGGGCGAGCGTCGCGCTCAGCGCCACTTTCAGCGCCTCCGGCTGGGTTCCGCACGCGCGCGAACTCGGCGTCACGCACGCCAGCCTGTTCGCCGCGCCGATCCGGATGATCCTCGCGCGCTGCTCCCCCGCCGAACCGCCGCTGCGGCTGGAACACGTGTGGTTCGCCCAAAGTCTCGGCGCCGGCCACTACAAGCAGTTCACGAAGCTCACCGGCGTCCGGCCGCGCCAGCTCTACGGCATGACCGAGACGGTGGCGATCGTGTGCCGCGACACCGGCGAACCGCCTACGCACAACGTGATCGGCGAGGCGATGCCCGGCCGCCGCATCCGGCTCGACGACCCCGCCACCGGCGAACCCGCGGCGCCCGGCGAGCCGGGGAACCTGCACGTGCTCGGCACCCCCGGGGTCGACCTGTTCTCCGGCTACCTCGACGACGAGGTCACCACCGCGCGCGCCTTCGAGCACACCGGCGACGGCACCTGGTTCGCCACCGGCGACCTCGTTTCCGCCGACGCGGAAGGCGTGCTGCGGTTCGTCGGCCGGGTCGACGACGTCATCAAGGTCTCCGGCGAGAACGTCAGCCTGACCGAGGTCGAGGCGGCCGTCGCCCAGGCACCGGGCGTGCTGGAAGCCGCCGTCGTCGCCCAGCCCGACCCGGTGCGCGACGTTGTCCCGGTCGCCTACGTCGTCGCCAGGGACGGCGCGAACCCGCCGGGCACCGGAGAACTGGCGGAATGGGCCGCGCGGAACCTCACGCCCGCCGCCCGGCCACGCGAATGGCACCTCATCGACGAGCTGCCGCGCACCAGCGTGGGCAAGGTGCGGCGGTTCAAGCTTTCGACCTGAGCGCGCCCGGCTCGGCCTAGCGGGGCGGCAGCACGCAGAACTCGTTGCCTTCGGGGTCGCGGAGGACGATCCACGGGTCGTCGTGCGGGTCTTCGACCAGTTCCGCGCCGAGGGCCGCGAGCCGTTCCACTTCTTCCCGCTGCCCGCCGGTGCCGGGCGCGAGGTCGAGGTGGAGCCGGTTCTTCACCGTTTTCGCCTCCGGGACCGGCTGGAACAGCAGAGAAGCCTGGCCCGGTGCCTTGAGTTCCACGTACGTGACGCCGTGACTGTCCTGCCAGCGTTCGGTTTCCGGGTAGCCCAGGGCCGCTTTCCAGAACTCCGCCAGGGTTTCCGGCTCGTGGCAGTCGACGGCCACGGCGATCACGCGCGCGCTCATCCTCCGACTGTCGCAGACCGCGTGACCGTTCGCAGCGCATCACGTCCGGCGGGGGCAGATGTAGATGTTTTCGGTGGCGCGCCAGGACCGGTCGCAGTCGTAGAGCTCGTCGACCCGCGCCTGCACGGCGTCCTGCTGGCCGGGCAGGTCGAACCAGTACTCGGCCACCATCAGGTAGTCCTCCGCGGTGTCCAAACAGGACACATTGTCGTGGTAGCTGGCGAAATCCGTGACGTAGGGCAGGAAGGCGGACCGCTGCAACCACACCGGGGACGGGTACCGGCAGTCCGTCGGGCTCGCCACGAGGTAGTTGATCTCGCCGGGCGCGAAGTACAGAACCGTGGCGCCCGAACCGATCCGGGCGCGCAGGGCATCGAAAGCGCCGCGCAGACCGGCCGAGTCCCGGAACTCCGAGACGTTGGTGTCCTCGGCGTGCGCCATCGTCACGCTGTACGCGGCCGACGGGAGGTTCGCCGCCCCGAAGGTCACCACCAGCGCCGCCATCGCCCCGGCGAGCCATCCCCGCGTCGTTGGGCGCAGGAAAGCCGCGGCAACGCCCAAAGCCGCGGCGAGTACGCACTCCCCCACGAGATGCGGAAGGTGCGAAGCCCGCCATTCCATCGACCGCGTCAGCCCGAACGCCGACACCAGCCCACCCGCGACCGCCGGGATCAGGACCGCCGCCGTCCGCTCCGGGGCCAGCGCGATCGCCGCCGCGCCGAGCCCGGCCGCGAACACCAGCAGCGCGACCCACTGGTACAGGTACCACTCGCCCTGCCCGATCACCGGCACCGTCGCCAGCACGACCGCCGCCGCCACCCCGCACACCAGCCACCGCGGCCGCGCCACGACGCGCGCCAGCACCACCGTCGCCGCCGGGATCACCAGGATCACCGGCGAAACGACGAGCACGTTCGCGGCCGACCCGACGAACCCGCGCCAGTCCATCCCGCCGAGCCCCAGCCGTAGCGGCGAGGTCGGCACCAGCGCGGACATGTCGTGCAGCCACTGCCATTCCAGCGGCAGGAAGAGCCAGGTTCCCAGCAGCCACACCGAAACGAGCCCCGCCGACCAGCCGGTCACGACATACGCGCGGCGGCGGTCCAGCAGCCACACCACGCCGCCGGCCATCAGGGCGTACGGCGCTGTCGTCAGTTTCGTGGCCACGCAAAGCAAAACCAGCAAGCCCGCGACCGGGCCGGCGACGGACAGGCGCTTGGGCGTCAACGCGGCGCCGATCGCCGCGGTCGCCCATAACGCGCCCGCCCAGTCAGGTTCGAGGAAAGTCCAGTTCGGGCACAACGCGAACGCGCACCACACGGCCACCGATACCAGCACCGGCAACCGGCCCGGCCGGTAGCGCCGCAGCCCCGCCCGCAACCCCACGCACACCGCCGTGACCCACAGCAGCGCCTCCACGCGGACGAGTGCCTCCGCGACCAGGCCCGACCGGTTTCCCGGGGTCACCAGCGACGGCCCCAGATCCAGCACCCACGCCACGAGCCGGTACGCGAGCGGCCGGTGCACGAAGGTGTCGAACACGGATCCCGGGCCCGCGCGCAGACCGCCGAACACGTAACGGATGTCGAAGTTCAGCCCCAGCCACGCCGAGCATCCCGCTGCCACCAACGCCAAGGGCACCAGCAGCAGCCACGATCTTCGTCTCCGTCTTCGGCGCGCGGCGGGCGCGTCCTTGATCAGCACAAGCAAGTATTACACAAGGTTCAGCACCGGAACCCCGCTTCCGGGGGAATGCGGACTGGCACGAATTCCGTTGGGCGGCAACGAAAAACGGGGGAACCGCGTGGAAAGTTCGCCGTCCGGCCGTGTTTGCCGCCCCCGTCGATGCGTTGGCCGCCCCCGCGCGCGTGTTTGCCGCCCCCGTCGATGCGTTGGCCGCCCCCGCGAGTGTGTTGGCTGCCGTGGACGATGTGGTGGCCCGGGCGGTCGCGGATGCGAGCCGGGAACAGCAGACACACGGACGGAAACGGCAAACATTCCGCCGGGAACCGCAAACACACCGACGGGAGCGGCCAACACGCGCGCGGGAGCGGCCAACATGGCGAGCGCGCGCGGGCCCACCGACCGGCGAGCGTCGCGCGGGCCCACCGACCGCCGGGCGGCGACCGGCGGTCACGGGACCGGGGAGAGTCCTTACGACTCCTCCGCCGCCGAGGTGCGCTCGACGGAAACCCCGCACCGTGCCTGGATTTCCGCCGCGTCGTCGGCCGGGAGGCCGTCGTCGGTGATGATGAGGTCCAGGTCGTCCAGGCCGAGGATCCGGTACCTGCCGAAGGTGCCGTACTTCGAGCTCGCGGCGACCAGCACGGGCGTGGTCGCGGCGGCGACGGCGGCCTTCTTGGGCTCCACCTTCGACTCCGCCGGGATGGTCACCCCGCGCCGCAGGTCCCACGAGCTGCTGGTCAGGAAGGCGATGTCCAGCGACAGCTCGCGCAGCGCCAGCGCCGGGATCCGGCCGACGGTCGAGGAGTTCCGCTTCTCGACCCGGCCGCCGAGCGTGATGATCTCGATCGCCGGGTGGTCCAGATACGACGAAGCGATCACGAGGTCGTTGGTCACCACCGTGAGATCGCCGAAATCCTGCAGGTACGGCCGCATCGCCTGCAGCGTGGTCCCGGCGTCGAGGTAGATGGTCATCGACTCGCGCACCAGGCCCGCCGCGTACCGGGCCATCGCGTCCTTCTGCCACACGTCCGCGGCGGCCTTCTCGGTGCGCGGCGGCTCCGTGGCCACCCGCGCCACGATCTTCGCGCCACCCTGCGTCGCCACGACCTTGCCCTGCCGCTCCAGCTCCGCGACGTCACGCCGGATCGTCATGTGGCTGACGCCGACGAGCTTCGCCAGCTGCCGGTAGCTGAGCACGGAATCCCGGCGCAGCTGCCCCAGGATCAGATCCCGCCGCTGCTCCGGGATCAGCGGCGGTGCCTCTGCCATCTCCGACCTCCTCGTCGCACAGTCTATCGAGCGGGCGTGTCCCAGCTGGTGCCGTTCCGCCGCGTCAGCTCCGCGATCGCGGCGGCGTCCAGCGTGCGCGGCGCCCTGCCGTCGGTGAGCAGGGCGATCCGGCAGGTCTCCTCGAGTTCGACGGCGGCGGTCAGCGCGTCGTCGAGGCCGGTGCCGCTGGTGACCTGCCCGTGGTTCGCGAGCAGCGCCGCGCGGAACGCCAGCGGGTGCCCGGCGATCAGCGTGCCGAGCTCAGGGTCGCCCGGCGCGCGGTACGGGATCAGCGGAGTCTGCCCGACGCGCATCACGAAGTACGGCGTGAGCGGCGGCAGCGCGCTCGCCTCGGACCACGGCGGCAGGCAGGCGACGGCGACCGCGTGCGGCGAATGGACGTGCACCGTGGCGGTATGCCCGGGATTCCGCTCGTACATCGCGAGGTGCACGGAGACCTCTTTGGACGGTCGCGGCCCGCCGAGCCGGCCCCCGTCCATCCCGACCTCGGCGACGTCCGCTTCGCTCAGCCTGCCCAGGTCCGCGCCCGTGCCGGTGATCAGCATCCGGTCCCCGTCGCGCACGCTGAGGTTCCCGCTCGTACCAGGGCTGATCCCGGCGGCGGCGAGCCGGCGCCCGGCCTCGACGAGCTGATCGATCACCGGAGCACCTCCCAGGCCGTGGCGAACATCCCTGGCTCGCCGAAGTTTCCCGATTTCAGGGCGAGTGCCACGCGATCCCCTTCCCCCGTAACACCTTCGGCCCAGCACACGCCCGGCGCGATCGGGCTTCCGATGCGCAGCGCGGCGATCCCGAGCCGCCCGACCACGGCGCCCGAAGTCTCGCCACCCGCGACGATGCACCGAGTGACTCCACGACGCACCGCCCCGGACACGATCGCGGCGAGCGCTTTTTCCGTCCGCGCGGCGGTTTCCGGGCCCGATCGCACATCGCCGGGCTCGCCGACCGAGTAGATCACCGGCGCGCTCGCGGGATCCTGCCGCTCGAACCAGTCCAAACTGGACTGAACGACTTCTTCCGGCCGTTCGGCGAGCCCGGGCACATCGAGCCGAAGCATCGGCTGCCCGTGCGCCGCCGCGTACGCGACCTGTTCCCTGGTGCGGGCGGATGCGCTGCCGCACACCACCAATCGCCTTCCCGCAGGCGCTTCCCAGGCCTGTGCCGGGTCGCTCCCTCCAGCAGGCGCACCCAGCGCGAGGCCCGCTCCGCCCGACACGAGCACGTCGCCCGCAGTGGCTTCGGCGATGGCCACGAGATCTTCGTCGGTGATCACGTCCAGTACGAGGTAACGCTCGGCGGCCGCGTCGATGGCCTCGCGCAGCTTCCCGGCGCGGACGACGTCGAGGTGGATCTCGCCGACGCTCTGGCGGGTCTGCGGCCGGAGGATCTCCGCGAGCCGGGACCGCGTCATCGGGGTGAGCGGGTGGTGGCGCATCGGCGAGTTCTCCAGCAGCTGGTCGCCGACGAAGAGCTGCCCCTGGTAGACCGTCCGCCCGTTGGCCGGGAACGCGGGCACGACCACGACGTGGCGCGCGCCGGTGCGGTCCACGAGCGCGTCGAGCACCGGGCCGATGTTGCCGCGGTCGGTGGAGTCGAACGTCGAGCAGTACTTGAACACGAACCGCTCGCAACCCAGCGCGCGCAGCCGGTCGAACGCCGCCAGCGACACAGCGACGGCCTCCTCGACCGGCGCCGTGCGCGTCTTCAACGCGGCCACGACGACGTCGGCGTCCGCCCCCGCCTCCCCCGCCGGATCGGTCAGCACGACCGGCCGGTAGCCGCGGGACGCGTACGCGGTCGCGATGTCGGTCGCGCCGGTGAAGTCGTCGGCGAGGACCCCGATCTCGGGCACTACTTCCTCCTGACCTGCGGCATGTGATGATATGTGAATATCTTATCTGAATTTGTACAGTCGATGTTACAGTGTGGGTACAGGACGAGCACAGCGAGGACCGATGGTGATCCAGCACGAAGCAACGAACCGCGGCGGCCCGATCAGGGTCGCCTTGACCGGGGCGCGCGGCGGCTACGGCCGCACGCTGCTGGCCCAGCTGAAATCCGTCGGTGACATGACCCCGGCCGTGCTCGTCGACCCCGATACCGAGGGCGTGCGCGCGATGCTCGCCGAGCTCGGCCTCCCCGGGATTCCCGTCGTGGCGGACGGATCCGCGGTCGATTGGTCCGAAGTGGACGTTCTCGTCGAGGCGACCGGCCGGGTCGGCGCCGGGGTCGGGTACGCCCGTGCCGCGATCGCCCACGGCTGCCACGTCGTGATGGTGAGCAAGGAGGTCGAGACGGTCGCCGGTGTCGCGCTGGCCGAGACCGCGGCCGCGGCGGGTGTCCGGTATCTGCCGGGTGACGGCGACCAGCCCGCGAACCTCGTCCGCCTCGTGTCGTGGGTCGAGCGGGTCGGGCTGGAGATCGTCGCGCTCGGGAAGTCCAGCGAGTACGACCTGGTCTTCGACCCCGCGGCCGGCACCGTGACCCAGCTCGACAGCACGATCGACGCCCCCGGCATGGCGGATCTGCTGCGGCTGGGCGAAAACCCGCGTGACACGCTGGCCGCGCGCGCCGAGCTCGTGGCGCCGCTGAAGCTTCGCGCCGCCGCTGACTACTGCGAAATGACCGTCGTTTCCCTGTACACCGGGGCGCCGGTGGACGCCGAGGAGATGCACTACCCCGTCGCCCGCCCGGCCGAACTCGCCGACATCTACGCCGAACGCGAGCACGGCGGCCTGATCGGGACGCCTCGCTCGCTCGACGTCTTCTCCGCGCTGCGACTGCCCGGCGAAGCGAGCTTCGCGGGCGGGGTGTTCGCCGTCGTCCGCACGGGCGACGCGGAGACCTGGCGGATGCTCGCGGGCAAGGGGCACGTGGTCAGCCGGGACGGCCGGTATGCCTGCGTGTTCTGGCCGTACCACCTGATGGGCGTGGAGACACCGTTGACGATCGCGGCTGCGGTGCACGGCTCCGAAGTCCCTGCTCCCGCAAGGCATTCAGTCCTCGCCGGACGCACCGCCCGCGCCTTCCGCGCCGGGGACGCGTTCGCCGTCGAGGGCCATCACCACGAGGTCGACGGGGTGGATCCCCTGGTGCGGCAAGCGAAACAGGACGACACCCTGCCCTTCTACCTGCTCGGTGGCGCCCGCCTGGTGCGCGAGGTCCCGGCCGGGCACGTGCTCGGCTTCGGCGACGTGACCGGCTACGACGAGACCGCCGCCGCGCTGTTCCGGGGTGAGGCCCGATGAGCGCGAACGAACTGCACCTGATCTTCGCCGCGGTCGCGATCGTCCTGGTCGTCGTCGCGATCGCGAAGTTCAAGATGAACCCGTTCCTGGCGCTGCTGCTGGGCGCGGTCCTGCTCGGCTTCGCCAGCGGGCTCGGGGTCGGCGGCACGGTCGACGCCTTCGAATCGGGTTTCGGGGACACGCTTTCCGATACCGCGCCGGTGATCGGGCTCGGCTCGTTGCTGGGCGCGATCATCACCGGCACCGGCGGCGCGAACCGGATCGCGGACGCCTTCGTGGGGAACCGGCCGGCGAAGTGGATCCCGATCAGTATCGCGGTGGCGGCGCTGATCATCGGGCTGCCGAACATCTTCGACGTCAGCTTCGTGATGCTGGTGCCGCTGGCTTACGCGCTCGCCCGGCGCACGGGCAGCCACCTGTTGTTCGTCGGGATGCCGCTGGCCGCCGGGATCTACACCGCGCACGGCCTGCTGCCGCCGCACCCCTCGCCCACCGCGGCGGTCAGCGCCTACCACGCCAGTTTCGGGTTGACGCTGGCGCTCGGCCTCATCGTGGCCGTGCCGACGATCCTGATCTGCGGCCCGCTGCTGACGAAGGTGGCCAGCCGCTGGTTCGGGCCGGCGCCGGACCTGAACGCGGGCCCGGCCGCGGGGGCCGAACAGAAGTCGGACCGGCAGCCGCCGCTGTGGCTGTCGCTGGGTGTCGTACTGCTGCCGCCGGTGCTGCTCGTGATCGGCGCGCTGGGAGTGGACAACACCGCCGACGGTTCCTTCGCGCACACCGTGTTCTCGTTCTGTGACGACCCGGTCGTCGCGCTGGTCCTGTCGGTCGTGGTGGCGCTGATCGGGCTCGGCAAGGCATCGGGCATGTCGATCGGCGCGGTGCAGGGCGTGGCCGGTTCGGGGCTGAAGACGGTCGGGCCGGTGCTGCTGATCGTCGGCGCCGGTGGTGGTCTCGCGGAGATGCTGTCCAAGACCGGCGTCAGCGACGTGATCGTGGACTTCGCGCAGGGGTGGCACATTCCGGCGCTGGTGCTGGCCTGGGTGATCGCCGCGCTGCTGCGAATCTGCCTCGGCTCGGCCACCGTCGCCACGGTCACCGCGGCCGGGATCGTCGCCCCGCTCGCGATGGCGAACCCCTCGATCTCGCCCGAACTGCTGGTGCTGGCGACGGCTTCCGGTTCGGTGATGCTCTCGCACGTCAACGACTCCGGGTTCTGGCTGTTCAAGGAGTACTTCCAGCTGTCGGTCAAGCAGACCTTCCGCACCTGGAGCCTGATGCTTTCGCTGCAGTCGGTGATCGGGCTCGCCGGGGTGCTGGTGCTGTCGATCTTCGTCTGACCCCCGGGGCGGCCGGTGGCGCCGACCTCTGGCCGAAGCTGCCCGTGTGACACCGGTCCGTCAGCGGTAGTGCGCGAAAAACCGCCGCGCGGCGCGGTGTACGGACTTCTCGTCGGCGCCGGTCACCAGCTCCCACAGCAACCCGCGGCAGGTGGCGACCCACAGGAGCGCCTCGTCCCGGGCGTGGGCTGGGGTGAAGCCCAGATCGCGGAGCACCGGGATGAGGACCTCGGCCCACGCCGCGCGTTCCTCGTCCGGGGTCGACACATCGTCCCGGAGCTGGAGCGCGAAACCGACGCGGTACAGCGGCCACATCTCCGGCGCGGCGAGGTGCTTCCACATCGCGTTCATCACCGCCCGCGGGTCCGGCGACCGGACGCGCAGCGCCGTCAAATGGTCCCGCTGCCGCTGCTCCCCGAGGCGGTGTACCTCGGCGAGCAGCCCGGCGGCCGACGAGAAGTGGTACAGCAGCAGGGAATGGCTCACGTCCAGCGCTGTCGCGAACGCCCGGAGGCTCTGGTCAGGGCTGCCGTCGGCGAGCAGGTGATCGAGCGCGGATCCGGCCAGCCGCCGCCGCGCCTGGGCACCCCGGGGACTCGTTGCCATGAAAAGACTCTACCGTCCTCCGTTGACCATGTGGTCTACTATCCCCAGTTAGACCAGATGGTCAACGGAGGACTCGTGCACTACACCACATCCTTCTCGCTCCCGGTCGCCGCCACCGCCGTCTGGGAGCTGCTGACCGACGTGCGGCAGTGGCCCGGCTGGACGCCCACGGTCGAATCCGTCCACGCCGCCGGCCCGATCACCGAGGCAGGGCAAAATGTCACGCTCAAGCAGCCCGGCCGCAACCCTGTGCGCTACACCGTCGACGTCTTCGAGCCGGGGCACAGGTTCCGCTGGGGCAGCGCCCGCGGCGGGGTGCGCCAGGCCGCCGACCACGTGATCACCCCGGAGGGCCCGCGGTCCTGCACCGTCCGGCTCAGTTTCACCATGACCGGGCCGGTCGGCGGCCTCCTCGGCAGACTCGGCGCCGGCAAGATCAAGAGCATGGTCGACGAGGAGGCCGCGGCACTGAGCCGCCGCTTAACGGGTGAAGGGCAGCACCAGCCGTGAAGGGTGTGTCGCGTCGCGGTAGATCTTGTGTGTGACGGGGCGCCCCACGGGCAGGTGGAAGGCGTCCGGCGGCAGCAGCGCGTTGTGCGCGTCCGCCAGCGGCTCGTCGTTCGACAGCTCCACCACCAGCCGGTGCCCCGGCCGGAAACTGGCGGCGAACGGATACACACGCAGCACGTACTCCTCGATCTTCCCCGGCTCCACCGGCACGGCACGCGTGTGCGGGTGGTACGGATTGCCTTCCGTGGTGCGCTCGTCCAGCTCCCGGTGCGAGGCCTTGAGGTAGCCGGTGGTAATGAGCTGCCGTTTGCCGTCCGGGGCGGAGTCCCACAGGCGCAGGATGAAGTTCGTGTCGTCCTGGTCGATCTCCGCGAACAGGTGCGCCGCGCCGGTGCCGGCCAGCTCCGTGGCTTCCTCGAACGGTTCCGTGCTCCAGCTGAGGATCTCGACCTTGTCGGTGACCGTCAGCGGCGCCTGGTAGAAGCCGTCCGGGGCGGCGTACTCCGCGCCCATCGGCTCCGGCTCGAACGACAGCTTGCGCCGCGGCCGGAGGTACAGCGACCGGTACTCCACTTCCTTGGGCGGCCAGTGATCCCCGGTCACCCGCTCACGGCTGCCCTCGACGAACACGCTCACCGCGGGCTCGTCCATGACCCCGTTGTCGATGCCCTTGAGCCAGTAGTCGTACCACCGGAACATCTTGTCGTGCTCTTCGACGAAGGGCCGCGACTGCATCGGCGGGTACGGGCCGATGTCCAGTTTCTTCGGCCCCCGCAGGGAATCGAACAGCTCGATCGTGCCGTCCATCGTCCAGCCGCGGCCCTGGTCGATCTGCAGCCACACCGGGATTTCGATGTTCGGCGCCAGCGTCACGGGGTTGCGCTCCTCGTACCACTCCCCGTCGACTTCGTTCGTGATGATGTCGAACCACGCCTCGTGGTGCTTCGGGTAGTGCAGCACGTGCACGAGGTTCGGCCACGCCGCGACATCAGGGTCCCGCAGGCGTTTCTCGACCCGCGCCTTGATCTCCTCGGGCGAGTAGGCCTCCAGCATCCGCGACTTGACCCGGTCGGTGAACGCCCAGCCCGAGTCCCCGCCACGCCCTTCGCGCGCCGCGCGCGGCATGAACCACATGATGCCGCCGTGGTACGTGGTCTCGTAGAAGTCGTAGTGCCCGCCGCTGACGAAGATCGCCTTGAGGTGCGGCGGGCGTTCGGCCGCGGCCAGCACCTGCATCGAGCCGTAGTAGGAGATGCCGATCATGCCGACGTTCCCGTCGCACCAGGGCTGCGCGGCGACCCACTCGATGAAGTCGTACGCGTCTTGCCCGAGCGAGACTCCCCCGGCGTTGTAGTTGCCGATGTGCTCGCCCTCGGACCCACCGGAACCACGCAGGTCACCGATGACGTGGACGTAGTCCTCCTCGACCACGCGCGCGATGTCGCCCGCTTCGATGCAGCCGTCCCACATCGGGCTTGGCCTCCGCTGCGGCGGCGTGGTCAGCGCAAGCGCTTGCAACTCCTTGCCGTACGGGCTCAGCGCCACGAGCGCGGGCCGCGGCTTGTCCTCGACGCCGCTGTAGCTGTCGGCGACGAGGGTGACGCCGTCGCGCATCGGCACCCGGAGATCCTTGCGGACGGCGATCTTCCGCCCGCCCGCGTCCAGTTCGAACTCAGTCATCTGTGCTCCTTGTCCGGTAGCCGTGCAGCGTCGTGAAGAACGGGGACGGCTCGAGCGTCGGATCGCCGGTGTAGCCGACCTCTTCGGCCACCGGGGCGAACGGCGAGTACGGGGAATCCGTGTCCTGCAAGCCGTTCTTGAGGCAACGCCGCGCGGCCTCGCTCACGCGTGCCTCGATTTCGAGGCTCTGCTCCAGCGCTTCCCTCGCCTGCTCATTGTCGAGCTCGACGCCGTACGCCACGCCATCCGCGCGCCGGTAGGGATGCCCGAGGTACAGGTGTTCCGGGCGGACTTCGTCCCGCAGATACCGCAGGCTTTCCCGATACGCCAACGGATCCTCGTACCCGGGGAAGCCGTTGGCTGCGCCGTGCACCTGCACCGCGTCGCCGGTGAACACGTGACCGTCCACGGCGTAGGCGACGGAACCCGCGGTGTGGCCGGGGATCGCGTGCACCGACACCGTGACATCCCCGCCGAGGGAAAGCTTTTCGCCACCCTTGACGAGCACGGTCGGCTCCAGCTCACCGGAGATGACGGCGTTCGCCGCGGCGGTCTGCTTCGCCTCACCCTCGGGGTCGTTCAGGTACTGCTGCCGCACGTCGAGGTAGTTCTCCACGTGCGCCCGGCGCGAGCGCAGCAGCGGCGCGTCGGCCTCGTGGATCACGACCTGCGCCCGCCTGCCGGTCAGCTCCCACAACGCGTGCGCGCCGCCGACGTGGTCGATGTGGCCGTGGGTCAGCAGGATCCAGCGCACGTCCTCGATCCGGCGCCCGATCGCTTCGAGCGCGGGCGCCATGCCTTCGGCGGGCGAGGACGCGATGCCGGTGTCCACAATGGCCGGTTCCGGGGCGTCGATGAAGAAGCTGTAGAGCCCGAACCGGCCCCACGGCGAGAACAGCGGATGAACGTCCACTTCGGTCTCTCCTCTCAACGCCGGTTCAGGAACTCGCGGGTCTCCCCGAAGACCCGGTGGTACTCCGGGATCCAGGAGAAGTGCTGGACGAACCCGTGCCCGGCGCCCTCGTACCGGCTGACCGTCACGTCCACGCCCGCGTCCTTCAACCGCAGGCCGTACAGCTCGCCCTCGTCGCGCAGCGGGTCGTGCTCGGCCGTGACGATCAGCGCGGGAGGCAGGCCGGTGAGGTCCTTGCGCTTCATCGGCGAGACGAGCGGGTCCGCCGGGTCGGCCCCGCTCTGGAGGTAGAAGGCGTTGAAGGGCTTCAAACCGGCCGTCTCCAGGCCGTACCCTTCGGCGTTCTCCCGCAGCGACGCGTAGCGGTCGACGTCGAAGTCGAGATCCAGCGAGGGGTAGTACAGGATCTGATGGGTGATGCGGTCGAAGCCGTCGTCGTGGGCCATCGCGGCGACGGCGGCGGCGAACGTGCCACCCGAGCTGTCCCCCGCGAGGGCAAGCGTTTTCCCTTCCACCGCAAGGTTTTCCACCGCCCAGCGCACTGCCGCGTAGCAGTCCTGGAGCCCGGCCGGGTAAGCCGCTTCGGGCGCCCGCCGGTAGCCGACCGAGACCACCTGACGACCGGTCTCCTTCGCCAGCGAACGCGCGACGTGGTCGTGCGTTTCCAGGCCACCGAGGAAGAACGCGCCGCCGTGGAAGTAGACCAGCACGCCGTCGGCCTCTTCCGGCGTGTAGACGCGCACCGGAACGTCGCCGGCCTTGACATCCTCCACTTTGGACAGCGGAAGCCGTTCCTCCGGCAGCACGACTTCGGCTTCTTCGGCGGCGCGCAGGACCTGCGGATCCGGTGGGCCGGGCGGCGGCGCCGGCATGGAGGCGAGCGCCTCGGCGATCTTCGGGTGCAGGGTCACGGCTTCACCCCCACGGTCGCGGGCTTCTGGCCAGGGAACACGTCGTCGACCTTCTCCGCGTCCCATGACTGACGTGAGATGCGCTGCAGCTCGTCGGTGACCGGCTTGCGCTTCTCCTGGAACAACGCGAGCGCCTCCCGCACGGAATCGGCTTCCCGCAAGGCGTCCGCGAGCCCGCCCGCGTCCTGGATCGCCTGGTTCGCGCCCTGGCCCTGGTGGTGCAGCATCGCGTGCGCGGCGTCGCCGAGCAGCGTGACCGCATCCGAATGCCATACGTCGACCGGGTCGATGTCGAACACCGCGCGGCAGTTGAGCCGGCTCATGTCGAGGTTGCGGGTGATGTCGACGAGCCGCTGGTCGAAGCCGCCCATCAGCTCGACCAGCTGCTCCTTGGTGATCTCCGGCGACCACGACGCGTCTTCGGACAGCGCCGTGATGTCGTAGGAGAGCTGGTTGCGGTGGCGCAGCGGGAGAAAGTAGACCTTCGTGCCCTTGTCGTCGAGGTACATCCGGAGGTTGTCGTCGACGACCAGCCCGTACGCGTCGTCGGCCGGGATCACGATGCGGTAGGCGTGCTCGCCCGAGTAGACCGGCTCGCGGTCGGCGAACAACTGCTGCCGCACGAGGGAACGGATGCCGTCCGCGCCGATCACGAGGTCGGCGGTCACCTCCACGCCGTTCGCGAAGCGCACCGTCGCCTTGTCGCCGTGGTCGGTGATCGTCTCCATCTTGTGCCCGAGGTGCACGCGCTCGGCAGGCAGCACCTTCAGGAAGGTCTCGATGAAGTCGCCGCGGTGGATCAGCCGGGTTTTGTTCGGCAGCGCGTAGTCGTTGATCCCCGGCCATTCCTCGATCATGATGCGGCCGCCGGTGGCGTCGAGGATCTCGAAGTAGTCGCTGGGCGAGCTGACCGCCGCCATGTCGTCGAAGATCCCCCAGGCGCGGAACAGCTCCAGGGTCGGCGGGCGCAGCCCGATCCCGGCGCCGACCTCGCGGATCCGGGTGGCCTGCTCGTAGACCTGGACGTTCGCGCCGAGCAGCGTCAGCGCCTTGGCCGCGGCGGCGCCGCCGTATCCCGCGCCGACGACGGCGATGTCCAGGTCCTGCAACGTGGAAGTCTGCATGGGTCTCTCTCGTTCAGTTCCGGATGGTCAGGAAGTCCGCGGGGTTCTCGACGAACAGGGTCCGGATGGTCGCTTCGTCCACTCCGGCGGCGCGCAGATCCGGGATGAGGTCTTCGAAGATGTAGTTCACCGTGTGGCCCTTGACGCCCGGCCAGCCCAGCGGGCTGCAGTTGGCGTCGGCCGAAGCGAGTGCCTGGCCGAGGAAGCCCTCGGTGAGGATGAAGCGGAGGAAGTGGTCGAGGCGCTCCTTGCGGGGGCGGGCCCAGAACGGCGGGTCCTCGAGTTCGGTCTCGTAGCCGAAGGTGTCGAAGCCGACGCGGCCGCCCTGCTTCGCGATCCAGGTGTCACGCGTCTTCTCGGCATTGACGCCGTCGTCGGCGTGCCCGAACAACACGCGATCCAGCGGGAGGCCCTCCTCGTTGAAGATCGCGATCGCGTTCTCGGCGTCGATGGCCAGGTGCGTCAGGATCGGCACACCGGTGGTCAGCGCGGCGCGGGCGGCGGCGCGGTAGATGCGCTTGTCCAGCTCCGTCATGCGGCCGCCGCGGCTCACCCCGACCTTGATCACGCCCGCGCGGCTGCCGGTGCGGCCGATACCCTCGGTGATCTCGTGCACGAAATGCTCCGCCAGGTACTCGACGGAAGCCCGCGCGAAGAACGGCAAAGCCGTGTCCCCGCCGACGAAACCGGTGCAGGCGACGATGTGCACGCCGGTCTTCGCGGACAGCGACTTGTAGTAGTCCACGTCGCGGCCGTTGCAGATGCCGGTCACGTCGACGAAGGTGCCGCCGCCGTACTCGTGGAACTTGCGCAGCTTCGGCACGGTTTCGGCGTAGCGCTCCTCGGGCGAGGCCCACCACTTCGTGTCCAGTTCGGACCCGGGCATGCCGTACCCGATGTGCTCGTGGACGGCCACCACACCCAGCTCCTCGGCCGGGATCGCACCGAGGACAGTGTTCACTTTGGACATTCGATGGCTCACTTTCCGTGCAGGGTCAGCAGTTCGCGCGGGTTGTCCACGAGGATCCGCTGGACGTCCTCGTCGGTGGCGCCCTGCGCCGCGAGCAGGGGCACGAACTTCGCCAGGACGAACCCGTACGGCAGGTCGTTGCCCGGATGGCCGACTGCCTCGCCGGTCGCGTTGGCGGACAACAGGATCCGGTCCGCGTGGCCTGCCTTGATCAGGTCGAGGACGAGGGAAACCCGCTCGGCGTCGGTGATGTGCTCGTCGTCCTCGGTGCCCACGTGGTCGAGGACGACGTAGGCCCCGCGATGGGCGACTTCCAGCTGCGCGCCGGCGGCGTCCTTGCGGTCGAGTCCGGCGACCGCGACACGATCGGCCGGGAGCCCCTCGTCCAGCACGACGCCGAGGTCGTGGAGTACGTCGGCCCCGTAACGGATCGAGACCGGCACGCCCGTGGCCGAAGCCGTCCTCGCCGCGCCCCGCGCCAGACTCTCGTCGGTGGCCGTCATGCCCTGTCTGGTGGCGGCGGTGACCACGACGCCCGCGGCGCCGCGGCGCTCCACCCGCGGCACCACCATGCCCTCGGTGATCTCCTTCGTGAACAGGTCCGCGAACTTCTCGGCGGGCCACGGGGTCGGCGGATTCGTCTGCGGCGTAAGGAAATACCCGCCCAGCAATTCCTCCGGCCCCATCCCCGTCGAGGCGACGATGTGCACGCCCGTCGAGCGCGAAAGCGCCTCCAGCAGCAGCACGTCCCGGCCGTGGAACATGCCGGTGGTGTCGACGATCGTCTGCCCGCCCTGATCACGGAAGTCGGCCAGCTTCGCGGCCAGCGTCTCGAAGATCGCGGCGCGGTCGATCTCGAGGTCGAACGCGTGCTCCGCGCCAGGGAGGACCGACAGCAGGGCCTCGTGGACGGCGACTGTGCCCAGCTCCGCCGCGGGGACGGGGCCGAGCACGGTGTTGACGCTCTTCATTGAGTCACTCCCTTTCCTTTCGTTCACTTTACATCACGTTAAGCGAGTTGCGCATGTGTAAACTCGGTCACCGGCTCCTCGACGTCCGCGGCCTTCGACCGGAAGAGCCCCGCCAGCGTCAGGACCGCGGCCACGGCGGCACACGACCCGGCCACCAGGAACGCGATGTTGTAGGCGCTGCCGAGCGACTCGAAAGCCAGCGCGTGCAGGGCTTCCGGCATCGGGACGGCCGGGAGGTCCGGGCCGGCGCCGGGCACCACCGGCATGGAGTTGATCGCCATCGCGCCGCCCTCGTGCGCGATTCCGCCCGCGATGTCGGTGTACGGCGCCTTCAGCCCGCCGAGCGCGGTGCCGAGGCCCGCGGTCAGGTCACTGTTCGCCTTGCTGACCGCGAGCGCGGCGATGAGCACCGGGCCGAGGGCGAAACCGAAGTCCCGCAACAGGTTCGTGGTGGCGCTGGCCATGCCGGCGAGCTTCAGCGGGACGGTGTTGATCGCGACCGCGGTGACCGAACCGACGGTCAGCGCGAAGCCGACGCCGAGCGCGAGCATCGGCGGGATGAACCGTGTCCAGCTCGGGTCGCCGATGTCGAAGGTGGAGCACCAGATCCCGCTGACGGCGATGAGCGCGAACCCGGCCGTGAGCACCCAGCGCGGCGAGAAGTGCCGGATGAAGTGGGAAACCACGGGCACCAGCGCGAAGGCGGGACCCTGGATGCAGACGAACAGGATGCCGACCTTGAGCGCGCTCTGGTGCTGGATCGCGCCCAGCCAGATGCTCATCGAGTAGCAGGTGGCGAGGAAGGCGAACATGCCGACGACGGTCGCCAGCGCGACGACGGCGTAGGCGCGGTTGGCGAAGATCTTCAGGTGCAGCAACGGAACCCGGCTGCGCAGCTCGATCACGACGAACGCGGCGAGCAGGATCGCGGCCGCGGCGAACGCGCCGATGATCTCGGGCCTGCCGAAGCCCGCCTCGGACCCCTGGGTGGCGGCGAACAGCAGCGCGATGAGCCCGAGCGCGAGCGTCACCTGACCCGGGATGTCCAGCTTGCGGCCCTCCGGCGCCGAGGAGTCGGCGGAGAACTGGGTGAGCACGATCGACACGACCGCGGCCACGACGACCACGAGGTAGGAGGTCCGCCAGCTCGCGTCGGCGGCGAGCCAGCCGCCCATCAGCGGGGAGATCGCCGCGCCGATCGAGAGGAAACCGGCCCAGACGGCGATGGCCTTGGAGCGCGCCTCCTGCGACGGGCTCACCGCGGCCAGCATCGCGAGCGAAGTCGGGTAAAGGATCGCCGCGCCGAGACCGGCGACGACCTGGCCCGCCCACAGGACCTGGATCACCGGGGCGAAGTAGCAGACGACCGACCCGGCGACGGTCAGCAGCGCCCCGGCCTGGAGTAGACGCTTGCGGCCGAACAGATCGCCGAGCACACCGGTCGTCAGCTCGAAGACGACCATCGGGATCGCGAACGCGGCCGTGACCCAGGTGAGCTGGGCCCCGGTGGCCCCGAACTCCTGCTGGAAGGTGCCATTGAGGGCGCCGGGCAACGAATACGCGACTTGCGCGAGGAGTACGGCGAAGCAGCCGGCCACCACCGTGGCGGTGTAACCCTGCTTGCGCGGAGGGGTCTGCGTCATTGCGGACTCTTTTCTGCCGAAGAGGCCGGGCGGCCTGATGATCGGGCACGATGTCACTTCGCTTAACATCATGTCAAGAGTTCTGTCGGCATGTATTTTCAGTGACCAGCGCGCTACGCTGACGGTCATGGCGACGCTTCGCGAGGCTCAGAAGGAGATGACGCGGAAGCTCCTGCTCGACTCGGGCGTGGAGTTGTTCGTGTCGAAGGGCTACGCGGCGACCACGGTCGACGACATCGCGTCGGCGGCGGGGACCACGCGGGTCACCTTCTACGCGTACTTCCCCTCGAAGGTCGAGCTGATGAAGGCGCTCATCGCGGAACGGCTCAACGACGCACTGGACCGGGTGCCCTCCGCCGATCACGGCTCGACCGCGAACGAACTGGTCGCCGTCGTCGAAGACGGTTCACGGAAACGGATCCGCGCGTGGCTCGCCGCGATTTCCCGGCGCTGGGACGCGATCCGCCCCTACACCACGGCCGCGTTCGAAGCCGCGGCCGTGGACCCGCGGATCCGCGCGCTGCTGAGCGAATGGCTCGACGAAGCCATCGGCGACGTCGAAGACGGCCTCAATCGTGCGGGCCGGTTTCCGCCGGGCACCCGGCATTTCCGCAGTGTCCTCGCGATCACCGAACTGGACCACGTCGCCCGCCACTGGACGCCCGGTCACTGGGGCGTGGAGCGCGAAGAAATGCTCGACGTCCTCACCGAAAGCTGGGTGGGCTCCATCGGCCGCCGGTGACCACTCCCCTTTCCGGGCCCCGCGCCGGCCGCCCAGCCGCCCGGGGCGCCCGGGGCGCCCAACACACGCACGCGAACAGCAAACACGCCCGCGGCAAGGGCCAACACGCCAACGCGGGCGGCCAACACGCCCGCGGGACGGACCAGCCCGCGTGTTGGCCGCTCCCGTCGACGTGTTGGCCGCTCCCGTCGACGTGTTGGCCGCGCGGGGTGGTGAGTTGGCTGCGCGGGGCGGTGTGGTGGGCGCTCGCGCCCGTGATCTTCACGGGCGTGCGGCGTCGAAGAGGAGCTGCCGCAGCCATTCGATGAAGCGGTGGTCGTGCAGACGCGGGTTCCAGACCATGTCGATTCCCAGGCTGGGCAAGGGAAACGGGAACTCCTCGATCCGCAGGTCCAGCAGCGTCCGCAGTTCGGCGGCGACCCGGTAGCGCAGCAGGCCCACCCCGCCCGAGCGGCCGATCAGGTAAGGCACCAGCAGGAAGTCCGAGATCCACATGCCCACCCGGTAGCCGATTCCCCTTTCGTCGAGCACCGAATACGGGAAGACGCGGCGTTCGGTGTCCACCACGATGTGCGGCTGCGTAGTCACCAGGTCGAGCGGGGTCGCCTCGGGCGGCGTGTCCGCGGAGGCCACCACCACGCAGCGGTCGTCGTACAGGCGCTCGCGCGGGTGCTGTGTCGCGAAGGCCTCCGACACCAGGACGACGTCGACGCCGTGCTCGGTGAAGGTGGCTTCGGTCGGCACGGTGATGGTGCGCAGGCGCAGTGTCGCGTTCGGAGCGCGCTCCGCCACGAGCCGCGCGAGCTTGCCGCCGAGGACGAACGCCGTGCTCGTGGTGAGCGCGATGGTGATGACGCGGCGGTCGGCCGCCGGGTCGAACCCGGGGAACCGGATCACGTCGGCGGCCTGCCGCAGGGCTTCCCGCAGCGGCGCGGCGAGCTCCATCGCGCGCGGAGTCAGCGTGACGCCATTTCGTTGCCGCACAAGGAGATCGTCGTTCAGCAGCCGCCGCATCCGGCTCAGCGCGTGGCTCATCGCGGGCTGGGAGAGGCCGACCCGCTCGGCGGCCCTGGTGACCGACCGCTCCTCCAGCACCGCGAGCAGGGGCACCAGCAGGTTGAGGTTGACCGCTGCCAGCCGGTCCAGCTCGGAACCCTCGTCGCTCACCACGCCGACCTTACGCGGCCGCCCGGCTCAGCCACCGCAGCCGGGGCATCGCGATCCGGTGGTTCAGCGCCACGGCCGTGCCGCGCGGCGGAAGTCCGACAATGGTCAGCTCACCGTCATAACTGTTGTCCCGCAACGAATCCGCGGCGGTGAGCCCGGCGATGCCGTTGCCGACGACGACGATCCGGCCGATCCCGCTCATGCGAGCCGCAGGGCGGCGACCGGGCAGACCCGGACCGCGGCGGTGGCCTGCGGGACTTCGGCGTCGCCGATCTCCTCCCGGTCGAGGACCAGTTCGCCGTCGTCGTCGAGGTGCAGCAGCAGGGGCGCGGCCTCTTCGCAGAGCCCGTGCCCTTCGCAGCGGGGACGGTCGAGGACGATCTTCATGCGGGAACCACTTCCAGGACGGGGAGCGCGTCGATGCTCCGGGTGATGTTGCTCGGCACCCGAACCTCGGGGCCGACGACGAGCCGCCCGACGTGGCGGGACAACGCCTGGATCACCGCGTGCGCCTCCAGGCGGGCCAAGCCCTGGCCGGCGCAGCCGTGCGGGCCGTAGCCGAAGGACAGGTGGTCGACGGGATTGCGCCGCACCAGGAATTCGCCGGGATTCTCGTAGTGGCGCGGATCCCGGTTCCCCGCGCCGAACAGGAGCGCGATCCGCGATCCCGCCGGGACCACCGCGCCGTCGATGTCGACGTCGCGGGTCGTCCGGCGGCCCCAGGCGTGGACCGGGGCCCAGTAGCGGAGCACTTCGTTGAACGCGGCGGGCACCAGTGACGGGTCGGCCCGCACCAGCGAGAGCTGTCCGGGGTGGGCGGCGAACAGGGCGACGAGGTTCCCGATCGCGGCGATCGTGGTGTCGACCCCGGCACCGAGGTACTGGTGGATGATGTGGCCTGCGGTACCGGACGGGATGTCGCCGCGGGCCTCGGCCTCGAAGATCCCGCGCCCGACCGAGTCCGGCGCGAGGTCCTCGGCGGTGACCTCGGAGCACCAGCCGTAGAGCTCCCCCGCGATCGGGAAGCTCTCCGCGGTTCGCTGGTTCATCGGGCCGATGACCTGCATCGCGGCCTGCCCCCAGCGGAGCATGTTGTCGCGGACGTGCCCGGTGAACCCGATGAGATCCGCGACGACTTCGAGCGGGAAGGCGCGGGCGAGGGCGTCGATCGCGTCGAAGGAACCTTGGGCGGCAAGCTTTTCGACCAGATTGTCGGCCTTGGCGTCGATGCCGTCCTTGAGTCCGCGCAACGCCCGCGGCGAGAGGTTGGCCGTGAGGGTGGCGCGCAGCCGCGTGTGCACCGGCGGGTCGGAGGCGAGGGAGGTGCCTTCGAGCGCTTCGTTGACGGCCGGGTTGAAGCCGATCGCCCCGGCCGAGGAGAAGCTTTCCCAGTCCCTCAGCGCGGCGCGGATGGTGTCGTACCTGGTCAGCGCGTAGACGTCGTTCGACGGGAGGTGGACGACGCCGCCGAGCTCGCACAAGTCGGCATAGGACGGGTACGGGTCGACGAGCACGTCGTCGGCGAACAGGTCGAGATCGGTGGCGGGAGGGGATCCGGTCATGCCCTCAGTGAAATGACCGGAGGCACCCGCGGGCAATCACCTGTTTCGCATGACGCGGTATGAACGGGGTGCATACCGCGTTTCGCGCGCTATTTCCCCGTTTCCGCGAGATTCTCCAGGCCCGCCGCGAGTGATTCGTGTTCCGCGGCTGCCGTGAAATGCCCTTTGTCGAACAGATCGCAGGCGAGCTCCACATTGATCCTGGCCATTTCCCGGACCGCTTCGCGCAGTCCGAGAATGTAGCGCCGCAACACCAGCAGCGCGCGCACGAGGAAACCGGATCCGACGAGCACCGCGCCCGCGACGAGAACTTCCATGGTCACCGCGACTGTTCCTTCTTTTCCTTGTCCGGCAACCGAAGCGGCTCGGTCTCCCGCTCCCGCGCGCGTCGCGAACCCGAGGGCGCCGGCGCTTCCGCGAGCACCGGGCCACCCCATTTCTCGTCGTTTTCGTTCTCGTCGAGCCGATGTCTCGCCATGGATTCTTCCCGGTTCAGCGACGGCGCAGCGCGCGGACGATCAGGTGCCCTACGATGGCGTAGATCAGGGCGGCCAGCGCGTAGTTCATCACGACGCCGAGAACCGCGTCGTCCGGGGTGAACACGTCACCGAGGCCGAGCACCAGCGCCTTCGCCGTCACGTAGATCCCGTGCACGAACCCGTTGCCGTGGTTGGCCTGCAGCACCACGAACAGCACGTGCAGCGCGAACACGAGAATGACCAGGCCGACGACGACGTGAATGATATTCGCAAGGGTTTCCGCGCCACGTTCGGGGCGCCGTCCGTAGCCGGGCTGATCCCGCCGTTCCTGCTGCATGCCGGACCCTTGAGGCGGGTACCGGTCGTACTGGCCGGGAGGCTGGTAACTCATGGCCGCGAATTCTGACAACGGGTTTGGAAAAAAACAACCCTTTCCGGCTAACAGGTCTTCCCATTGATGTTTGTTCAATGGGATGGCCTCGGCAAACGAGATCATTTCGGCGGAAACTCTGTGATCACCCGCACGGCCCAGGAGGTCAGCGGGGTTTCGCCTGGGGCAGCTTCCGCAGGGTGAGCGCCACGATCAGCACCACCACCACGAGTGCTCCCGTGTAGAGCGACACGCCGTGCCAGCCGGCCTCGCCGTAGGCGATCCCGCCCACCGAGCCGCCCACGCTCGAGCCCAGGTAGTAGCAGAACAAGTACACCGCGGGCCCCTGCACGCCCAGCGTCGCCGCGCGCGGACCGACCCAGCCACTGGCCACGGAATGCGCGGCGAAGAAACCCACGGTGGTGATGATCAGGCCGAGCACGACGAGCACGAGGTTCGACGGGATCATCAGCGCGATCCCGGCCAGCGTCAGCGCGGCCGTGACGGGCAGCATCCTGGGGCGCCCCAGGACATCCACGAGCCGGCCCGCGACGGTCGAGGAGACCGAGCCCGCCAGGTACACGACGAAGATCATCCCGACCACCGCCGAGGACAGCCCGAACGGCGCGTCCAGCAGCCGGAAGCCCAGGTAGTTGTAGACGGTCACGAAGCAGCCCATCAACAGGAAGCCGCAGGCGAACAGCCGCACCAGACCGTGGTCGGTGAACGCGCGGCCGACCGCGCCCGCCAGGTGCTTCAGGCGCGGCGGGCTGGGCACGAAGAACGCCGAGGGCACGATGCTCACCCGGAACACGACGGCGCAGCCGAGCGCGACCAGCCCGACGACGGCCAGCGCCCACCGCCAGTTCGACACGTCCAGCACGAAGCTCGCGATGATCCGGCCCGCCATCCCGCCGATCCCGTTGCCCGCGATGTAGAGCCCCATCGCGTAGCCGAGCGAACGGCGGTCGATCTCTTCGGCCAGATAGGACATCGCGGTCGCCTGCAGCCCGGCGAGCGCGAGCCCCTGCAGCGCCCGCAGGACGAGCATCACCGCGAACGAGGGGCTGAACGCCTGCGCGATCCCGAGCACGGCGGCGGCGAACAGCGAGGCGGTCATCATCGGGGTCCGCCCGATCACCCCGGACAGCGCGGTCAGCGGGATCACGCCGACCGCGAGCCCGGCCGTGCCGAGTGACACGGCGAGGCTCGCTTCCGCGGGGCTCAGGCCGAAGTCGGTGCTCAGCGCGGGCAGCAGCGCCTGCACGCAGTAGAGCGTGGTGAAGGTGGCCAGCCCGCCCGCGAAGAGCGCCAGGTTGATGCGCCGGAACCCGGGCGTGCCGCGCAGGTGCCGTTCCACCGCCGTCTGAATCGCTGTCACGTGCACCGACCGTAAGCAGCGGCTTATCATTCGTCCAATACGCAGAACAGGCTTGATCGAGTCACTGGTGGATGAATGCGATGGACGACGCGCTGACCACGAACATCACGTGGCTGGCTCCCCGCGTGGCGCTGCTGGACGCGCTGGCCGAAGAGAGCAACCTCACGCGCGCGGCGGCGCTGGCCGGGGTACCCCAGCCCACCGCGAGCCGCTGGCTGAACGAGATGGGCGCGCGGCTCGGCACGCCGGTGGTCCACCGCGCGGGCCGGGGTATCCGGCTCAGCCCGGCCGGGCAGCAGCTGGCGGAGTCCGGACGGCGGGCCGCGAACGAGCTCCGGCTCGGTTACCGCGCGGCCTTGGCGGAGGCCGATCCCGAGCAGGGGCACGTCTCGCTGGCGTTCCTGCACACGATGGGCGGCGTGCGGGTGCCCGAACTGCTGGCCGGGTTCCGCGCCGCGCACCCTGGCGTGCGGTTCACCCTCGTGCAGGGCGCGAGCGAGGAGATCGTGCAGCGATTGCGGGACGGCGAAACGGATCTGGTGCTCACCTCGCCGTTGCCCGCTGACGACCCCGGCCTGGAAACCCGCGCGCTCGCGAAACAGCGGCTGGTGGCCGTCGTCCCGGCGGGACATCCCCTCGCCGCCCGGAAACGCGTGCGGCTCGCGAAGCTGGCGGAGTGGGAGTTCGTGTCGCTGAAGACGGGGTTCGGGCTCCGCCGGATCATCGACGGCCTCCTCGCCGACGCGGGCTGCACGCCGCGGATTTCGTTCGAGGGCGAGGAAGCGGACACGCTGCGCGGCATGGTCGCGGCCCGGCTCGGGGTGGCGATCCTGCCCGAGTCCGAGCCGCTGCCCAACCCCGGCACGGTGGAGATTTCCCTCGAGCCGCCAGCCTTCCGTGAGATCGGACTGGTCTGGTCCGCGGACCGGCCGCTGCTCCCCGCCGTCCGCACGTTCCGCGACTACGCGACGGAAAGCCGTTGACCCCCGCCGCGTCCGGCTCGGCCAACACACTCACGGGAAGGGCCAACACACGCCCGCAACGGGCCAACACACGCCCAGGAACGGCCAACACGCCGGGCCGCAAGCCAGGCTCGGCGTGTTGGCCGCCCGCGTTGGCGGAGTGGCGGGGCAGGGTGCCGGGCCGGGGCACGCTGGCGGCGCCGCGCTGGGTGGGCGCGGGCGCCCGCAATGGGACCTCGCCGTGGAGATCGACGCGGCGCGGCCTCACGAACCGCGTGGTTACCAGGCGATCCTGGGCACCCACCCGGGCTTCCGCGGCACCGGCGCCGGTTTCCGTGTCACGAGCGAGACCCGGGCCGCGACGGCCCCTACGCTGTACGGGATGTGGCGGGAGGCCCGATGAGTCTGTACCTCAGGGAATGGGGCGACGGCGAGCGAGTGGCTGTCCTCGTGCACGGGATGACGACGGACTCCGGTTCGTGGTGGCGTCTCGGGCCTGCGTTGGCGGAGCGGGGTTACCGCGTACTCGCGCCGGATCTCCCCGGCCACGGCCGAAGCGCCCGCGGCGAATACACGTTGCGCGGGATGGCGGAGGCAGTGACCGCGGCCGTGCCGGCGAATCCCGCACTGGCGATCGGGCATTCGCTGGGCGGTCTCGTCCTGGCCGCCGCTGTGGGAGCGCTCCGGCCCGCCCGCGCGGTTTACGTGGATCCGCCGTGGGGCACGCCGCCCGGCGAGGAGGTGGCCGCTTTTCTTCGTGCGCAGCAAGGCTGGACGCTCGACCAGCTCACGGCTTTCCATCCGGCGTGGCCGGCGGAGGCCGTCCGGGAGAAACACGCGGCGCTCTCCCGGTGGGACCCGGAAACCCTCGGACTGGTTCGCGAATATCCCGGCGCGCGAACGGCACCGGTTCCGTCGCTGGTCGTCCGCGGCGACCTCCAGCCGATGGTCGGCGAAACCCTCGCCGGACAATTGCGCGCCGAGGGTTTCGTTGTGCGCGTCGCGCCCGGCACCGGCCACGTCGTGCACAACGACGACTTCGAAACCTTCGTGAGAACACTCGAAGGATGGCTCTGAACCCCTTTGCTTCCGCACGCGATCGCCCCGACTTCGTGTGACCTGCGCCACGTCCGCTGCACCCGCCAGTTCCGTGACCGTCTCCCCTTGTGCAGACCAAATACGTTGCTTTCTCACGGGGCAACGAGGGTGTCCGTCCACAACGGACACGGGGGAAGGGGAAACTCCATGGCACACAGCATGATCACCCGGTTCACCGTCGGCGTCGCGGCGGTGGCCGGCGCCTGCGCCCTCGGCGCGTGCGGGAGCTCCACCGGTTCGGCGGCACCGGCGTCCGCGACCACGTCGGCCGCGGAGCAGTCCACGGCCGCGTCCGGCTCGCTCGCGGCGACGGAGTCCACCCCGGCGTCGAAGAGCACCACGACGGCACAGGCCGCGCAGACGGACAGCACGCCGCGCTGCACCACCGGCGACCTTTCGGTTTCGCTGGGTACGCCGAAGGAATCGCAGCAGTACCCGGGCCAGTACGAGGTTCCGCTGACGTACAAGAACAACTCCTCGCGCGACTGCGGGCTCTACGGGGTTCCGGGAGTGGACCTGGTCGGCCCGGACGACCCGAACGGCGACACCTACCACCTGACCCGCGTCGACAACGGCGTGAAATACAACGTGGTCACGCCCGGCGGCACCGCGTCCGCCGGCATCACCGTCCTCAAGGACACCGACGGCTCCGAGGGCAGCAACGGGTCCAAGAACTGGACGCCGACCACGGTCAAGACCATCCCGCCCGGCGAAACCACCGCGCTGACCGCGCAGTGGCCCTCGAACCTCCCGGTGCTGCGCCAGGACAGCGCCACCCACCCGGGCACCTACGTGAACGGCATCCTGGCCGATCCGGCCTGACACCACCGAAAAAGGGTGCGGTAAGGGACAACCTCACCCGGCGAGCACGGGGCCGAGGACGAAGTCGACCAGCTTCCGCGCGTACTTCGCCTCCCCCGCCTGCTCGCGCGAGTCGGCCGGTGTCGTCAGCGCGTGGTTGAGGCAGCCGCCGCAGATGGCGTCGAGCAGCAGGGTCACGCTGGTCCCGCGTTTCAGCTCGCCCCGGGAAATCCCCCGTTTGACGATCGCGCGGCCCGCGAGCACCTGCGCCTGCCGGAATTCCGCGACGCGCTCGCCGACGCCGGGCACCCGGCCGGCCTCGGTCAGCAGCCGGATCGTCGCGGGCCCCGAGCCGCCGGAGTACGAGGCCAGGATCTGCTCGGCGAGCTGGACGAGGTCGTCACGCACGGCCCCGGTGTCGATGTCGCCGACCACGGTGATCCGGGATTCCAGCGCGCTGGCCAGCAGTTCCTTCTTGCCGGGCCAGCGCAGGTAGATCGACGCCTTGCCGACGCCCGCGCGCCGCGCGACGGAGTCGACGGTGAACCGGCCCCACCCGTCCTCGCCGAAAACCTCCGCGGCCGCGCTCAGGATCCGGCGGTCCACCTCAGGGTCCCGGGGCCGCCCGGCCGCGGGGGCCTCGTGACCGAGATCATTGCTGAACGCCACGCGGCTAGCATAGGGTGGAGTCATTACTGGACGAAACCTGTTCAGGAAAAAGCGGAGGGGGTACGGACCCATGTCGGCCGGACCGGGCATCGAAGTACTGGGCACGGACCAGCAGGAGGCCTGGCGCCGCAAGGAGCTGCCCCCGGTGGAGCGCCTCGCGGGCGGGCTGTGGTCGGTGCCCGTTCCCATCCCGGACAACCCGCTGCGCTACACGCTTTCCTACCTCGTGCCCGCGGACGAGGGCCTCGTGGTCGTCGATCCGGGCTGGGACACCGACGAAGGCTGGGCGGCGCTGCACGCCGGCCTCGCCGCGGCCGGGGCGTCCATCGGCGACGTCGCCGGGATCGTGGCCACGCACGTCCACCCGGACCACCACGGGCTTTCCGGCCGCCTGCGCGAGCGGACCGGCGCCTGGATCGGCATGCACCCCGCCGAGCGCGAAACCCTGCCCCACCGCCAGCACGAGCACGGCGACCCGTTCGCGGAGCTCACCACCTGGCTGCGCCGCTGCGGCACGCCGGAGCCCGATCTCGATGACCTGCTGAAGATGCTCTCCAGCGGCCCGCGCTCGCCCGGCGAAATGGCCGAGCCGGACGTGCTGCTGGAAGACGGTGACCTGATTCCGGTGCACGGCAGGCGGTTGCGGGCCGTGTGGACGCCCGGGCACACGCCGGGACACCTGTGCCTGCAGGAGCCCGACGCGCAGGTGCTGCTCACCGGCGACCACGTGCTGCCCCGGATCACCCCGGCGATCGGCGCGCGGCCGGACGCGGAAGTGCCGCCGCTGGCGCAATTCCTCGATTCTCTCGACCGCACGGCGGATTTCGACGACCACGACGCGTTTCCCGCGCACGAGTACCGCTTCCGCGGGCTCGGCCTGCGCAGCAAGCAGCTGCGTGAGCACCACGACCGCCGCTGTATGGAAATCCTCGGCGTGCTGGCCCAGCTCGGCGAGCCGACGCCGTGGGACGTGGCCACGAACCTGACCTGGTCGCGCCCGTGGCCGGAGATCGGCGCGATGCGGCTGAGCGCGGTCTCCGAAACCGTGGCCCACCTGGAATACCTTGCCGGGCAAGGCTTTCTCACCCTGGACACGCGCGGACCCGGCCCGGACCGGGTCCGCCGCACCGATCGCTGACGGGCGGCGGACCCGGGTTCCGGGTCAGGCTCCGCTCGCGTGCCGGCCGTGTTCCAGCCGTAGTTCGTCGTCGATCGCTCCCGGCGCGCCGCCGAACTCGTCGGCCACTTCACCGGGAATCTCCTCCTCCGCGGATTCCTTCGCCTGTGCCGCGTCCGCGCGGCTGAGCAACCGGTGCCCGGTCGCGAGCACGCCGATCCCGAGCACGACGGCGACCGCGCCGACGACGAACGGGACGTGGATGTTCCAGGCGTCCACCATCTTGCCCGCGAAGAACGGCGCGAGCCCGCCGCCGATGAACCGGACGAAGCCGTACGCCGCCGAAGCGACCGAACGCTCGACCGGCGAAACCAGCATGACCGCCTGCGTGGTCAGGGTGTTGTTGATCCCGACGACGATGCCCGACGCCACGACGCAGACGATCAGCGTCCAGCGGCTGCCGGTGAACAACCCGATCAGCAGCAACAGCAACGCGAAGAACCCGAGCGCGCCGTAGAGCGAGGGCGCGGTGCCGAAGCGGGCCTGCAGCCGCGGCGCGCCGACCACCGCGAAGAACGCCACCAGCAGGCCCCAGCCGAAGAACACGAAGCCGAGCTGGATCGCGCTGAGGTCCATCGGATAGGGCGCGTAGCCGAGCATCGTGAAGAAGCCCCAGTTGTACAGCAGCGCGGTCACGCTCATCGTGAGCAGGCTGCGGTGCCGCAACGCGGCCAGCGGCGCCCCGAGCGAAATCTTCTTGGCGGGCTTGGGCGCCTCCTGCACGAGCGTCACCGTGGCCAGCAGGGCGATGGCCATCAGCGCGGCGACGCCGAAGAACGGCCCGCGCCAGCTGACCTCCCCGAGCAGGCCGCCCAGCAGCGGCCCGGCCGCGATACCGAGCCCGAGCGCCGCCTCGTACAGCACGATCGCGCCGGCGAACCCGCCGGTGGCGGACGCGACGATGACCGCGAGCGAGGTCGCGATGAACAGCGCGTTGCCCAGTCCCCAGCCCGCGCGGAACCCGACGATCCCGCCGATCGAGCCGGAGAACCCGGCCGCCGCGGCGAAGACGACGATGAGCACGAGCCCGGCGATGAGTGTCCACTTCGGACCGATCCGGCTGGAGACCCAGCCGGTGACCAGCATCGCCACCGCGGTCACCACGAGGTAGCTGGTGAACAGCAGGCTCACCTGGCTCGGCGTCGCGTGCAGCTGCTCGGACAGCGCGGGCAGGATCGGGTCGACCAGCCCGATGCCCATGAAGCTGACCACGCAGGCGAACGCGACGGCCAGCACCGCCTTCGGCTGCCTGAAAATCCCGGATCCGGATGAACTCACCGGGACACCTCCACTCCGGATCGCGACCGTCGCAGCGCTTCGGTCAGCTGGTTCAACGCCGGCAGGACGCCGGCGAGATCACTGAGCTCATCAGCGGACAGTTCCGCCAGCAGTGGCGCGAAAGCCTCCGTGCGGCCGGCGCGGCGCCGGGCCACCAGCCGCTCCCCCTCGGGCGTCACGGAGATGCGCACCGCGCGCCCGTCGTCCGGGTCCGGCTCCCGCCGCACCACGCCCTGCTCCCCCAGCTGGACGAGGAGGGTGGTCATCGACTGCTGGGTGATCCCCGCCGCGGCGGCGAGGTCGATCACCCGCGCGGGGCCCTCGCGGCACAGCTTGTTGAGCACCGAAGCCGCTGTCGGGCTCAGTTCCGCGCGCAGTCGCCGTGCCCAGGGCACGAAGGCGGTCACCAGGTCATCGAGGCCGGCGGCGACCCGTTCGATCTCGTCCACGCACTTAGTTGTACAGCCTAACTGTGTAAATTGTACAGGCAGACTGTGTAAATCGGGGCGTGGCGGCGGCCACAGCGGCGAGGGTGAGAGTGGCGCCGAAACGACCACGGGACACCCCTGGCGTCACTACACTCCGGCGAATGTACTTCGCGCTCCTGGGGCCGCTCGAAGTGCGCGAAGGCGAGCGGGCGATCGAAGTGGACGGTCAACGGCAACGGGCCGCGCTGGCCGCGTTGCTGATGCGGGCGAACGAGGTGACACGCCTTCCCGACGGCGGGGAACGAGCCGTGGATGCGTTGCGCCGCGTGCTCGGGGAGTCACGCATCGAAACCCGGCCCGGCGGCCACCTCCTGCGCGTCCAGCCCGAGGAGCTGGACCTGCTGCTGTTCGAACGGCTCGCGGCGGAGGGCGAACAAGCCCTGCGCGCGGGAGATTTCGTCGCGGCGGAGGACCTGCTCGCCCGCGCTTTGCGGCTCTGGCGCGGCGAACCGCTCGAAGGGCAGCCGGTCAGCCCCGAGCTTCAGGCCGAGCTGGCGCGGCTGAGCGAACGCGGACAGGCCGTGGCGCGGCAGCACGCCTTGGCCGCCGAAGCGCACGGCCCGCGGGTCCCGGTCAGCGCCCACCGGCAGCTGCCGAGGGACATCGCCGATTTCACCGGGCGCGAGGCCGAGCTGCGGGCCCTGTACACGCTCGCCGGCCAGGCCGGGACGAGGATCGCCGCGATCGAGGGGATGCCCGGCGTCGGCAAGACGAGGCTCGCCGTGCACGCCGCGCACCAGCTCGTCCGGCGCGGCCTGTTCGACGAAATCCAGCTCTGGACCGATCTGCGCGGGTTCGACCCCGCCGCTCCCCCGGTCGACGCGAGCACCGCGCTGGCCGGTTTCCTGCACCTGCTCGGCGTTCCGGGCTCCGACGTCCCGTCCGGGCTCGACGAACGCGCCGCGCTCTACCGTGAACGCCTCGCCGGGAAGCGGGCGCTGGTACTGCTGGACAACGCCGTCAGCGAGGAGCAAGTCCGGCCCTTGTTGCCGGGCACGCCGGACTGCTTCGTGCTGATCACCAGCAGGCGCGCGCTGTCCGGTTTGGACGGTGTGACTCCGCTGCGGCTCACGGTTTTCAGCACGGGCGAGGCCAGGGACCTGCTCGCGAGGATCGCGGACGAGGACCGGATCAGCGGCGAACCGGAGCACGTGGCACGCCTCGCCGCGCTGTGCGACCACCTGCCGATCGCGCTGGCCATCGCCGCCCGACGGCTCCGTAGTCGTCCACAGTGGACCGTTGCGGACCTCGTCGACCGGCTCGACGCGGCCCGCGGGGAACGGCTGGACCAGCTGTCCGTGCGCCAGGATTTCCGCGCGGTGTTCGACCTGTCCTACCGCGCGCTACCGCAACGGCCGCAACGGCTTTTCCGGCTGCTCGCCGTGCATCCCGGCGTGGAGTTCGGGGCGGACTCGGTGACCGCGCTGGACCCGGCCGACGTCACGGAAACCCGGCAGTTGCTGGAAATTCTCGCCGACGAGCACCTCGTCATGGAGGCGTCGGCCGGGCGGTACCGGCTGCACGACCTCGTCCGGCTCTACGCCACCGAACAGACGACCCCGGACGAGCGACTGTCCGCATTGGAGCGACTGTGCGGCTGGTACCTGCACGCCGCCGACGCCGCGCGAAGCAGGCTCGCGCCGACGTCGCCCCGGCAGATCACGCTCGGCCCGCTCGCCGAGGGTGTCGTCGTGCCCGGGTTCGCCGACTACGCGGGCGCTTTGGCTTGGTACGAGGACGAACGCGCGAACCTCCGCGCGGTCATCGAGGCCGCCGCCGGCGAGCCGGGCCTGCGCCCGGTGGCCTGGCGGCTCGCGGCGACTTTGCTGACGTTCTACTACGTGCGCAGTTACTGGACGGACTGGATCGGCACGCACGAGACGGCGTTGCGCGCCGCGAAAGAGCTGCGGGACGAGCAAGGCGAAGCGGCGATCCTGCGCGGGCTGGGCGTCGCCTTCAGCGACCTGCGCCGGTTCGACGACGCGATCGAATGCCACCGGCGGGCGCAGGAACTGCTGGCGGGCGGGGACAACACGGGCGGGAAAGCCTGGAACCTCAACAACCTCGGCGTGGTCTACGTCGACGTCGACAGGCTCGGCGACGCGGAGGCGTGCTTCACCGAGGCGCTCGGGTTGTTCCGCGCGACGGGCGATGTCCTCGGCGAAGGCATCTGCCTGAACAACCTCGGCGACACCGCCCGCCGCGCCGAGCGGCCGGGGCAGGCGATCGGCCATCTCGAACGGGCGCTGGCGATCCAGGAGCACGCCGACGACGCGGGCCGCCGCTTCACGCTGCTGAGCCTCGGCGACATCCACCGCGACGCCGGTGACCACGACCAAGCGGTGCAGCGCTTCGGCGAGGCGCTCGATGTCGCGAAGATGCTCGACGACCAGCGCACCGTGGCGCGGTGCCTGACCGGCATCGGGCACACCTTCGCCGACCGCGGCGACACCGAGCACGCCACCGCGCACTGGCGCCGGGCGCTCACCATCTACGACGCGCTCGGCGACCCGGACGCCGCCAAAGTGCGCCTCCTGGTCGACCCGTCGCCCCCGAAACTGCGGATCGTGCGCGACGACTGAATGCTCAGCCGGTGACGGCGCCCGCGACGAGGTTGATCGTCGTGGCCAGGACGCTCGTGCCGAACAGGTACGACAGCAGCGTGTGCCGCAGCACCACGGCGCGGATCGTCGAGCTCGCGACGGCGGTGTCGGAGACCTGGTAGGTCATGCCGAGGTTGTAGCTGAAGTAGAAGAAATCGCGGTACGTGGGCTCTTCCTCGGAGTTGAAGTCGATCCCGCCCGCCTTCCCCAGGTAGTACAGGTGCGCGTACCGCGTGGCGTACATCAGGTGCAGCGCCGCCCACGCCATGAACACGCCCGCGAGCGCGACCGCGTCCCCGATGTCCGAATCGCCGCGGATCATCAGCACCACGATGGCGATCAGGCCGCACAGCGCGGCCGCGACCACGGCGATCTCGTCGGCCACTGGCCGGAAGTCCTCGCGCCGGGTGTTGCGCCGGGTGGCGCCGGCGTCCATCGGCCACAACAGGATCCAGCCGGTCACCACGAAGACCGCCTCCGCGGCGGCGATGCCGGCGAGCACACCCAGCGGCACGTCCGCCAGTACCCCGACGAGCACGCCGGCCAGCGCGCCCACCACGACCGAGAGGGCGAGCCGCCTGCCCGCGGAGTTCCAGGAGTTCACCGGCGCACGGTAGCGCAGCGGCCGTTGACCTTCCCGCCGAGCGACCATAGATTAGCGAGCGCTAAGTATAACGCGAGCACGGAGGACACCGATGGACGGCGCACACTGGTGTGACCACCTCACCCGGCACGCCTTCACCCGCCCCGATGCCACGGCCGTGCGCTTCGAAGGCCGGTCGTTCAGCTGGCGCGAGCTGCACCGGCGGGTGCGGGCGCTCGCCGGGTGGCTGAGCGGCCGCGGGGTCGGCCGGGGCGACCGGGTCGCGATCCTGATGACCAACCGGCCCGAGTTCCTCGAAACCCTGATCGCGGCGAACGCGCTCGGCGCCATCGCGGTCCCGGTCAACTTCCGGCTCGCGCCCGCGGAAATCGCCTACATCCTCGGTGACAGCGGGGCTTCCGTGCTGATCACCGATCCCGGGCTGGAGGATCAGGCGCGCGAGGCGGCCGGCGCCGGGCTGACCGTCCTGGTGACCGGCGAGTCCTACGAGGACGTGATCGCCGCCGGAGCCGTCCCGCCCGAGGTCACGATCGCCGAAGCCGACACGGCGCTGATCATGTACACGTCGGGCACGACGGGACGCCCCAAGGGCGCGATGTTGTCCCATCTGAACCTGCTGCTGCAG
Source organism: Amycolatopsis acidicola (assembly GCF_007713735.2). Taxonomy (GTDB): domain Bacteria; phylum Actinomycetota; class Actinomycetes; order Mycobacteriales; family Pseudonocardiaceae; genus Amycolatopsis_E; species Amycolatopsis_E acidicola. Next base: position 2,805 of record NZ_VMNW02000045.1, on the reverse strand, counting down.
TCGCTGACCGTGATCAGGGCGTGGCGCCTGCACGGGGACGACGAGGTGTACCTCTGCGGTTCGCCGCTGTTCCACATCGGAGCGCTCGGCGGCGTCGCTCCCCTCGTGCTCATCGGCGGCACCACGGTGATCATGCCCAGCGGCAGCTTCGACGCCCCTGGCACGCTGGACCTCCTGGAAAGCGAACAGGTCACCAGCACCTTCCTCGTCCCCGCGCAGTGGCAGCTGCTGTGCGCGGACCCGGCCACCCGGGAGCGCGCCCGCACACTCCGGACGGTTTCGTGGGGTGCCGCCCCGGCGACCGTGGATCTGTTGCGGCGCATGGGGTCCACGTTTCCCGGGGCGGCGATCGTCGCGCTCTTCGGGCAGACCGAGATGTCCCCCGTCACGTGCGTCCTGGAGGGCACGGACGCGGAACGCAAGATCGGTTCCGTGGGCAAACCGGTCCCCACGGTCGCCGCGCGCGTGGTCGACGAAACGATGCGCGACCTGCCGCCGGGCGAAATCGGCGAAATCGTCTACCGCGGCCCGGGCACGATGTCCGGCTACTGGAACAACCCGGAAGCGACCGCGGAGGCGTTCGAAGGCGGCTGGTTCCACTCCGGAGATCTGGTGCGGGTGGACGACGAGGGGTTCGTGTACGTCGTCGACCGCAAGAAGGACATGATCATTTCGGGCGGCGAGAACATCTACTGCGCCGAGGTCGAGAACGTGCTCGCGGACCATCCCGGCGTCGGCGACGTGGCCGTGATCGGGATCAAGCACGAGCGCTGGGGCGAAACCCCGCTCGCCGTGGTCGTGCCCGCCGGGAGCGCGCCGACGCTGGACGAGCTGACGGCGTGGTGCCGGGACAAACTCGCTTCGTACAAACGGCCGACCGCGCTCGAAGTGGTGGACGCCTTGCCGCGCAACGCCTCGGGCAAGGTGGTCAAGCACGAGCTGCGTGCCCGGTTTTCCTAGTCAGCGCAAGGCAACCGTGAGCAGGACCGTGGCGTCGGTCAGCGCGTCGAGGCCATGACGCTGCGGCGGGACCTGCACCAGTTCGCCGCCCTCGAGCATCCACTCGCGGTCCTCGGTGTGCAGGCGCACGCGGCCGGTGAGCACGTGCACGGTGGCGGCCGCCGGGGCGTCGTGCTCGGCGAGCTGGGCGCCCTCCGCGAGCGCGATGACCGTGGCGCGCATGGAGGTGCTCGAAACGACCGTCCGGGCCGTTCGCCGCGCGTGCTGCGTGCGGGCCTGTTCGAGCAACTCGGCGGCGAGCGCTCCCAGTGAGACGACCGTGTAGTGCTCCGTCGCGGTCATGACGCACGCTCCCATCCACGCCCTTGTGGTCCGGGATCGACGATAACGGGGTGGGAGAACCGGCGCAGCGGCAACGGAGTGGGCGGGCCGCAGCTCCCGCCGAGCGGGCCCGGCCCACCCCGTCCTTTCGCCGCCGCCGGTCCCGGGCGGATGCCCGAGCGCACCGCCGGCCGGGGGTCCGCCGACGGCTCGCCTGCCGCGCCCGCGCCGCCTGGGGGGAATGCGATGCGGACGCGGCAGGCGGTCCTTCAGCGGGTCACTTGGTGGCGATCTTCTGCCCGACCAGGATCAGGTCCGCGTTGGGGATGTACTGCGAGTTCAGCTGCTGCAGGTGCTGCCAGCCGCCGGACACGCCGGCCTTCTTCGCGATGCTCGAGAGCGTGTCCCCCGCGACGACGGTGTAGTCGCCGTTCGGGTTCGACTTCGACGTGCCGGACTGCGTGGTGGTGGACTTCTTGGTCTCGGTCTTCGGCTGTGCCTTGGCCTCGACCTTCACCTTGGCCTTCGCGCCGGATCCGGAGTCGGCCGAGCCGCCACCGGTCGCGCCGCCGAAGTAGGACCACTTCGACGGGCCGGAGCCGGTGCCGCATTCCCACGGCGCCGAACCCTGCTTGGCGTAGATCCGGTCCGCGACGATCTGCTGCTCGGCCGGGGTGGCCTTGTCCGCGGTCGGGGCGTAGGCGCCACCGCCGTTGGCGAGCCAGGTCTTCGTCACGATCTGGAACAGGCCGGCGGGCCGTCCGGCGCGCTGGCCCGCGGCCGTGTTGTTGACCGCGGTGGGGTTGCCGCCGCTCTCGCACTTGACGATGCCGGACTGCCCGGGGAAAGCGCTGGCCGTGCCCGCGCCGGCAATGCCGATACCGCCGATCGCCGCGCCCGCGAGTGCCGCGGTCGCGCCGGTCCGCTTGAGAACGGTTTTGGTCTTGCTGCTCTTGCTGTGACGTCCCACGGGGGTGGGGCTCCTTTTCGAACTCACACCGCCCCTGTTCGCGGGCCGGGGGACCCGTGAACGGGGTTTTCGCGGTGGCTTGCGGTCGCTGATCCTCGGGGTAGATCGCAGGTCACCGCGAAAGCGCCGTGAACATTACGAAATGGAAACTCCAGGTGTACAGCGCGCGTGGGAATGGACACAGATCAAGAAAACTGGTAGTGGGTTTACGACGGTGAGTCACCCCCGGATACCGGCAGTTCGGGAAAAGATCTTGGCCCAGCGGGGCGGAAAACCCGTGTGTTCCCGGTGAAGAGACACTTGGTTGACGGGTGGTTTGTTAGTTACCGACTTGTGTCGGTGATAAGTCAACTACTTGCGCGATGACCGCACGGATGAGCATGCCGGGCGGGATGGGTGGCGGCTTCCCCACCCTCGACCACCGCCCAGCAACGCAACGCAACGCAAGCCACCCCACCACGGACCAAACCGCCACCCGGCAACGCAACGCAACGCAAGCCACCCCACCGACCACGACACCAACCGCCACCCGGCAACGCGAAGCGAGCCGCCCC
>NZ_VMNW02000044.1 GCF_007713735.2 Amycolatopsis acidicola | reverse complement strand
GTGTTGGCAGGCCAGGCAGGTGGAGTGTTGGCGGGTTGGGCAGGCGGAGTGTTGGCGGGCTGGGCAGGCAGCAGAAGGCACCAGGGTGTGTGGCGAGGGGCTGTGGCGCGGGGCCTGGCCGCGCGCGCGGTCTGCCCGGGCGCGGCAACCCCTCGGCGCGGCAAACTGCCCGGCGCGGCAACCCCCGGCGCGGCGACAGCTTGGCGCGGCGACCGCTTGGCGCGACGAACCGCTTGGCGCGGCGACCGCTTGGCGCGACGAACCGCTCGGCGCCGTGACCCCTCGGCGCGACAGCCCCTCCGCGCGGCAACCCCTCGATGTCGGTAGAGGAGCGAGAGCGGTCAGCGGCCAGACGCGAGCGAGACCGCTACCGCCAGGAGGGGAGCCAGAGTTCGGCTTGCCAGTGGGCGCCGGTGATGGGGGTGCCGTTGAGGATGGGCCAGAGCCAGGCGAAGTTGGCGACCACGAGGCCGAGGTAGAGAGCGACGACGAGAAGCCCGGTGCCGCGGCGTTCGAAGCCGCGGCGGGCGCTGCCCAGGATCTGCCCTAAACCAAGGGCGAGCCCGAGGGCGAGAAACGGGGCCATGGGGGTGGCGTAGAAGAAGTACATCTGCCGGTCGATGTTGGTGAACCACGGCAGATACCCCGCGAGATACCCGGTGAGGACGGCGGCGTAGCGCCAGTCGAACCGGAACACCGTGCGCCACAAACCCCAGCCGAGCATGGGGAACGCCAGCCACCACATCGCTGGAGTGCCGATCAGCATGGTGGCCTGCACGCAGTCGCTGGTGCCGCAGGTGCTGGTGCCGGACTCGTAGTAGTACAGCATCGGGCGCAGCCCCATGGGCCAGGTCCAGGGCTTGGATTCCCACGGGTGCGGGTCGTTCTTGGGGGTCAGGAGGGTTTCGTGGAAGTGCAGGACGTTCATCGAGTAGTCCCCCAGCGACCGCAGCCCCGCCGGGACCCACCCCCAGATCCCGGGGTCGATGTCCTTGAGTTCGGTGTAGTGGCGGTCGGTAGCGGACTCGGACGCGAACCACGCCCACCACGACGCCAGGTACATCAGCACCGGGATCGCGACCATCGCCCACAGGGCCGGCGCGACATCCCGCCGCAACGTCCCCAGCCAGGGGCGCGGCACCCCGGCGGCACGACGGGCGGCGACGTCGAACCCGACGACCAACAGCCCGAAGAACGCCATGTAATACAGGCCCGACCACTTGGTCGCGAAGGTCAGGCCGGCGCACACCCCGGCGGCGAAGCGCCACCACCGGAACCCCAGCCGCGGCCCCCACGGCGACTCGTCCGCCCAGCCCTCGCGCACCGCGACGGCCAGCCGGGCGCGGACTTGGTCGCGGTCGACCAGCAGACAAGCGAAGGAGGCGAACGAGAACAGGGCGATGAAGATGTCGAGCATCCCCATCCTCGACTGCAGGAACAACACCCCGTCGCAGATCACCAGGACCCCGGCGACCCCGCCCAGCAGCGTGGACCGGGTCAGGCGGCGGGCCGCGCGGATCACCAGGACCACGATGATCGTGCCCGCCACCGCGGACGCGAACCGCCAGCCCCAGCCGTTGTAGCCGAACATCCACTCGCCGAGGGCGATCAGCTGCTTCGCCAGCGGCGGGTGCACCACCAGCTCATACCCGGCGTTGTCCTCGAACCCGCCGTTGCGCAACATCTGCCACGCCTGCGGCGTGTAGTGCTTTTCGTCGAAGACGGGGGTGCCGTCGTCGGTGGGGAAGCCCAGGTTCTGGAACCGGGTGATCGCCGCCAGCAAGCCGAGCACGATCGTGACCAGCCAGCCGCGCAGCCGGTCGGTCGGCATGGGGCGCCCGAGCAGCGTCGCTTCCCGGTCCGTCGGCGGGCGCAGGAACTCGGCCGGATCCGGCTGCGAACGGGTCAGCAGTGCGGTCACGGGGGTCGATCCTAGGCGGAGCCGGGTGAGGTCCGTGCCAGCCTGCGCCGAGATCGGCCACCACTACGCTGACGTCATGCCCCTCGTCCTCGCCGCGACCCCGCTCGGCGACTCCCGCGACGCCTCCGCACGCCTGGTCACAGCACTGGCCGAGGCCGACGTGATCGCGGCGGAGGACACCCGGCGACTGCGTTCCCTCGCGGCCGCGCTGGACGTCACGCCCGGCGGCCGGGTGATCAGCTTCTACGAGGACGTCGAGACCGCGCGGTTGCCGAAACTGCTGGAATCCCTCCACGCGGGCGAGACGGTTTTGCTGGTGACCGATGCCGGAATGCCCAGCGTGTCCGACCCGGGGTACCGGCTCGTCGCCGCGTGCGTCGCCCAAGACCTGCCGGTCACGTGCTTGCCCGGGCCTTCCGCTGTCACCACGGCGCTCGCACTCTCGGGACTGCCCAGCGACAGGTTCTGTTTCGAGGGCTTCGCGCCACGCAAGCCTGGCGAGAAATCCAAGTGGCTGGCCGAGCTGGCCAAGGAGCGACGGACGGTCGTCTTCTTCGAGTCGCCGCACAGACTGGCCGCCACGCTCAAGGACGCCGCGCAGGTATTCGCGGATCGTCGTGCGGCGGTGTGCCGCGAGCTGACGAAGACGTACGAGGAAGTCCGCCGCGGCACGGTTGCCGAGCTGGCCGAGTGGGCGGCCGAAGGCGTGCGCGGCGAGATCACCGTCGTGCTCGACGGCGCGCCGGAGCAGCAGGTGAGCGTGCACGACCTCGTGGCCGAGGTCTCTTCGCGGGTGGCCGCCGGCGAGCGGCTCAAGTCGGCGTCGGCGGAGGTCGCCGAGGGCGCCGGGGTCTCCAAGAAGGAGCTTTACGACGCCGTCCTCGCTTCACGCCGGAGCTAGCTTTCCTTACTCGGAGACGCATTACTGGCGGGTAGGGTGCTGGTATGCGAGCAGTTCGAGTGACCGAGTTCGGTGGCCCTGAAGTCCTGGAGAACGTGGAGCTGCCGGATCCGGAGGCCAAGGCCGGGCAGGTGCTGATCGACGTCGACCACGCCGGGATCAACTACGCCGACACGCACCAGGCGGAGAACACGTACCTCGCGCCGAGCCAGCTGCCGCTGGTCCCCGGCGGCGAGGTGGTCGGGCGCACCGGTGACGGCCGCCGCGTGGTCGCGTTGCTCGGCAGCGGCGGGTACGCGGAGCGGGCGGTCGCGGAGCAGGCGATGGCCTTCGACGTGCCGGACGGCGTGGACGATCTGACGGCGCTGTCGTTCATCGTGCAGGGCACGACGGCCTGGCTGCTCCTGCGGCGCAACGCGCACCTCGAGCCCGGCGAGTCCGTGGTGGTGCACGCCGCGGCCGGCGGCGTCGGCACGATCGCCGTGCAGCTGGCGAAGGCGTGGGGCGCGGGCCGTGTGATCGCGACAGCTTCCAGCGAGGAAAAGCGCAAGCTGGCGCTGGAACTCGGCGCGGACGTCGCGGTGGATTCTCGCGCCGAGGACATGACGGAGACGCTGCGCGAGGCCAACGGCGGCAACCGGGTGGACATCGTGCTGGACATGACCGGTGGCCCGGTCACCGACCAGAGCATCAAGGCGCTCGCGCCGTTCGGCAGGCTCGCCTTCTACGGCATGGCCAGCAGGCAGCAGCCGAAGCCGGTGCAGCTGGGCAACCTGTTGCGGCATTCGGCCACGGTCTCGGGCATGTGGCTGCCGCACGCGTTCACGTTGCCCGGCCAGGTCTACGGCAAGGCGCTCGCGGAGCTGTTCGAGCTGGCGCTGTCCGGGAAGATCGGCGCGGTGCCGGGTGGCGAGTACGGCCTGTTCGAGGCGCGCAAGGCGCACGAAGCGCTACGTTCCCGTGCCACCGTCGGCAAGCTGATGCTGGACCCCCGCCGCTAACAACGCCTCCAGCGGAGCGGCCTTGTGGAGGCATTCCTCCCATTCGGCCAGCGGGTCGGAGTCGGCGGTGATCCCGCCGCCGACTCCGAGCGCGATCCGTCCACTGTGGATTTCGAAGGTGCGGATCGCCACGTTCAGCTCCAGACCGGCGACCGGTGACGCCAGCCCCACTGCCCCGGTGTAGACGCCGCGGGCATGCGGTTCCAGCTCGGCGATCAGGTCCAGCGCGCGGATTTTCGGTGCCCCGGTCACGGAACCGGGCGGGAAGGTGGCCCGCAGCAGGTCTTCGTCCGTGACGCCGGGGCCGAGCGATCCTTCCACTGTGGACTCCAGATGCCACACGCCGGGCGCGGGGCGGACCGCGAGCAGCTCCGGCACGGTCACGCTGCCGACGCCGCACACCCGGCCGAGGTCGTTGCGCACCAGATCGGTGATCATCACGTTCTCCGCGACGTCCTTTGTGGACTCGCGAAGCTCTTGCCGCAGTGGCTCGTCCGACGGCCCGCGCCGCGGCCGCGTGCCCTTGATCGGCGTGGACCGGACACGATCACCTTGCCGGGCAAGGAAAAGCTCCGGCGAGAACGAAACCACGGAGCCCCAGCCCCCGGACAGGAAGGCGGCCCGGCGTGGCTGGAGTGCGCGCACGCCCTCGGCGAACAACGCTGCGGGTTCGCCGTCGAACCGGCCGGTGAACCGAGTGCAGATGTTGGCCTGGAACAGTTCCCCGGCTTCGATCGCGTGCACGCAGGCCTTGATCGCGTCGTGGTGCGGCAGGGGACGCTGGAGCGTGGTGGACGTCCAGCCGAGCGCCGGATCCGGTTGCCGCAGCAGCGCTTCGAACTCCGCCGGATCGGGTCCCGGGGCCAGCGCCTCGAACCACCAGCGGCCGTCGTGATCCAGCCGCAGTACGTGATCCGCCCAGCCCCAAACGGTTTTCGGGAGCCACGCCGACCTGCGAGCAGGATCACTCAGGTCGTAGGAGAGGTAACCGAACCAGCCACCGCCGACCGCTCCCGGCGGCCCGGCCATTTGTGGTTGAGCACAAAGGGAAAACGGATCCGCCACAGGTCCGGTCCGGATCGCGGGGGCCAGCACCGCCCGCGAGCCGAACCAGTCTCCGCACAGGGCGGCCATTTCGACCCCGAGCTTGCGCGCGCGCACGCTCAGTAGCCGCAGGACCTCCTCCGGCTCCCGCTTCCCGGATAGTTCGGTCCGCCGCACCCGCGCATTATGTCAGTGCCGGGTCATCGTGAAGTCCGTGCCGTCGGACGCGATGGCGCTGGGACTCCAGGTGTTGCTGCCGTTGTCGTCGGCGTCGAGCCCGGACGGGCTGGTGTCGGCGAGGTTCTTCCCGTCGAACTTGACGCCGGTGAACTTCACGCCGCCGTCAATGCCGGGGTAGGAGTCGGTGGGCGACTCGATGATCGCTTCGGCCGAGGAATGCTGAGAGGACAAGGACTTCGTGGTCGTCTTCGACCAGCCCTTGGTGGTGTCGGCGAGTGCCAGTTGGTACGTGTTGGTGCCGGTGCGCGTGACCGTCGCGGTGATCTGGTCGCCGGCGCTGACCGGGTTGTCGTAGTACACCGGTGCGGCCGGGTACATCTCGTACCAGCCCTGGTACACCGGAGAGCCGCTGGAGCAGTCGGTGGCGACGCCGGTCTGCTCCACGGTCGACGAACCGTCGCCGTCGATGCCGACCCATGGCGCGAACAGGTCGTTGCTGGAGTTGCAGGTGACCGAGGGCTCGACCCAGCTCGCGGTGGCGGTGGTGAAGCTGCCGAAACTGACGTAGCCGCCCCAGTTCCCGCCGGAGAAGTTGGTGGCGCCGAACACCGGCGCCGCCGCCGCGGTCCCGGCGAGGGCTCCCGTGACGGCGGCGGCGACGCTCAGCAGGCTGGCACTCCTGACCAGAATGTTTTTCATGTCAGCCAGTATCGATTTGAATATTTCCGACCAGTAGCTACTTTCGGCCCAAAATCACGAGCCAAGCCGGAGTCAAGGAACGGTAAAGGAATCAGCCCTTGGCGCCGTCCACGAACGCGGTCGTGTAAGTCTGCGCCAGATCGATCTTGTCCTTGTGGTTCTTGACGTTCTTCGAGTAGCTGGTCAGCACCTGCAGCGCGTTGGCGGCCCCGGCGGGGTCCATCCGGCCGTCGGCGTTGAACATGCCGATGCTGTCCTTGATCGACTTGACGTACAGCGCGGGATCGCCGCCCGCGAACGACGCCGGCATCTTCGCCGCGATCTCCTCCGCGCTGTGCTGGGAGATCCAGCGCAGGGTGGCGACGAACGCGTTGGCCAGCTTCTGCACCACGTCCGGGTACCGGTGCACGATCTCGCAGTTCATGTACAGCGAGGTCGCCGGGTACAGCCCGCCGAGCGCGGCGCGCGTGCCTTCCTCGGTGCGGAGGTCGTAGATCACCTTGCCCTGCCCGGTGTTGGTCAGCTGCGCGACCGTCGGGTCGGTGGTCATGCCCGCGTCGATCCCGCCGTTGTTCAGCGCGGCGATGAACGTCTGGCCGGCGCCGACCTTGACCGGCGTGTAGTCCTCCGAGGTCAGCCCGGCCTTGCCCGCCAGCGCCTTCGTCAGGAAGTCGGTGGACGAGCCGAGTGAGGTGATGCCGAGCTTCCTGCCGCCGAAGTCGGCGCCGCCGCGGATCTGGTCCGCCTTGTTCGCGGCGACCACCTCGGCCTCGCCGGGGATGTTGGCCATCTGCACCACGCTGGTGATGCACTGGTCCTTCGCCTGCAGGTCGATCGTGTGGTCGTAGAACCCGACCACCGCCTGCACGTCCCCGGCCAGCAGCGCGGTTTCCGCGTTCGCCCCGGAGGGCTGGTTGAGCAGTTCGACGTCCATGCCCTGCGCGGAGAAATTGCCCAGCTGCTGGGAAAGCATGGCGGGCAGGTAGATCACCTTCTCGATCCCGCCGACCATGATCCTGATCTTCGGTTTGCCGTCGGCGCCCAGGTTCAGCGTCCGCGAGTCGCGGCAGGCCGTGGTACCGGCCACCACCATGACCAGCGCGAGCGCGGCGCCCGCGATCCTCTTCCAGCGCATGTCAGATCCCGCTCGCCGCCGTGCCGCCGGGTGCGGGCCGCCAGCGCAGGAGCCGGTTTTCCGCCTGTCCGATGAGGAACTCCGCGGCCAGCGCGACGACGGTGATGATGATCATCCCGGCGTAGATGCCCGCCGCGTCGAAGGTGCCCTGCGCGTTGGAGATCAGGAACCCGAGACCGGCCTGCGCGCCGGTGTACTCGCCGACCACGGCGCCGATCAGCGCGAAGCCGAGTGCGGTGTGCAGGGACGACAGGATCCAGGAAGTGGCGCTGGGCAACACGATCGCCGTGAGCACCTGCCATCGGCTGGCGCCGAGGATCCGCGCGTTGTCGATCACGTTGCGGTCCACTTCGCGGGCGCCGGCGATGGCGTTGAAGAACACCGCGAAGAACACCAGGATGAACGCCGTCGCGACCTTCGACGACAGGCCGATGCCGAACCACAGGAAGAACAACGCGGCCAGCACGATGCGCGGCAAGGCGTTGGCGCCCTTGACGAACGGCGCGAGCACGTCGGCCAGGTACCGGCTGCGGCCGAGCAGCACGCCGACGAGCACGCCCGCGACGACGCCGAGTACCAGACCCAGCAGTGCTTCCTCGACCGTGACCCAGATCTGGTACCAGATCGGCCCGAAGTCGGTGCCCACGGTGAACCATTCGCCGAGCCGTTCGGCGATCTTCGACGGCTTCGAGTAGAAGAACGGGTCGATCCAGTAGGTGGCGGTGATCTCCCAGCTGCCCAGCCAGACGACCAGGATTCCCAGTCGCAGCAACCAGATGTTGAGCTTGCGGCGGCGGTCGTTCTTCCGCTGCCGGTCGAGGATGTCCTTTTCGGACTCGAAGGTCCGGAACTCGGCGGCCAGATCAAGCGACACGGGAAGCACCCCTTTCACGGGCCTTGTCCACCTCGGTACGCAGCGACTCCCAGACCTCGCGGTAGATGCGAAGGAAGCTCTCGGTCAGCCGCAGTTCCTCCACCTTGCGCGGGCGTTCGAGCGGTACCTCGAACACGTCCTTGACGGTCGCCGGGCTGGCGGTCATCACGATCACCTTGTCCGCCAAGGCGATGGCCTCGTCGAGGTCGTGCGTCACGAAGATGACCGCGGCATCACTGCCCGACCACAGGCGCAGGAGCTCGTCCTGCATGAGCGCGCGGGTCTGCACGTCGAGCGCGGAGAACGGCTCGTCCATCAACAGGATCCGCGGGCTGGTCACGAGTGTCTGCGCGAGCGCGACGCGTTTGCGCATCCCGCCGGAAAGCTGGTGCGGGTAGTACTTTTCGAAGCCGGCCAGTCCGACGCGCTCGATCCAGTCGGCCGCCTGCCTGCGCGCTTCGGACTTGCGCGCGCCGCGGAAGCGCGGGCCGGAGGCGACGTTGTCCAGCACCGAACGCCACGGCATCACCGCGTCGTTCTGGAACATGTAGCCGACGCCGTCCGGGATCCCTTTCACCGGCTCACCGTGCACCCGGACCTCGCCCGCGGAAGCGGGCTGCAGGCCGGAAACCAGGGAAAGCGCGGTGGATTTGCCGCAGCCGGTGGGACCGACGACAGCGACGAACTCGCCGGGGGACACGGTGAGGGAGAGATCGCGGACCGCGGTGTGCACCGAACCGTTCCCGCTCGGGAACCTTTTGGTGGCACCGATCAGTTCGATCAGTGGTGGGGCCATCGGGTGACTCCTTCGTCACGGGGCTCGCATCGTTGGCTGAACCGTAGGAGCGGGTGAGGCCGCGGTGAAGCTTGTCCGCGTTACGCGTGCGCACTGCGCGTTGTCCGCGTTTCGCGCATTTTGTGCACGAGTCTGACCAGCGCGTATGGTCTTGCACCATGCTCGACTTCCGCCGGATGCGGTTCTCCCGCCAGATCCTGATCCTGCAGATCGGCGTGGTGCTCCTGCTGCTCGTCGTGGGCTTCGCGTTGGTCGGCTGGCTGTTGTGGGGCACGCTGCGCGACCAGTACGGCGAGCGCGCGCTGGCCATCGCGCGCTCGGTGGCGGTGGATCCGGTGGTGGTGCAGGACGTCGCCGCCCGGCGGCCGGGTGGTGAACTCGAACAGCGCGTGCAGGAGGTCACGCGGCGCGCGGACGCGCTGTTCGTGGTGATCACCGACGACAACGGGATCCGGCTGGCGCATCCCGATCCGGCGCAGATCGGCAAGCTCGTGAGCACGGACGCGTCGGAAGCCTTGGCGGGCAAGGAAGTGGTGAGCTCGGTGCAGGCGGGCACGCTCGGGCTTTCGGTGCGCAGCAAGACTCCGGTGTGGTCGGGGGACCGGGTGGTCGGCGAGGTGAGCGTGGGCTTCGAGATCGGCGCGCCGGTGGACGAGCTCGTGCGATTGTTGTTGATCAGCATGGCTTTCGCGGCCGGCGCGCTCGCGCTGGGCGTCGGCGCGTCCGCGTTGCTGACCAGGAGGTTGAACAGGCTGACGCACGGGCTGGAGCCGCGCGAGCTGACGGAGTTGTTGTACGAACGCGAGGCGGTGCTGCACGGGATCGGCGAAGGGATGCTGGCCATCGACGCGCGGGGCCGCGTTTCGGCGCGCAACGACGAGGCGGAACGATTGCTGGGCAAGCCGTTGCCGGTGGGCGCGCAAGTGTCCGAATTGGACCTTTCGCCGCGGCTCGACAGGGCCGTGGCGGAACGGCAGCCGGTGGACAACCTGCTCGCCGTGGCCGGGAACCGCGTGCTGGTGGTGAACTCGCGCGCGGTGACGAGGGACGAGCGGGACCTCGGCACGGTGCTGACTTTCCGTGACCGCACGGATCTCGATGCCCTGACCAGGGAACTCGACGCGGTTCGGTCCCTTTCGGACGGTCTGCGTGCGCAGCGGCACGAGTTCAGCAACCGGCTGCACACGCTGTCCGGGCTGCTGCAGCTGGGACACAACGGCGAGGCGATCGAGTACCTGCAGACCCTGACCGACACGTCCATCGGCAGCTCGGGCGTGGTGGGCGAGTCCGTGCGCGATCCGTACCTGCAGGCGTTGCTGGCCGCGAAAATCGAACAGGCGCAGGAAAAGGGCGTGCGGCTGACGTTGTCGGACGACTCGTGGGTGCCGACGGCGGTGACGGACCCGATCGCGGCGAACACGGTGCTCGGGAACCTGGTGGACAACGCCGTGCACGCGGCGAGGATGGGGGCGAGGCGCCCGGCCTGGGTGGAGGTGGCGCTGCTGGCGGAAGGCACCACGCTGCACGTGTCCGTTGTGGACAGTGGTGCCGGGATATCGGCCGAGGTGGGGGACGATTTGTTCGACGAAGGGGTATCGACGAAGCTGTCGCCGGGGCACGGGCTCGGCCTCGCGTTGGCGCGCCAGGCGGCGACGGCGCGGGGCGGGAACGTGTGGCTGGCCGACGCCGGCGGGGAGGAGCAGGGCGCGCTGTTCGTGGCCGCGCTGCCGGAGTTGCTGGAGGGGGTCTCGTGATTCGGACGCTGATCGTGGATGACGATTTCCGGGTCGCCGGTGTGCATGCGGGTTTCGTCGAGGAGGTGCCGGGTTTCGCTGTGGTGGGCACGGCGCACACCGCTGTCGAGGCGCGTGCCAGGGTGCGTGAGCTGGCGCCGGATTTGGTGCTGCTTGACGTCTATCTGCCGGACGAATCCGGTCTCGCGCTGCTGGCGGAACTGCAGACCGACGCGATCATCCTGTCGGCGGCGACGGACACGCGCTCGATCCGCGCGGCGCTGCGGGCCGGGGCGGTGAACTACCTGATCAAGCCGTTCACCACGCGGCAGTTCGCCGAGCGGCTGAGCGCTTATGCCCGGTACCGGCAGTTCCTCGCCGAGGAGCGGAACCTCGCGCAGGAGGATGTCGATCGCGCGTTTCGCCTGCCGCACGAGCAGGACCGGGCCGCGGCGGCGAAGGGGCAGTCGAGCGCGACAGCCCGGCTGGTGGCCGATCAGCTGCGCCAGGCGGCGCGCCCGCTTTCCGCGGCTGAGGTCGCCGGGGAGCTGGGTGTCGCGCGGGCGACGGCGCAGCGCTACCTCACCGCGCTGGCGGAGGCGGGCACGGTGGAGATGCGCCTGCGCTACGGCGCGACGGGGAGGCCGGAACACGAATACTCCTGGCGAGACTGACTCAGGTCGCAGCCGGGCGGTCTGGGCTTCACCATGGGGCCATGCTCGAAACGGAACTGATCGCCAAGGTGACCGGCGCGGACTCGGAAAACCGGACCGACCAGCGGTTCGCCGTGCACGGGACCGATCTCGGCATCCTGTGGGACGGGGGCGACGGCCGGGTGTTCGTCCTCTTCGGAGACACCTTCGGCGAAGGCTGGGGCGGTGACGGCGGCGGGCCGAACAGCGCGGACTGGCGGTGCAACGTCCTCGGCTTCTCCACCACCCGGGACCTGGACAAGGGACTCGAACTCGAAACCTTCGTGCCGCGCGAAGACGGCAAGGCAGGCCAGGTGATCGAGCGCGACGAAAGGCGCGACGAGGTCACCGTGATCCCCAACTCCGGCCTCGCGATCGACGGCGTGCAGTACGTGCACTACATGTCCGTCCGCGAATGGGGGCCGCCCGGCTACTGGCACACGAACTACTCCGGTCTCGCGGTTTCCGGCGACGGCGGGGTCACGTGGGAGAAACCGTGGGGAGCGCGCTGGATCAACCGCGCCGAGCGCGACGATCCGTTCCAGATGGCCGCGCTCGCCCGCGAGGGTGAGTACGCCTATCTTTTCGGTACCACGAACGGACGACACGGTGACGCCTATCTGGCCCGCGCGCCGATCGGCCGGATGCTGGACGCCTCCGCATACGAATACCGCACCGAAAGCGGTTGGTCGCCGGACGAATTCGCCGCCACGCCCGTGCTTCGCGGCCCCGTCGGCGAGTTGTCCGTCGCGTACAACACGTATCTCGGCAAGTGGCTCGCCCTGCACCTCGACGACCCGGGCGGCGCGATCCTGCTGCACACCGCGGACAACATCGACGGACCGTGGTCTCCCGGCCACATCGCCGTGCCCGGCAGGGAGTTTCCCGGTCTGTACGGCGGTTATCTGCACCCGTGGGCGCTCGACGGCCCGGACATCTACTACCTCATGTCGCAGTGGGGTCCGTACAACGTCTTCCTCATGCGCACGAGGCTGAATCTTTAGAGCACCACGTCGCCCATGGTGAACGGGTAGACGAGTGAATCGAACCCGATCGGTCCGTCCAGGCCGGGTTTGTCGTCCGCCGCGTTGTGCTGGTGCAGGCCCAGCCGCGGGTGGAACCAGCCCGGCCTGCCCGGGATCCCGTTGTGCCGGTTCACCCACAGCACCACTTCGGCGTCGGCCCACTTGTCCGGGCGCAGGGTGTGCAGCCAGTGTTCGTACGGCGCGTAGACGAGCACGCGGCGAATTCCGGCGGCCTGGCGCACGGCCTTGATCCACGCCTTGATGAAGCGATCGCCGACGCCGGGCACTTCCACCTCCAGCGCCGGGGCCAGCGCGCCGGGGCCGAACACACCGAGCTGTTTACCCAACCGGACGCAGTGCTCTGCCTGGTCGTGCGGCGCTCCGGGGCGCGCGTAGTGCCGGATGCCCGCGCGCACCCCCGCGCGCTGCGCGGCGAGGATCTGCTGTTCGGCTCCGGCGTCGCTCCAATTGACGTTTTCGGTGACCGTGATGGAGGCGAAAAGGACGGAGTCCGCCCGGACCGCGTCCCAATCGGCCACGGTCGCATGCAGCGACAGGTTGATCCCGCGCTCGTTTCCGTCCTCGGTCAAACCTCAGCCTTCGCACTCCCCGTGAACACTGTCCCGCCACTCTAGGTGGGAAAAGCCCTGGATGCGGGATTGACGCACCCGATGAACCGGACACACCCACAGCAAGTACACAGGTTGGCCAAAGCTGGCCCCTATGAAACTGCCGGAATCTTTCCCGCATGACACGGCGTCGAACGTGGATCATCAATGGCGGGCTCGTACTGTTGCTGGTCGGTGCGGGTTACGGGATCTACGCGGGGTTCGCCCCGGCAGCAGAAGAAGCGAGCTCCACGCAGGCCCGCACAACACCAGTCAGCCTCGGGAACGTCACGGAGACGGTTTCCGCCTCCGGCACCGTCGCGAGCAGTTACACCGCGAACGCCGACTTCAGCACTTCGGGCAAGGTCGCCACGATCAAGGTCGCTGTCGGCGACGTCGTGAAGAAGGGCCAGAAGCTCGCGACGCTGGATGCGACGGAGGCCAACGCGCAGTTGAAGGTCGCCCAGAGCAATCTCGATGTGGCGGAAGAAAACCTCGACAACGCGGAGTCCAGTTCCAGCAGCAGCGCGCAAGGCGGCCAGACGGAGAGCACGACCTCGTTGCAGTCGAAGGTCGATCAGGCCGAACTTTCCCTGGAACAGGCGCAGGAAGCCGTCGACGCGACGGTGCTGACCGCGCCCGGTGACGGCACGGTCACCGCGATCAACGGCGCCGTCGGTCAGCAGACCGGAAGCAGCAGTGGTTCCGCCGCGTCCGGATCCAGCGACACCAGTTCCAGCAGTAGCAGCAGCGGGTTCATCGTGCTGACCAACATGTCGAGCATGGTCGTCACGACCTCCGTCGCCGAGGTCGACGTGAGCAAGGTGCGAGCGGGCCAGTCCGCGACCGTGACCGTGAACGCGCTGCCGGACACGGAAATCAAGGCCACTGTGGCGAGCGTCGATCTGACGCCGACGACGAGCAACTCCGTCACCTCCTACGGCGCGAGCCTGACCCTCAACGACGTGGCCCAGGGCCTGCGCCCCGGCCAGTCGGCGAGCGTGGTCATCACCATCGCCGAGGCGAGCAACGTGCTCACCGTTCCCGCCGCGGCAGTGCAGACCACCGGCACCACGAGCACCGTGACCGTGCAGCAGAACGGGCAGCAGGTGAAGAAGCGGGTCGAACTCGGGGTGCAGGGCGAGTCGACCGTGGAGATCAAGTCCGGGCTCAGCCAGGGCGACCAGGTGGTGCTCACCGCGACCTCCACGCAGAGCACGAGCAGCAACACCGCCGGCAACCGCAGCGGTGGCCAGGGCGGTTTCCCTGGCGGCGGCAGCGGCGGCTTCCCCGGCGGCGGCGCCGGAGGCGGGCAATGACCCCTGTCCTGCAGGTCTCCGGACTGCGGAAGTCCTACGGCGAAGGGGAAACCGCCGTGCACGCGCTGCGCGGCGTCAGCCTCACGGTGGAACCGGGCGAGTACGTGGCGATCATGGGCGCGTCCGGCTCCGGCAAGTCGACGATGCTGAACATTCTCGGCTGCCTGGACGCCCCCACCGCGGGCAGCTACCGCCTCGACGGGTTCGCCGTCGGTTCGCTCAACGAGCGGCAGCTCTGCCTGCTGCGCAACCGCAAGATCGGCTTCGTCTTCCAGTCGTTCAACCTGCTCGGGCGGACCACGGCACTGTCCAATGTGGAGCTTCCGCTGATCTACGCCGGGCTGCGCAAGCGCACGCGGCGGGCCCGCGCGATGGCGGCGCTGGAAACGGTCGGGCTCGCCGACCGCGCCGGACACCGCCCCAACGAACTCTCCGGCGGTCAGCAGCAGCGCGTCGCGGTGGCACGTGCCCTCGTCACCGCGCCCGCGCTGCTGCTGGCGGACGAACCGACCGGGAACCTCGACCACGCCAGCACCGCCGAGGTGCTCGCGGTGTTCGACCGCCTGCACGCGCAGGGCAAGACGATCGTGGTGATCACGCACGAGGACGAGGTGGCCGCGCACGCCGGACGCGTGGTGCGGTTCAGCGACGGGCGCATCGTCGGGGACGATCGGCTGGTGCCGGCGTGAATTTCCTCGAAACGCTGCGGTTCGCCGCGGCGGGCCTCTCCGCGAACAAGATGCGTTCGGCGCTCACCACGCTGGGCATCACGATCGGTGTGGGCGCGGTGATCCTGCTCGTCGCGGTCGGCAACGGGGCGTCGGCCTCGGTCTCGCAGAGCATCCAGGGGCTGGGCACGAACGTGCTCACGGTCAGCCAGTCCCGCGGTGGGGCGATGGGCAGCGTCACCACGTCGCTGACGAAGCAGGACGCGGAGGCGATCGTCGACCCCGTCGGCGCTCCCGACGTGGAAGCCGCTTCGCCCGTCGCGAGCACTTCGGTGACCGCGACGTACGAGCGCACCACATATTCGGTTTCGGTGGTGGGCACGGATCCCGACTACTTCGAGACGGAGAACTACGAGCTCTCCCAGGGATCCTTGTTCACCGACTCGGACAACACGGTGGCGCGCAAGGTCGTCGTGCTCGGTTCTTCGGCCGCGGAAGGGATCTTCGGCACCGCCAACGCCGCGGTCGGCAAACAGGTGCTGCTCGACGGGATCCAGTTCACCGTGGTCGGGGTGCTGAAATCCGAGGGCACCAGCGGTTCGTCCGACAACGACGACACCGCCATCGCCCCGCTCTCGTCCGTGCAAGCCTCGCTCACCGGCTACGGCTCGATCAACCAGATCGTGGTCCGCTCGCCGCAGGTTTCGCTGGCGGAGTCGGAGATCTACGCGATCCTCGACGCGCGGCACGGCATCAAGGACACCAGCAACCGCGACTACCAGATCTCCAGCGCCACCCAGCTGCTCGAAGCCAGCAGCGAAACCGACGACACCTTCACCGTGCTGCTCGCGGCCGTCGCCGGGATCTCCCTGCTGGTGGGCGGAATCGGGGTCACCAACATCATGCTGGTGACGGTCACCGAGCGGATCAGGGAGATCGGCATCCGCAAGGCGCTCGGCGCGCCGCGGTGGGCGATCCTCGGCCAGTTCCTCGCCGAGGCGACGATGCTGTCCCTGCTCGGCGGGGTGCTCGGGGTGGCGGCCGGGGTGATCGGGAGCCGGTTCACCATCGTCGGGATCACCCCGGTGCTGGTGCCTTCCTCGATCGTGCTCGCGTTCGCCGTTTCCGTGCTGATCGGCCTCTTCTTCGGCAGCTACCCCGCCAACCGCGCCGCCTCGCTGCGCCCGATCGCCGCACTGCGCCATGAATAAGGAGCCTCGTGTGACCGACACCCAGGAGCTGCTCACCGAACCCGTCTCCGGTGAGGATCTCGCGGCCGAGATCGAGCGGGCGGGGAAGCCGGTCGGCAAGCTCACCCTCTTGCTGATCGCTGTCCTGCTCGTGGCCGTGGGATTCGCCGGCGGGGTGTGGGCGGGCCGGTCATCGTCGACCGGCAGCGGCCCGGCCTCCGTTCAACCATCCCAGAACGGAGGCCGGACCGGTCAGCAGGGCGGCTACGGCGGTCTTCCCAGCGGCGGTCAGGGCGGCTTCCCCGGCGGGGGCCAGGGCGGCGGTTTCCCGGCCGGCTGAGCGGTTTCTCCGGCGGCTGTCGTGGCCGCCGGAGAAGCCGCTTTCTACGCGTTCTCGCGCTGGAACGTCCTGGCGCCCCAGAACACCGCGAGCGCGGCCATCACGAGCAGGATGATCCCGCCGAAGACCAGCCCGTCGAACGTGTAGTCGCCGCGGAAGCTGGCGCGTTCGGCGTCGACCACGTGCGTGAACGGGTTGATCCGCGAAATCGTGTACAACCAGTTCGGAGCCAGGATGCTGGTGATCGGCAGCAGGATCCCCGACAACAGCAGTACCGGCATCAGCACCGCGTTCAGCAACGCCGGGAAAGCCTGCTCGCTCTTGATCGTCAGCGCCACGGCGTAGGACGCCGAGGAAAGCGTGATCGCTGTCAGCGCCACGATCACCAGGCTCAGCAGCACCCCGCCGATCGGCGCGTCCAGGCCGAACACCAGATACGCCAGCACGGTGATCAGGATCGCCTGCACCACCGCCTGGATCGAGTTGTTCAGCACCTTGCCCAGCAGCAGCGCGACGCGGCTGGCTGGCGTGACGCGCAGCCGCTCCAGCACTCCGCTGCGATAGTCCACCAGCAGCGAGAAACCGGCGAAGGACGAGCTGAACAACGCCAGCTGGATGATCAGCGCCGGGGTCAGGATGGTCCAGCTGCTGCCCGGCGGGAAGCCCGGCGTGGAGTTCACGACCTTCTCCATCAGCGGGCCGAACAGCACCAGGTACAGCACCGGCTGCATGATGCCGATCATGATCCAGGCGGGATTCCGCAGCGACAGCGCGAGATCACGCCGGAAGATCAGCCAGGTGTCACGCAACATTGGCGGCCTCCGGTTGCTGGGGCGCGCCCGCTTCGGCGTCGCGCAGACTGCGGCCGGTCAGGTTCAGGAACACGTCGTCCAGTGTGGGGCGGCGAACCTCCATCGCGGTCATCGCGATGCCCGCTCCGTCCAGCGCGCGCAGCAGTTCCGGCATCGCGGTGTCCCCGCGCGGCACCCGGAACGAAACGGAACTGTCCACTGTGGTCACTTCGTGCGCGCCGGGCAGCTGCCCGGCGATCTCCGCAGCCCGCGCCACGAACTCCGCCTCGACGCCGACGGTCACGCCGTCGCCGGAGACCCGCGCCTTGAGTGAGTCCGGGCTGCCCTCGGCCACGATCTCCCCGTTGTCGATCACGAGGATCCGGTCGCACAGCGAGTCGGCCTCGTCGAGGTAGTGCGTGGTGAGGAACAGCGTCACCCCGTGTTCGGTGCGCAGCCTGCGGATGTGCTCCCACAGGTTCGCCCGGCTCTGCGGGTCGAGCCCGGTCGTCGGCTCGTCGAAGAACAGCAGCTTCGGGTCGTGGATCAGGCTCAGCGCGATGTCCAGCCGCCGTTTCTGGCCGCCGGAAAGCGTTTTCGTGAGCCGCTGGTCCAGGCCCGTCAGGTCGAGTTGCTGGGTCAGCTCCGCGCCACGCTTGCGCGCTGCCGTCTTCGACAACCGGTAGAGCTGGCCCTGCAGCTCGATTTCCTCGATCACCTTGCATTCGTCGGCCGTGCCGCCGCCCTGCGCGACGTACCCGATCCGGCGGCGGACACCGAGCGGGTCCTTCAGCAGATCGCAACCCCCGACGGTCGCTTCACCCGCCGTCGGCCGGAGCAGCGTGGTGAGCATGCGCAGCGTCGTCGTCTTCCCTGCCCCGTTCGGGCCCAAGAAGCCGACGAGCTCCCCCTCCGCGACATCGAGGTCGACGCCTTTGACGGCCTCGACCGTGCGGCCGCGCGCGGTGAACTTCCGCGCGAGACCGCGTGCCTTGATCATGGGATCCCCTTTCCCTGTAGTCAAGTTTGACTAGCGAGTCCACGCACCTTTATCCCGAAGTATCGGCGTGTAGTCAAATTTGATCAGAGAGGTTGGTGGCGCGAAGCGTCTCGATCAGGGGTGGTGGTCGGGCGACGGGTGGGCGGTTTGCCGAATGACTGTCCGGCGTCATCCGCCATCCGGTACTCCCCGGCTTCGAGCCGGGAGATGAGGTCGCGCAGCCAGCGCACGCTCGCGCCCGCGTGCACCTGCCACAGCCGGAACAGCTCGCGCACGTGCTCGGGCTCTTCGGTGTCCTTGCCTTCTTCGGTCAGCAGTTCCGCCGTGCGCTCGTCGGCTTCCAGCTTCACCAGCTGCTGCTTCAGCAGCCCGATCACCCTGTCCCTGGGGAGCGCGGGCATCAGCACGATCGCGGCCGAACGCTCGTGGCCGTTCGGGTCGGGGTCGGCCAGCGCCTGCCCGAGCAGCCGGCGGAACTCCGTCTCGCCGTCGGCGGTCAGCTGGTAGGCGACCCGGTCCGGGCCCGCGCCCTGTTCCGTGTCCACCTGTTCGAGCAGTTGCTCGGCCGTCATCTTCTTCAGCGCGTGGTAGATCGAACCGGGCTGCACGTTGGCCCATTTGTCGGCCGACCACGTGAGCAGGTCGCGGCGCACCTGGTAGCCGTGTGCCTTGCCGTGCATCCGCACGACGCCGAGCACGAGCAGCCTGGTGGCCGACACCTGCACCTCCGGATAACGGGTACGAGTACCCCCGTACGCTAATAAAGCATGAGCACCCCTGTGTTGACGGCGGTGGCCTGGCCCTATGCCAACGGGCCCCGTCACATCGGCCACGTTTCCGGTTTCGGAGTCCCGTCGGACGTCTTCTCGCGCTACCAGCGAATGATCGGCAACCGGGTGCTCATGGTCTCCGGTACCGACGAACACGGCACCCCGATCACCGTCCAGGCGGACAACGAGGGCCTCACCCCGCAGCAGACGGTGGACAAGTACGCCCTCCAGATCGGCTCGGACCTCCAAGGCCTCGGGCTCAGCTACGACCTGTTCACCCGGACCACCACGGGCAACCACGCCGACGTGGTGCAGCAGATCTTCCTGTCGCTGTACCGGAACGGCTACGTCGTGCCGAGGACCACCACGGGCGCGATCAGCCCGTCCACCGGGCGCACCCTGCCCGACCGCTACATCGAGGGCACCTGCCCGATCTGCGGGTACGACGGCGCGCGCGGCGACCAGTGCGACAACTGCGGCAACCAGCTCGACCCGACCGACCTGATCAACCCGAGGTCGCGGGTCAACGGTGAGAAGCCGGAGTTCGTCGAGACCGAGCACCTCTTCCTCGACCTGCCCGCGTTCACCGACACGCTGGGCAAATGGCTCTCCACCCGCACCGACTGGCGGCCCAACGTCCTCAAGTTCACCAAGAACCTTGTCGACGACATGCGGCCGCGGGCGATCACCCGTGACCTGGACTGGGGCGTGAAGGTGCCGCTGGACGGCTGGCGCGACCAGCCGCTCAAGCGGTTCTACGTCTGGTTCGACGCGGTGATCGGCTACTTCTCGGCGAGCGTGGAATGGGCGCGCCGCAGCGGGAACCCGGACGCCTGGCAGGAGTGGTGGACCAACCCCGACGCGCGGGGCTACTACTTCATGGGCAAGGACAACATCACCTTCCACGCCCAGATCTGGCCCGCGCTGCTGCTCGGGCACAACGGCGCGGGGGACCGCGGCGGCGAGATCGGCACCTACGGCACGCTGAACCTGCCGGACGAGATCGTCTCCAGCGAGTTCCTCACCATGAGCGGCTCGAAGTTCTCCACCTCGCGCGGCACCGTGATCTACGTGCACGACTTCCTGCGCGAGTTCGGGCCGGACACGTTGCGGTACTTCATCTCCGTGGCGGGCCCGGAAACCCAGGACACCGACTTCACCTGGGACGAGTTCGTCCGCCGGACCAACTTCGAGCTGGCCAACGAGTGGGGCAACCTCGTGAACCGGTCCATCTCGATGGCACACAAGAACAACGGGGCGATCCCGGCGCCGACCAAGCCCGCCGCGGCGGACGAGGAGCTGAAGGCGCTGTCCCGCAAGGCTTTCGAGACCGCGGGCGGGCATCTGCAGCGTTCGCGGTTCAAGCTGGCGGCCGCGGAGGCGATGCGTGTCGTCACGGCGGCGAACAGGTACCTCTCGGACCAGGAGCCGTGGAAGCTCAAGGAGGACCCGGAAAGGCGCGACGCGGTGCTGCACACCGCGCTGCAGGTGGTGTCCGACGCGAACACGCTGCTGACGCCGTTCCTGCCGCATTCGGCGCAGAAGGTGCACGAGGCGCTGGGCGGCACGGGCGTGTGGGCGGCGCAGCCGGAGCTGCAGGAGGTCGAGGACCTCGACATCGCCGGCCGCACCAACCCGATCCTCACCGGGGACTACGCGCGCGAGCAGGCGCGCTGGGAGTCCACGCCGATCGAGGTCGGCAGGCCGCTGGCCAAGCCGAGCCCGCTGTTCGCGAAGCTGGACCCGAAGCTCGGCGAGACCGGGCCGGAGTGGGCCCCGATCGAAAGTGCCGAATAAGAAGGAACGACCGCCGGTGCCGGAGCGGCTTCCGGCGCCGGTGGTCGACGCGCACACCCATCTCGACGCCTGCGGGGCGGGCACCGCGGCCGAAGTGACCGAGATGGTGGACAGGGCGGAAGCGGCGGGGGTGACCCGCGTCGTGACGGTCGCGGACGACCTCGACGCCGCCCGCTGGGCCGCCGAGGCGTCCACATGGGACAGCCGGGTGTTCGCCGCGGTGGCGATACATCCCACGCGTACCAAGGATTTCGGCGCCGCGGAACAGTCCGAAGTGGAGCGTCTGGCCCGCGCCGAGCGCGTCGTGGCCGTCGGCGAGACCGGGCTGGACTACTACTGGGACTACTCGCCGCACGACGCCCAGCAGGAGGCGTTCCGCTGGCACATCGACCTCGCCAAGCGGGTCGGCAAGCCGCTGATGATCCACGACCGCGACGCGCACGAGGACGTACTCCGCATCCTGGACGAGGAGGGCGCGCCCGATGAGGTCGTCTTCCACTGTTTCTCCGGGGATGCCGGGATTGCCCGCAGGTGCATAGCAGCGGGCTACGTTCTGTCCTTCGCGGGCACAGTGACCTTTCGCAACGCGCGCGAGTTGCAGGAGGCCGCGAAGTTGGTCCCTTCGGAGCAGTTCCTGGTGGAAACGGACGCGCCGTTCCTGACGCCGCATCCGTACCGCGGCAGGCCGAACGAGCCGTACTGCACCGCGTACACCGTCCGCTACCTCGCTGAGCTGCGTGAACAGGAGACGGAAGAAATCGCTTCGGCGGCTTGCCTCAATGCGGAGCGTGTGTTCCGACTCCCTTCCGTCACAACGAGTTGAACGGATTGCGACATTCGTGAAAGCGCTTGCACCACACGGCCGAGTGATGGACGTCACGAGATTCCAGGGGGTGTTTGCGCAACCCCCCGTGACCCGTTACTGTCCCGTGATCGTGCCGCTCGATTAATCGGTCAGCACATCCCGCAGCTGAAGTCAGTGCAGGTCGATCGGGGATGACTTCAGGTGTGGATGCCGCTAGTGCGAAAGGGAACGACCTGCTGTGACTGCTGGTAGTAGACACGCCGACACGCGCCTCGACGACACGAACTGGTTCGGTTCTCCGGCGGGTGGTGTCGGAACGCTCGACTGGCCGACGCCGGAAGAGGACTGGGACTTCTCCGACGAGCTGTCCATCACCGAGCACGACGTGCGAACGGTCCTCGGGCCCGGCGCCGACGACATGATGGCCGAGGCCGAGCTCGACGTGGACGAGCTCATCCGGCTGATCAACGCCGAGACCACCATGCTGCCCCCGATCGCCATCCCGGATGCTGCCTCGCAGGACCGGACGGCGACGGCCGAGGCGCAGGAGGAGCCCGAGCGGGCCCTCGTATCCGCGGTCAAGACCTGGAAGCGGCGGTTCCTCCGCGGCTCGGTCCTGGCCCTGCTCATCAGCATCACCGGCGGCGGCGCGGCCGCGCTGGCGATGAACAAGAGCGTCACCGTCGACGTCGACGGCCACGAGCAGACCGTGCACAGCTACGGCAAGACGGTCGGCGAGGTCCTCGAGGACGCCGGCATCTCCGTCGGCGACCACGACGCGCTCTCCCCGTCCCCGCAGGCTCCGGTCGGCGACGGCGGGACGATCAAGCTCGACCGCGGCCGCCACCTGAACCTGATCGTCGACGGCGTCGCCAGGGACTCCTGGGTCCGCGCCGAGACGGTGCAGGAGGCGCTGGACCAGCTGGGCGTGTCCGACCAGCTCGCGCCCGGCGCATGGACGTCGATGGCGCCGAACGCCGAGCTGCCGCTGCAGGGGTCGACCCTGGAGGTCAAGACCCTCAAGACCGTCACCGTGTTCGACGGCGACAGCGCGCCGCACCAGGTGACCACCACCGCGGTCACCGCGGGCGAGTTCCTCAAGGACCAGAACCTCTCCCTCGGTCCGGACGACCAGGTCGAGGGCGGGCTGGACTTCAAGATCGCCAACAACGCCGAGGTGCACATCAGCCGCACCGGTGTCTCGGTGATCAACCAGCAGGAGAGCATCGACCCGCCGGTTCAGCAGATCAAGGACGACACGCTCGATTCGGGCAAGACGGTCGTGCAGGACCCGGGTACGCCGGGGACCCAGCTGGTCACCTACCGGATCACCAAGAAGAACGGCCAGGAGACCAACCGCGAGCAGCTCTCGGTCAAGGTCCTCACCGAGGCCAAGCCGAAGATCATCCGGATCGGCACCAAGGAGCCGGAGATCAGCGGCTCCGCGATCTGGGACAAGATCGCGCAGTGCGAGTCCACCGGCAACTGGGCCGCCAACACCGGCAACGGTTTCGAGGGTGGCCTGCAGTTCACCAACAGCACCTGGCTCGCCTACGGCGGCGGCGCCTACGCGCAGCACGCCTACCAGGCCAGCCGCACGGAACAGATCGCGATCGCCGAAAAGGTCCAAGCCGGTCAGGGCTGGGGCGCATGGCCCGTCTGCTCCAAGAAGGCCGGCGCGGCCTAAAGCTGTGGTTGAACACGGTTTGCGTGGCGGTGCGGGTAGGGGCCCCTCCCGTCACCCGCCACCACCCTCAACGGACGCGCTGCGCGCGGCTAGCCACATTCAAGGCGGCCCCTGGCTGTGGGATCGCCTCATCATGAATTCCCACCCGCCAGCCCGACCACCACCCCTGATGGACGCGCTCCGCGCGACAGTGTCCCCACCACTTCGGCGCTGTCCTCGCCAGGAACCGCCCACCCGTCTCCCACCGCCACCCTCAACGGACGCGCGCCGCGCGGCTCCGCCGATTCAAACCCCCGGCGGTGCCAGCGCACGGCCCACAGCAAGCGGCTCCGCCGCTTTTAAAAAGAAGCGGTTCGTGCTCGCGGGGAACCTTTCCCGGCGTTGGGTAGAGTTCCCCGCGTGGCACAACTGCTCGGTCCGGCCGAGATCCGTGGGCTGGCCGCCGAGTTGGACGTGCGGCCCACCAAGAAGCTCGGCCAGAACTTCGTGCACGACCCCAACACGGTCCGGCGCATCGTCGAACTGTCCGGGGTCGGTGCCGGGGACTCCGTGCTGGAGGTCGGCCCCGGGCTCGGTTCGCTGACGCTCGGGTTGCTGGCTTCGGGCGCCGAAGTGGCCGCCGTGGAGATCGACCCGGTGCTCGCGGCGCGGTTGCCCGCCACGGTCGAGGAGCGGGCGCCTGAGGCGGTTTCCCGTTTCACCGTGCTGACCCGGGACGCGTTGAAGCTCCGTGCCGACGAATTGCCTGCGCCGCCGTCCACGTTGGTCGCGAATCTCCCGTACAACGTCGCGGTTCCGGTGGTGCTGCATCTGCTGGCCGAGCTGCCCTCGCTCGAGCGGGCGCTCGTGATGGTGCAGACCGAGGTGGCCGACCGGATGGCCGCAGGCCCCGGCAGCCGCACTTACGGCGTGCCGAGCGTGAAGATCGCGTGGTACGGCCGCGCCCGCAAGGTGGCGCCCGTGCCGCGGTCGGTGTTCTGGCCGGTGCCGAACGTCGATTCGGCGCTGGTTTCCTTCGAGCGGGCCGAAAAGCCCGCGTCCTCCGTCGATCGTGACAGCGTGTTCGCGGTCGTTGACGCTGCGTTCGCCCAGCGGCGCAAGACTTTGCGCGCGGCGCTCGCCGGCTGGGCCGGATCGGCTGACAGGGCGGGCAAGTTGTTGCGTGCAGCGGGTATCGACCCGGCTACGCGTGGTGAGCAGTTGACTGTCACGGACTTCGCGGCGATCGCAGAATGTGAAGGAGTGCCGCCTTCCGTGTGATTCCAGGGTGTGATCTGCACCCCGGGGCTTGCGCCCGACGCAGTACATCCGTTCTACTTCTTGAGGTATCCATCCCGAGCGACTGAGAGACCTGGCTCGCCGAAGTCGCAGCAACCACCCACCGGGCAGGTGCTACCGCCAGGATCGATGGAGGATTCTGTGTACCGCACGCGAATGCTCACGAGGCGCCGAGTCGTCGATGAGTGCCGCCGCGCCGTCAGTGCGTGTCGTCGCTGAACTGTTCACTCCTTCCGAGCTGAGCTTTTCCCACTCTCGCTGACCGTCCATTTCGGATGGTCCACTCGCTGACGCCCCGGCGTGCCGCAACCCCGGCCGCGCCCGTTCTGTGGAG
The DNA here is from genome assembly GCF_007713735.2 of Amycolatopsis acidicola. Lineage (GTDB taxonomy): Bacteria > Actinomycetota > Actinomycetes > Mycobacteriales > Pseudonocardiaceae > Amycolatopsis_E > Amycolatopsis_E acidicola. The sequence goes on along the minus strand of NZ_VMNW02000044.1, from coordinate 44,006 downwards.
CCTTCGTGATCACTGTCGAAAACCTGACCAAATCCTTCCCTGGCAAGCAAAACCCCGTGCTCGCGCTGCGCGACGTGAGTCTGGAAGTCGGCGCCGGTTCGCTGTACGGCGTCGTCGGCCCCGGCAAGAGCGGCAAGTCCACTCTCGCCCGCGTCGTCGCGCTGCAGGAGAAGCCCGACCGCGGCACCGTGCGGCTGGACGGACTCAACACCGCCGGACTGGACGGGCGCCGATTGCGCGAGGTGCGCCGGCAGCTCGCGGTGCTGGACGCCAACCAGCCGCTGCACGCCGAGCGCACCGCCGCCGGGAACGTCGCGGCGCCGCTCGAGCAGCTCGGCGTCGAGGGTCCGCAGCGGCGCAGCCGGGTCGGCCGCCTGCTCGACCTGGCGGGTCTCACCCAGCGCGCCGCGCAGCGGCCGAGCGAGCTGACCGAGGGGCAGCGTCGCCGGGTCGCGATCGGGCGCGCGCTGGCCGCCGGCCCCGCCGTGCTGCTGGCCGACGACCCGACGGCGGGCATCGACGCCGACGAGGCCGGTGCCGTGCTGACCGTGCTCGACCGGGCGCGCGCCGAGCTCGGCGTGACGATCCTGCTGACCACGCAGGACGCCTCCGTGGTGCGCCGGGTCTGCGACGACGTCGCGGTGCTGGACTCGGGCCGCGTCGTCGAGCACGGCAGCGTGCTGGACCTGCTGGCGAGCCCGGGCAGCCGCACCGCCGAGACGCTGCTCCCGGCGATCGACACCCCGCGCGCCCAGTCCGCCCGCTACGACCGCTTCGCCGACGTCGTGCTGGTCGGCTTCGCCGCTGTCGGCGCGTTGCTGCCGGAGGCGGGCAGCCGCTTCGGCGTCGACCTCGCCACCATCGGCGGCGGGCTGACCCGCGTCGGTGACACGCCGGTCGCGCGGTTCCGCGTCGGGGTCAACGGCAAGCAGGCCGACTCCGCGCTGGCGTGGATCGCGGACCGGGGCGCGCACGTCACGCACCCCATCGAGGGCCCGAAGAGCGTCGCCGCCTAGATTCAGCGCTGACCAAGCCGGTTCCGCTTCGGTGGAACCGGCTTTAGGCGTTGATCGGAGGGCGTGGTGGCCGGACGCAGGGTGGCCGCGGTGCTGGCTGTCGCGGCGGTGATGCTGGTGGCGTGCGGTTCCGGCGGGGACCAGGAGGCGGGAGAAACCACTGTCCCCGCAACGGTTTCCCAGGCGCAGGTGCCGTCCGGGTTCGACAACGGCAAGGGCTGGTCTGTCGAAGGCACCGAGACGACCGCGTACGCGTTCCCGTCCCTCGCGCCGCAGGCCGGGCTGATCCTGTTGCTGGCCAACGAAAACGACTCCGCGCACATCGTGGCGCGCGAAACGAAGACCGGCGCCACGCGCTGGACCGGCGCGGCCGTGCCCGAGCCCGACGCGCGCTTGTTCGTGACGAGCGAGAACGGCAAGGAGTACGCGGTGCTCGTCGGTCAGCGCCACGCCTATGTCTACGACGCCGCGTCCACCGGTGATTCCGTTGCGGCGCAACGAGATTTCGCGATCCCCGGCAGGAACGATGTCACCGCGCAAGGCGACGGGCACCTGCTGATCGACTATGCCGGCGGCGTCGCGGTGCTCGACGCCGCGAGCGGGCAGGTCACCCGATACGGCCCGAAAGTGGTGGCGGTGACCGCGAAAGGCCCCGTGGAGCGAGACGATCCCGCGCTCCCAGCGCCCGCGGGTGCCACCGGTGCCGCGCAAGTGCTCGGTTCGCCGGACGGCAAAACCCTGGTGGCGCAATGGGGTTCCGCGGCCGACCGGGTCTGGTCGGTGCACGACGGCACGAGCGGACAGGTGCTCGCCTCGGTCACGTGCCGCGGCGAAGACGGCGCGACCCCATCGGTGTCGGTCGGCGGGCGGTATCTCATCGCGGGCCCGGTGGCCTTCGACCTCCAGGCGCGGAAGGGATTCTGCTTCGGGGACAAGGGAACCGACCTCATCTCGGCCGACCCTGACGGCACCGTCTACGGCGCGAACGACACCGAGCCGGTGACCGCCTCCACGGTCACCGGCTCGGTTTCCCAACTCGACGAGGACGAACGCGTTCCCGATCTGATCGCCGCCGATGTCGCCCTGTTCGGCACCGCGACCGACGGTGGGGAAGCGATCCTCGTCTACCCCCGGTCCTGAGCCTGCCGCTTGCCCCCGACCAACAGGCCCACCCCGATTCCGGCCGCGGCGAGGATCGCACCGGCCCAGCCGTTCGCCACCGCGTAGCCGTGCACCGTCGCCCCGGCGACCCCGAGCCCGGCCGCGGAAGCCGTTGCGCTGGAAGCGATCGTGTTCAGCGACGCCGTGCCCAGCGAAGCGCCGACCTGCTGCGAGGTGGTGATGAAGGCCGACGCCACCCCCGCGTCCGCCGGGTTGACCCGCGCCGTGGCGATGTTCATGACCGTCGGCATCGCGAGCCCGGCCCCGGCGCCCAGCACCAGTTCCACCGGCAGGATCAGGCCCCAGTACGAGGAACCCGTGCTCAGCTGGGTCAGCAGCGCCAGCCCGGCGGCCATCAGCAGCAACCCCGTCACCAGCAGCGGCCGCGGACCCGTGCGCGGCAGCAGCCGACGCGACAGCAACGTGGACACCAGCACGTTGCCCAGCAGGAACGGCAGGAACGCCACCCCGGCCTGGAACGCGCCGTAGTGCATGGTCCCCTGCAGCTGGTACGTCAGGAACAGGAACATCCCGAACATCCCGAACGACGCCGCGCCGATGGACAGGTACGCGGAGGCGCGGGTGCGGTCGGTCAGGATGCGGATCGGCAGCAACGGGTTGGGGACGCGCGTCTGCCGGAACACGAACGCGGCCAGCAACACGATCGCGACGCCGAGGACGCTCATCACCAGCGAGGAACCCCAGCCGCGCGTCGCCGCTTCGGACAGCGCGTAGACCAGGCCGACGATGCCGCCGCTGCCCAGGATCGCGCTGATCCAGTCCAGCCGGGTTTCGCGGTGCCCTTCGACCTTCGGCAGCACGAACCAGGCGCCGACGGACGCGATGATCGCGAACGGCAGGTTCACGTACAGGCACCAGCGCCAGTCCAGGTACTCGGCGAGCGCGCCGCCGGCGACCAGGCCGAGCGCCCCGCCGGACATCATGATCGCGCTGAAGATGCCGAACGCCTTCGCGCGTTCCTTGGCTTCGGTGAAGGTGATCGTGAGCAGCGACAGCGTGGACGGGGCGAGCAGCGCGGCGAAGACCCCCTGCGCCGCACGAGCGCCGATCAGCATGGCCGGTCCGGTGGCGGCGCCCCCGACCGCCGACGCGATGGCGAAGCCGAGTGCCCCGATGATCAGCGTGTTCTTGCGGCCGAGCCGGTCGGCCAGCCTGCCCCCGAGCAGCAGGAGGCCGCCGAAGGCCAGCGTGTAGGCGCTGATCGTCCACTGTCTGGCGACGTCGGACATGCCCAGCTCGCGCTGCGCCGAGGGCAGCGCGATGTTGACGATCGTGGTGTCGATGATGACCAGCAGCTGGGCCATCCCGATCACCACCAGCGCCCACCACCGGTTCTGGGTTCGGCGGGTCGGCGCCGGCGCGGAAAGTGTGGTTGTCATGGTCGATCCCCTGGGTCAGTAAGCTGGAGAAGATCCAACTTGTCGGGCGACAAGTAAACTGGCTAGTCGTAAGGTAAGCTCTAACTTGTCGGGCGTCAAGTAAGGCTGAGAGATTCTTCAGGGAAGGAAGGGCGATGGCGGGGCGTCGCAGCGACACGAGGGAGCGGATCCAGCAGATCGCGCTCGAACTGTTCGTGGAGCAGGGGTACGAGAAGACGTCACTCCGTGAGATCGCGGAGCGGCTCGACGTCACCAAGGCCGCGCTCTACTACCACTTCCGCACCAAGGAGGACATCGTCGCGAGCCTGCTCGACGACCTCGCCGAGTCGCTGGACGAGGTGCTGGAGTGGGGCAAGGCGCAGGAGGATCACGTGGGCGCGCGTCGGGAGCTGATCCGGCGGCTGGCCGAACTGGTCGAGGGCAAGTTCGGCCCGATCATGCGGTTCATGCAGGAGAACCAGCCCGCGCTGAAGACCACCTTCCACGAGCGCAACCCGCTGGTGAGCCGGATGAAGGACGTGTTCCAGCTGCTCGTCGCCGACGAGCAGGATCCGGCCGCGCAGCTGCGTGCCCGGCTTTCCCTCGTCGCGCTGGTCTTCGGGAACAGCCCGCAGTTCCGGGACGAGAACGGCGGGGTCCCGCCGGAGGTGGCGCTCGAGGTCGCGCTCGACCTAGTTTCTCCTCGCGGGCACCGACCCGGAGCGGCCACGTAGTCTTGACGCGTGCTAGCCGTCGTCCCGCCACCGGTCACCGTCCGGGTGCCGTCGAAGATCAACCTGCACCTTTCGGTCGGTGACCTGCGGTCCGACGGGTACCACGACCTGACCACGGTGTTCCACGCGCTCTCGCTGACCGACGAGGTCACCGTCGCGGCGGCCGAGGAGCCGGGCGTCGAGGTGTACGGCGAGGGTGAGGACGCGGTCCCGACTGGTGCGAACAACCTCGCCTGGCGCGCGGTGCAAGCGCTTGCGGCGCACGTCGGCAAGGACGATCCCAAGGTGCGCGTGGTGCTGCGCAAGGGAATTCCGGTCGCCGGCGGGATGGCGGGCGGCAGCGCGGACGCGGCGGCGACCCTCGTCGCGCTGACCGGACTGTGGAAACTGGACATCGGCCGCGACGAGCTGGCGGAGATCGCCGCGAAGATCGGCAGTGACGTCCCCTTCGCGCTCTACGGCGGCACGGCGCTCGGTACCGGTCGCGGCGAGCAGCTGGTGCCCGTGCTTTCGCGGCACACCTTCCACTGGGTGCTCGCGTTCGACCAACGTGGACTGTCCACTCCGCGCGTGTTCACCGAACTCGACCGGCTGCGCGAGGCAGGGAATCCGCCGCGCGTCGGCTCGCACGCCCCGGTCGTGGAAGCGCTTGCTTCTGGTGACCCGCGGCAGCTGGCTTTGTTGCTGGGCAACGATCTTCAGGCCGCCGCGGTCTCGCTGCGGCCGGGGCTCCGCCGCACGCTGCGCGCGGGCGTGAACGCGGGCGCGCTCGCCGGCACCGTGTCAGGTTCGGGGCCGACGTGCGCTTTCCTTTGCGTGGACGCGGAGTCCGCGCTCGAAGTGGCCGCCGAGCTCGCCGGTGCCGGGGTCTGCCGGACGGTGCGTGTGGCGCACGGCCCGGTGCCCGGTGCCCGGTTCGTCGGCGGCGAAGACCTCAACCGGCCCACTCCACCACCGCAGGTGCACGCCTAATGGCCAACTTGATCAACCTCGAGGCTGTCAGCAAGTCGTACGGGGTCAAACCGTTGCTGTCCGAGGTTTCCCTCGGCGTGGCCGAGGGCGAGCGGATCGGCGTCGTCGGCCTCAACGGCGGCGGCAAGACCACGCTGCTCGAGGTGCTTTCCGGGGTCGCCGAGCCGGATTCCGGCCGGGTGAGCCGGGTGCGCGATCTGCGGATGGCCGTGGTCACCCAGCGCACCGAGCTGCCCGAGGGCACGGTGCGTGACGCGGTGCTGGCGCACTACGCGGCCGATCACGAGTGGGCGGCCGACGCGCGCGTCCGGTCCATTGTGGACGGTTTGGGGCTGACCGCGCTGGGGCTGGAAAGCTCCACGGAGAACCTGTCGGGTGGCGAACGGCGGCGGGTCGCGCTGGCCGCGGCGCTCGTCGGCGAGCTGGATCTGATCGTGCTCGACGAGCCCACCAACCACCTCGACGTCGAAGGCGTGCGCTGGCTGGCCGACCACCTGCTGGCCAGGCGAGCCTCGGTCGTGGTCGTCACGCACGACCGGTGGTTCCTCGACACCGTCTGCGGGCGCACCTGGGAGGTCGTCGGCGGGAACGTCGAACAGTACGAAGGTGGTTACGCGGACTGGGTTTTCGCCCGCGCGGAGCGGGCGCGGCTCGCGGCCACGATGGAGGAGAAGCGGCGCAACCTCGCGCGCAAGGAGCTCGCCTGGCTGCAGCGCGGCGCAAAGGCGCGCACGTCCAAGCCGCGGTACCGCATCGAGGCGGCCGAGGCGCTCATCTCCGACGTGCCCGCGCCGCGGGATTCGGTGGAGCTGCTGACCTTCGCCAGGCGCCGGCTCGGGAAAACCGTGCTGGAGCTGGAAGACGTGACGTTGCGGGCGGGGGACAAACCCGTGCTGGACGACGTCACGTGGCGGATCGGGCCTGGCGACCGGATCGGTCTGGTCGGGGTCAACGGCTCGGGCAAGACCACCCTGCTGAAGCTGCTGGCCGGTGAGGCCGAACCGGGTTCGGGGCGGCGGATCGAGGGCAAGACGGTCCGGCTCGCGCATCTTTCGCAGGAGCTGGAAGGGCTGCCGGGGCAGCTGCGGGTGCTCGAAGCGGTCGAGGAGATCGCGGGCCGGGTGGTGCTCGGCAAGCAGGAGATGTCCGCTTCGCAGCTCGCCGAACGGCTCGGATTCCCGGCGGCGCGGCAATGGACGCCGGTCGAGGATCTCTCGGGCGGCGAGCGGCGCCGGCTGCAGCTGGCGCGGTTGCTGATGGCCGAGCCGAACGTGCTGCTGCTCGACGAGCCGACGAACGATCTGGACATCGACACCCTGCAGCAGCTGGAAGATCTGCTCGACTCCTGGCCCGGCACGCTCGTCGTCGTCTCGCACGACCGGTATCTCGTGGAGCGCGTGTGCGACGCCGTGTACGCGTTGCTCGGTGACGGCCGGATCACGCACCTGCCCGGCGGCATCGACGAGTACCTCGACCGTCGCTCGCGCAGTCAGCAGGCGGCTCCGGCGCCGCAGCGCAAGGAATCCGCGCCGTCGGGCAAGCCCAGCGCGGCCGAACACCGCACCGCGATGAAGGAACTGGGCAGGCTCGAGCGCCGTCTCGACGTGCTGACCAAGCGCGAAGGCGAGTTGCACGAGCAGCTGGCCGCGAACGCGACGAACCCGGACAAACTCGTGGATCTCAACGCCGAGCTGAAATCGGTGTTGACGGAAAAGGACGACGTGGAAGCCCGCTGGCTGGAGACGTCCGAACTCGTCGAGTGACCGGATAGGCTCCCGAACATGAGTCGGTTCGTGGACACGCTCGTCGCCACCGCGGCGGGTGGCGGTCAGCAGCGCGGAATGGTCACCGGTGAGCCGAAGGAGCCGGTTCGCCGGACCTGGGCCGAGGTGCATGAGCAGGCGAAGTGCCTGGCAGGCGGGCTTGTCGAGGGTGGGCTGAAGCCGGGCAGCGCGGTCGCCGTGCTCGCCGCGGCGCCGTCGTTGATCGCGCCGACGGTGCAGGGCGTCTGGCTTGCCGGCGGCAGCGTGACGATGCTGCACCAGCCGACTCCGCGCACCGATCTGGCGCTCTGGGCCGAGGACACGGTGAAGGTGCTCGGCATGATCGACTCCGGGCTCGTGTTGTTGGGCGAACCGTTCGACGCGCTCGCGCCGGTGCTCGAAGAACGCGGCATCGCCTACCGGAACATCACCGATCTGCTGGACTCCGAGCCGCTCGCCGAGGCGGTGCCCGTCGGCGAGGACGAGCTCGCGCTGTTGCAGCTCACCAGTGGCTCCACCGCCGAGCCGAAGGCCGTCCGGATCACCCACGGCAACCTGTACACCAACGTCAAGGCGATGGTGGACCGCGCGGAGTTCGTGTTCGACAAGGACATCATGGTGTCCTGGCTGCCGACCTTCCACGACATGGGCATGGTCGGTTTCCTCACCGTGCCGATGACCTTCGGCGTGGAGCTGGTCAAGATCACGCCCGTCGAGTTCCTGTCCGGGCCGCTGGTCTGGCCGGAGCTGATCAGCAAGTACCGCGCCACCACCACGGCGGCGCCGAACTTCGCGTACGCGATCGTCGGCCGCAGGCTGGCCCGCGTCGAGGACGACAACGCCTATGACCTGTCCACGCTGCGGATCGCGCTGAACGGCGCGGAGCCGATCGACGAGTCGGCGGTCAAGGCGTTCACCGATGCCGGTGCCCGGTTCAAGATGCCTGCCGAATGCGTTTTCCCGGCCTACGGCATGGCGGAGGCGACGCTCGCGGTTTCGTTCGCGCCGCTGTTCACCGGGCTGACCCTCGACGTGGTGGAGGCCGAAGCGCTCGAGGCGGAGAACCGCGCGGTGCCCGTGCCGGAGGGCGACGCGCGCCGCGGCACCGACGACGTCCGTTCGTTCGCCGTCCTCGGCAGGCCGCTGGACGGGCTCGAAGCCGAGATCGTGGACGAGCACGGGGCGAAGCTCGGTGAGCGGCAGGTCGGCGAGATCCGGTTGCGCGGCGAGGCCGTGACCCCGGGCTACCTCACGGTCGACGGCCCGGTGGCGACGCAGGACGCCGACGGCTGGCTGAACACCGGCGACCTCGGCTACCTGATCGACGGGCAGATCGTGATCTGCGGCCGCGCCAAGGATGTGATCATCATGGGCGGCCGCAACATCTACCCGACCGACATCGAGCGGGCGGCCACCTCGGTCGACGGGGTCCGGGCCGGGAACGCGGTGGCGGTGCGGATCGACGCCGGGACGCGGCGCGAGCGGTTCGCAGTGGTGCTGGAGTCGAAGCTGGCCGGTGACCCGGACGCCGAGCGGACCCTGGTGAAGGAGGTCTCGGCGCGCGTCCGCGACGCCGTGGACCTGCGCCCCTACGCCGTGGTGGTGCTTCCGGCCGGGAGCCTCCCGAAGACGCCTTCGGGCAAGGTGAAACGCGCCGCGACGGCGACCCAGTTCGCCGACCGCATCGAGAAGTCGAGCTCCTGACCTCGCCCGTCGCCCCGCGCCCGCCCCGCGCGCGTGTTTGCCACCCGTGCGGGCGTGTTGGCCCCTCCCGTCGGTGTCTTGGCCCCTGGCGTTGGCGTGTTGGCCCCTGGCGTTGGTGTGGTGGCTTGACCCGGTGGGGTGTTTGGCCACCGGGCCAGCGCCACCCCGCGGGAGGGGCCAACATGCGTGCGGGAGGGGCCAACACGCGGCCGCGGCGAGCCAAGACGCGCGCGGGAGGGGCCAAGACACGCGGAACGGCCCGCGCCATGCGTGGCGCGGGCCGTTTCCGGGTCTGTGGTTCAGAAGGTGCCCGGGTGTGCCTGCGGCTGCGGAGCGGGCTCCGGCGTGTGCGCGGGCTTCTCCCAGCGGGAGTCCGTGGCCTGCGAGGCCTCGCGTGCCGTCGGCATCGGGAACGCCTTGAAGGTGCGCTCCGCCAGCTGGTCCTCGACCTTGTCGAGGAACACGTCCACTTCCTTCTCGTCGTAGCCCCGCTTGCCCAGCAGCGGCTTGAAGAATTCGACGTGGTGGACTTCGGCCGCGGTCAGGTCGTCCTCGTCGGCCAGTGTCTTCGCGATCCGCCGGACGAACGCGTCCACCTCCGGCTTCGCGTAGCCGCGCCGGCCGACCGCCGCGTTCGAGAACTCCACGCGGAGGACGTCTTCGGGGGTGAGGGACATGAAGAGTCTCCAGTTTCAGCTAGGACGGGGCGGTTCCCGCATTCAGTCCTAGCCGCGCCCGAACGCGGTGGGAAGTCCCGTCCACCGCATCGACTCCATCGAGCGGACATATCCGACGCCTGTGAGTGAAAGCCGCTACAGAGCGTGGAAGGTGTTCTGGGCTGCAGCGAGGCCCTTGCCGATGAGCTCTTCGACGGCGTCGGCGCACCTGTCGACCTCCAGCGGGAGCTCCTTGCGCTCTACCGTCGAGAAGTCCTTCAGCACGTAGTCGGCGGGGTCCATCCGGCCGGGCGGGCGGCCGATGCCGAACCGCACCCGGTAGTACTCCTTGGTGCCCAGCGATTTGGTGATCGATCGCAGCCCGTTGTGGCCGTTGTCCCCGCCGCCGAGCTTGAGCTTGAGCGCGCCGAACTCCAGGTCCAGCTCGTCGTGCACGACGACGATCCCGCCCGGTTCGGTCTTGTAGAACTTGGCTGTGCCGGCGACGGGGCCGCCGGAGAGGTTCATGAACGAGCGCGGCTTGGCCAGCACGACCCGGCGGCCGGCCAGCCGCCCCTCGAGCACTTCGGCGCCGCCCTTGTGTGCCTTGAACTTCCCGCCTACTCGCGCGGCCAGTTCGTCGAGCACCATGAAGCCCACGTTGTGCCGGTTGCCGGCATAACGTGGGCCAGGGTTACCGAGGCCGACGAGCAACACCTGCTCGCCGGCCCCAGGCACATCCGCGGTCACTCCGCGGCGGCCTCGGACTCACCCTCGGCTTCGCCGGCAGCGGCCTCTTCCTCGGGGGCTTCGGCCTGCGGCTCGGCGACGGCGACGACGAGCGCCTCCGGGTCGGTCAGCAGCTCGGCGCCGGCGGGCAGCGTGAGCTGGCCCGCGGTGATCTGCGAGCCTGCCTCGAGCCCCTCGACGGAGACCTCGACCTGCTCGGGGATGTGCAGCGCCTCGACCTCGACCGACACCGCGTCCATGTCCTGGTGGACCAGGGTGCCGGGGGCCGCGTCGCCGGTGACGACGACGTGCACGTCGACGGTGACCTTCTCGCCGCGCTTGACGACGAGCAGGTCGACGTGCTCGATGTAGTTCTTCAGCGGGTGGACCGTGATGGTCTTGGTGAGCGCCAGCTCGGTGTTGCTCTCCACGTCCAGGGTGAGCACGGCGTTGCTGCCGTTCTCACGGATGACGCGGGCGAACTCGATCGCCGGCAGCGCGAGGTGCCGGGGGTCGGTGCCGTGGCCGTACAGCACGGCCGGGATCTTTCCGGCGCGACGGGTGCGGCGCGCGGCGCCCTTGCCGAACTCGGTGCGCGGCTCGACGGACAGACGTACCTCGGACACGGTGTTGCACTCCTTCAAAAACACTGGCGGTGCGCGAAACTGGGGGCGTCGGTCGTTGTCCACGGCGGCGAGTTCCACTCAACGTGCAAACGTGCACAGCGCGGGGCCACTCAAGCCGCCGCGTCGATCACGTCGGGCACCGGGTACTTAAGAGCCCGCCTCGCCGAGACAACCTGTTCAGTGTAAGCGCCCCATCGGTCCGGGGTTGCGGTGGGTCGCCGGGACAAGTAGGAAGCTGGTTGTCAGGGGGTGGCGAGATGGCGCACAGGGGTGTTTGGGGGCTGCTCTTGCTCGTCGTCGCACTGGTGCTCGTCGGGTGCGAATCGGGGAAGCCCGCGGCGGCGAAGGCCGATCCCGGTGCGGCTGTGGACGGCGCGCTGACTTCGCTCGGACAGCAGGCGGCGGTCGCCTACCGGATCGGCGAGGAGACCCTGAACGTCACGCGCACCGGGCTCGCGCAGGGCACGCTTTCCTTGAAGGATCAGCAGGTCAAGGTGTTGCGTGCGGGTGGCGTTCTGTACCTGCGGGCGCCCGCGGAGTACTGGCAGGCGCAGGGAATGCAGCAAGATCGCGCCACCGAGTACGGCTCACGCTGGGCCCGCTCCGTGCTCGCCTTCGAGCTCGGCGGGACTCTCGCACCGGCCGACGTGGCGCGCACGTTGCGGGCCGCTGTCACCACGTCCACGCCCGCCGAGCGCACGATGCTCGCGGACGGGACGGACGTTTTCGATGTCGGTGGCCTGCGGGTGACCGCGACGCAGCCCTACCGCGTGGTGAGCATCGACCCGGCGCTGCTCGGCCCCGCCGTCGTCAATGCGCTGGGCACCGGGCCCCTGAACGTCGATGCGCTCGACGCCGCGAAGCTCACGGCGCTGCACGAGGCTTTCGGGCAGTCGGTGCAGGATCTCGCGCAGCCGTTCGTCGCCGGGCCGGTGATCGCGACCACGGTTTCGTCGAACGACCTGAAATGTGCGGCGGCCGGTTCCTGTATCGACACGGTGCAGGTGGAGAACAAACTGATCGGCGACGCCCCCGACGCGGCCGCGCGGCTGGTGCTCAAGTCCTCGGTGACCTCGGCACAACTGGGCGCGAAAGACTGCGGGCAGGAACTGGTCACACCACTGAACGGTTCCGCGACGATGACCTGTTCCGTGCAATTCGCCCTACCGAAGCTGACGGGCTCGGCCAAGGTAGAGGCCGTGCCGACCGTCGCCGCAGAGCCAGTGGCGGTGGTCGATCCGGCAGCGCTGGATCGTGAGGTAGCCGCGGACCTGGGTTGAGGATGGCAGCAACAAGAACCGCCACCCACCACCACAAAACCGCAACCCGGCAACGCGAAGCGAGCCGTCCCGACGACCACACCCCTCCGCCGCTCCGATCCCCAGCCTGCTTTTGCGATCTTGGGGCTGGGTCAAGGTACTCTTTCCCGCCTTGACGCAGCCTCAAGATCGCAAACACTCACAGATCGGGGCGGCGGAGGGGTGCACACAGCGCGGCCACGCGCGTCCGTTGCTGCCCCAAGCCGAGCAACCACAAGCCGAGAGAAAAAGACCAAAGATCCCCTCGCCGGGGAGGCAGGCTCCAGGATGGGCACGGCCCGTAGCTCAGCCGCCGCTTGAGAGGGTGGTTGAGGGAAGAGGTGGGTGCTCATCCCGTCGCCTGCGAAAGCGCTATCACTTTCCCCTGAGCCCGCAAGCTTTGTGCAGTCGGGCGCGCGTCGTGTAGAGGGGTTGCGGGCCCAGGGCAAAGTGATGTGGGCCTGGGCAGGCGACGGGATGAGCACCCACCTCAGGGCGGCCCGCCGGCGCGATCCGCCCTGAGGGTCGTCACCTTCCCGACAGGGCCCTGGCTACCGGGGCGAAGTCCTCCAGGAAGGGCTCGAAGACTGTCACGTAACTGAACCCGAAGCGCTCCCTGCGTTCCAGGAGGGTGTCGACGATCTGTGGGACCGTGCCCGCGAGGACTTGTGGCGTGGCAAGCAAATCGTCCACGGTCTGGGGCGCGTCGGGGATTCGGGAGAGCCAGTCCTGCAGCTCGGGCCGGGGGTTTTCGGCTACCACGACTCGCTGCACCAGCAGGTTGAACTCCGGATCCACGCCCCGCTCCCGGACGAAACCCACCCGCTCCGCCAGCTCGTCGACGCCCGCCAGGTGAAAACTGCCGGGTGGGCGACCAGGGGCTTGCTTGAGTCCGGCGAAACCGATGGTGTCCGCCTGCTCCGCCGCAAGGCTCAGCACCCCGTCACTGTGTCCCGCGATCAGCAAGGGCGGCAAGGGATCCAGCCGCTTCCGCAGCTCGTCCAGTGTGCTCTCGAGATAGGCGATCCGCTTCCGCGCGGGCCACCACGGCAGACCCGCGTCGTCGAACTCCGCCTTCATGTGCCCGGCGCCGACGCCCAGTTCGAACCGGCCGCCGGCCACCGCCGACGTGGATTCGATGTCCCTGGCCAGCAGCACCGGGTTGTAGAACGGCACGTTCAGCACCATCGGGCCGACGTGCAGCCGCGACGTGGCCACCGCGGCGGCGGCCAGCGCGGGGAAGGGCGCGGGGGCACCCAGATGATCGGGGACGGTGACGACGTCGTAGCCGAGCTCCTCGAGCCGACGGCATTTCGCGACGAACCGGTCATCCACCGAAAGCAGGCTCACACCGAACCGGAATGCACGCATACCGGCAAGATATTGCCCCCGCGCCCGCCAGAGCACCCGCTTTCGCGGCGGGCGGAACGATCAGGCGTGGCCGTCGAACAGGCTGGTGACCGAACCGTCCTCGAACACCTGCTGAATCGCCTCGGCCAGCATCGGCGCGATCGACAGCACGGTCATCCCCGGGAAGATCTTCTCCTCCGGGATCGGCAGCGAGTTCGTGACGATGACCTCGCGGGCCTTGCAGTTCGACAGCCGCTCGGTCGCCGGGTCGGACAGGATGCCGTGCGTGGTGGCGATGACGACGTCCGCCGCGCCCTCGTTCAGCAGCGCGTCGGTGGCCTTCACGATCGTGCCGCCGGTGTCGATCATGTCGTCGACCAGGATGCACAGTTTGCCCTGCACGTTGCCGACCACGCGGTTGGCCACGGCCTGGTTGGGCTTGTCCGGGTCACGGGTCTTGTGGATGAACGCGATCGGCCGGTCGCCCAGCTGCTGCGCCCACTTCTCGGCCAGCCGCACGCGGCCCGAGTCCGGCGAGACGACCGCGATGTCGGCGTCCCCGTAGGTCTTCTTGATGTGCTCGGCCAGCAGGCTCTGCGCGAACAGGTGGTCCACCGGGCCGTCGAAGAAACCCTGGATCTGCGCGGTGTGCAGGTCCACGGTCATGATCCGGTCGGCACCCGCGGTCTTGAACAGGTCCGCGATCAGCCGCGCCGAGATCGGCTCGCGGCCCTTGTGCTTCTTGTCCTGGCGGGCATACGGGTAGAACGGCATGACCACGGTGATCCGCTTGGCGCTGGCGCGCTTGAGCGCGTCCACCATGATCAGCTGCTCCATCACCCACTCGTTGATCGGAGTGGTGTGGCTCTGGATCACGAAGGCGTCGGTACCGCGCACCGACTCCTCGAACCGCACGAACAGCTCGCCGTTGGCGAACGTGTGCGCGGTCTGCGGGGTGATCGTCACGTTGAGGTTCTGCGCGACCTCTTCCGCGAGCTCCCGGTGTGCTCGGCCGGAGAAGAGCATCAGGTTCTTCTTCGGCGTGCCGGACTTAGGACTCATCTGACGACTCCCGCTCGGTTTGTGCATCCTGTTGTTCTCGGGCGAGCGCGGCTGCCGCCGCCTCGGCCGCGGGGGTACCCGCCCGGCGGCGGGCCACCCAGTCTTCAATGTTGCGCTGCGGCCCGGTGGACACCGCCAGCGCCCCGGGCGGCACGTTACGCCTGATCACCGTGCCCGCGCCGCTGTGTGCCCCGTCGCCGACCCGCACCGGGGCGACGAACGTGGTGTCCGAACCGGTCCGCACGTGCGAGCCGATCGTGGTGTGGTTCTTGCGCACGCCGTCGTAGTTGGCGAAGACGCTGCCCGCGCCGATGTTGCTGTGCTCGCCAATGGTCGCATCGCCGACATACGTCAGATGAGGCACCTTCGAACCGGGCCCGATGTCGGCCTTCTTCGTCTCCACGAAGGTGCCGATCTTGCCCTCGGCACCCAGCTTCGTTTCCGGTCGCAGATAAGCGAACGGACCCACGCTGGCGCCGGGCCCGATCTCCGAGTCCGACCCGTGCGTGCGCACCACGTGCGCGCCGGCGCCGATCTTGATGTTGGTCAGCGTGCTGTCCGGGCCGACCACCGCGCCTTCGCCGACGGAGGTCTCGCCGCGCAGCTGCACGCCCGGCTCGATCACCACGTCGCGGGCCAGGGTGACCCCCGCGTCGAGCCACGTGGTGGCCGGGTCGACCACGGTCACGCCCGAGAGCTGCCACTGCCGCACCAGCCTGCGGTTCAGCTCCGCGCCCAGCTTCGACAGCTGCACGCGGTCGTTGACGCCCTCGGTCAGCCACGGGTCGTCGGTGACCAGCGCGCCGACGCGGAGACCGTCCGCGCAGGCGTTGGTGAGCACGTCGGTGAGGTAGAGCTCGCCCTGCGAGTTGTTCGTGGACAGCCGCGTGAGGCCCTTGGTGAGCAGCGCCGCGTCGAAGGCGTAGACCCCGGAGTTGATCTCCGTGATGCGCAGCTGCTCCTCGTCGGCGTCACGCTGCTCGACGATGCCGCGGACCGCGCCGGCGGAGTCGCGGATGATGCGCCCGTAACCGGCCGGGTTCTCCAGGTCGGCCGTCAGCACCGTCACCACGTTGCCGCGGGAGTTGTGCTCCTCCAGCAGGTTCGCCAGCGTCTCGGTGTCCAGCAGGGGCACGTCGCCGTAGCTGACGAGCACGGTGCCGGTGAGCTCGCCCGGCAGCGTGGCCAGCGCGCACGACACCGCGTGGCCCGTGCCCTGCTGGGTCTCCTGCACCGCCACCTGAACGGGCCGCCGCAGCGCGTCACCGACGTGCTCCAGGTGGGCCGTCACGGCTTCCCGGCCGTGCCCCACGACGACGACCAGGTTGTCCGGCTTCAGTCCCGCCGCGGCGCGCACCGCATGCTCCACCAGCGGTCGCCCGGCGATCGGGTGCAGCACCTTCGGGGTGGCGGAACGCATTCGGGTGCCCTCGCCCGCGGCGAGGACCAACGTAGTGAGCGGGCCGGTCACGGCACTCCCAACCTGCAGACGGCTTCCCTTACCGGCAGACGATCCTACGGGTGCTCTTCGAGCGTCGGCGCCGGGTCGGCGTGCAGGTCCACCTCGGCCCATCCGGAGACGCCGTCGGTGGGGATCGTGCTGGCCGTCGCCACCTGGTTCCCGCCACCGCGTTTTGCCTGGTACATGGCGGCATCCGCGCGGGAGAGCACCTGATCCGCGCGCTCCTGCGGGCGCAGCGACACCAGCCCGACGGACAGGGTTACCCCGTGCGAAAGGTGGTGTGGCAGGGATGACACGGCGTTCACCGCGCGGCCGAGCGCCTGCTTCGCGGCCGAGACGGGAGCGCCGGGCAGTAGCGCGATGAACTCGTCACCGCCGTAGCGCGCCACGATGTCGTCCCCTCGCAGCGCGTCGCGCAGCGTGGAGGCGACTACGCGCAACACGTCGTCACCCTCCGCGTGGGAGTGCTCGTCGTTCACGCCCTTGAAGCCGTCGAGGTCGACCAGCGCCACCGCGAGCGGCTGTGCCGTGGTGGACGCCGACAGCGTGCGCAGGTGCTCGTCGAGCGCGCGCCTGTTCGGCAGGCCCGTCAACGGATCCTGCAACGCCTGCTGGCTGATCGCGCCGTGCTGCGCGGACAGTCGCTCGTGCTCGCGGCGCGTGTCGAGGGTGGCCATCTGCGACTCGCGCAGCGACCACAGCTCCATCTCCAGCGCCGTGGAGTACTCGAGCAGCGGGCCGAGCTTGTCGGACTCGCTGTGCGAGAGGTAGTCCAGCCGCGCCAGCTCGCGGGCGAGGTTGAGCCGCATCGAGGGCTGGGAGTGGTCCTCCTCCAGGTTCAGCCGCGTGGCCTGCAGAACCTTGAGCGCCTCCTCGCGCCTGCCGTCCGCGTCGAGGCAGCGGCCCAGGGCGATCGCGATGATGACCTGGTCGTGCGGATACCCGGGCTCGGTCAGCAGTCGTTGCAGCCGCTCGATGTGCGACGGGTCCGGGTCGGCCAGCGCGAGCGCGGCGGCCAGCACGCCGACCTGCTCCACCGCCGGAACCCCGATGCGGCGCGGGAAAAGCGACTCGGCGAACGGCGCTTCGACCGCGACCGCCATCGACGCCGCGGTCTCGAACTTGTTGGCAGCCTTGGAATGCCGCTCCACGCGCTCCAGCCGCAGCGCCCAGCCGAGCAGCATCTTGACCCGGTTCATCAGCTGCAGGGTGATCTCGTGCGGGCCCGCCGTCTCGCGGACCGCCTGATGCGCCCTGGCGATGACCTCTTCGGCGGCTTCGTACACGCCGAGCTGGTTCAGCACGAGCCAGCAGTCGATGAACGCGCTCGACTGCATCTTGGCCCACTCGCGGCGGGGCAGCTGCATGTCCGGCGTTCCGGAGTCGTCGAGGATGGCCAGCGCGCGGGCGATCTCGGTGAGCGCCGCGTCCTCCTGGCCCGCGAGCACCAGCCGCCGCCCGCGCAGCGCGTGCGCGTCGGCTCGGTACAGGGAAAGGCCGTGCCGCCGGGTGTGCGCGAGCATCTCGTCCAGCAGCGGTTCGGCCTCGGCGGCGGCGCCGCGCGTGACCAGCCTCGCGACGGCCGCGGCGCGCAGGAGATACGCGACCAGCACCGGCTCCCCGCGACGCTGTGTCTCGTCGAGGAGTTCGGCGATGGTGCGGATGATCTCCAGCTGTTCGTCGTGATCCGTGTGCTGGACCGCCGCGATGAGCTCCCGGGCGCGCCCCATCAGCCAGGCGTCCGACAGCTCAGCCAGGGCCGGTCGTCTGTTCTGCTCGGTCTCGCCTTCCAGCGCGGCACCCCCTTCTCGTCGCCGGGGCCGGGACGGCAGCTCCGCCGCCAGGATTCGAACCTGAACTGTCAGAACCAAAATCTGAAGTGCTGCCAATTACACTACGGCGGATCGTGCCTGGTCAGAATACCGACGTGGGAAACCCGTCCGGGGACAGGGGTTGGGCTGGGTTTTCGGCTCTCCACAGCCGGGAAAACCTCCTGTACCGTAACTTACGGAAACGTAGGTAAGGTGACCCTTCGCAAGGGCGCTGAGCAGGAAGAAGTGTGGTTGCGCATGACGGCTACCCTCGAACCCCCGGCTACCAAAGGGCCCAAACCGGTCATCAGCGGGCAGCGGCCCTTCAGTATCCAGTTCTCGGTCTACCTCGGCGTGATCCTGCCGCTGGTGGCGATCGCGGTGGCGGTGCCCTTCGCCTGGGGGTGGGGGCTGAGCTGGATCGACGTGGCGCTGTTCGCGGTCTTCTACTGCATCAGCGGGCTCGGCATCACGGTGTCGTACCACCGCTACTTCACGCACGGTTCCTTCAAGGCCAAGCGCTGGCTGCGGGTCGCGCTCGCCATCGCGGGCAGCCTCGCGGTACAGGGGCCGGTGATCACCTGGGTCGCCGACCACCGCAGGCACCACGCCTTCTCCGACCGCGACGGCGACCCGCATTCGCCGTGGGCGTTCGGCACCTCGCCGTGGGCGATCACCAAGGGTTTCTGGCACGCGCACATGGGCTGGCTGTTCGAGCGCGACCAGAGCAACGCCGAGCGCTTCGCCCCGGACCTGCTCAAGGACCCGGCGATCAAGAAGGTCGACGAGCTGTTCTGGCTGTGGACCCTGCTGACGCTGACCGTGCCGGCGCTGATCGGTGGACTCGTCACGTGGTCGTTCTGGGGCGCGGTGACCGCCTTCTTCTGGGCCGGGCTGGTCCGGGTGTGCGTGCTGCACCACGTGACCTGGTCGGTCAACTCGATCTGCCACATGATCGGCGAGCGGCCGTTCGCGGCGCGTGACAAGTCGGCGAACTTCTGGCCGCTGGCGATCCTGTCCTTCGGCGAGTCCTGGCACAACCTGCACCACGCGGACCCGACCTCGGCCCGCCACGGCGTCAAACGCGGCCAGATCGACATCTCGGCGCGGGTGATCTGGGCGTTCGAGAAGTTCGGCTGGGTGGACAACGTTCGCTGGCCGACCCCGACCCGGCTCGCCCGCTTGGCCGCCGAGTCCAAGTAGCACCCTAAGCTGCTGCGGTGGCGGCTCGAAAAAGGCAGAAACGAGAAGTGGTCACCGGGGCGCGGCCCCCGGCCCCGGTGGCCCGCGTCCGGATGACCGGTGCCGAACGCCGCCAGCAGCTGCTCAACGTGGCTCGCGCGCTGTTCGCCGAGAAGGGTTTCGACGGCACCTCCATCGAGGAGATCGCGCATCGCGCGAACGTGTCGAAACCCGTGGTGTACGAACATTTCGGTGGCAAGGAAGGCATCTACGCGGTCGTCGTGGACCGCGAAACCCAGATCCTCCTGGACAGGATGGTTTCCACGCTCCACGGCGGCCACCCCCGCGCCATGCTGGAGCAGGCGGCGAGCGCCCTGCTCGGATACGTCGAGGATTCCCACGACGGGTTCCGGATACTGGTGCGGGATTCGCCGGTGGCCTCGTCCACCGGCACGTTTTCCACGCTGCTGAACGACATCGCCAGCCAGGTCGAGCACATCCTCGCCCAGCAGTTCGCGGTCCGCGGCTACGACGAGAAGCTCGCGGCGCTGTACGCGCAGGCGCTCGTCGGGATGGTCGCGCTGACCGGACAGTGGTGGCTCGACGCCCGCAAACCCAAACGCGACGAAGTGGCCGCGCATTTGGTGAACCTGGCTTGGAACGGGCTGTCCCATTTGGAGCACAAACCGAAGCTACGGCTGCATTAGCAGGCTGTCGGCGGTGTCCGCGATGGTCGTTTCGACGGCGCGGGGCATCCAGCCGAGCACCGTCCTGGCCTTGGTGTTGTCGATGACCGGGATCCGGGGCTGTTCGGCGGGCGACTCCTCCGGGAGCTTGGCGATCCGCTCGCCGAGCAGCTGGGCCAGCTCCAGGAGGCTGATCGATTTCCCTGCCACGGCAAGGAAACGCCGGCCTGCCGCCGCCGGCTCCGTCATCGCCAGCACGTGCAGGTCCGCGACATCGCGGACGTCCACCACGCCGAAGTACCTGCGCGGCACGACCGGCATCGCCCCGGTGAGCAGCCCCTGCACCAGCCGCACCGAGGACGACAGGTGCCCGTCGAGCACCGGGCCGAAGATCCCCGTCGGGTTGATCACGGTCAGCTCCGGGCCGCCGTTTTCCCTTACGTGGTCCCAAGCCGCGCGCTCGGCGATGGCCTTCGAGCGGATGTAGGCCTCGTTGGGGTCGGCCGGGTCGGTCCAGTCGGCCTCGGTGTAGACCTCGCGCGGCTCGGCGCTGTAACCGACCGCGGCGAACGACGAGGTCATGACGACGCGCCGCACCTTCGCCTCGCGCGCGGCGGTCAGCACCCGGAGCGTGCCTTCCACAGCCGGGCGGATGACGTCGTCGTCGTTCTCGGGCGCCTCGGCGGGGAACGGCGAAGCGAGGTGCAGCACGTAGTCCGCGCCTTCGAGCGCCGCGGCCCAGCCGTCGTCGGCGGACAGATCGGCCGCCACCACTTCGAGTCCGGCCGGATCGGCGCCGCCCGTGGCCACCGCCGCCCGCACCTGCGCGTCGCGTTCCAGCGAGCGCACGGTGGTGCGGACGCGGTAGCCGTCCCGTAGCAGCCGCACGATGGTGTGGCCGCCGAGATGGCCGGTGCCACCGGTGACCACGACCAGTGTGTTCCCGTTCATTGCCCGTCCTTTGTGGATAGTCAGAAGCGTTCGGTGAGCGCGACGATGCGCGGCAGCACGCGCTCCTCGGCCTCGCTGTCGCCGCGCTCGCGGGCGTCCCACAGCTCAGCCTTGAGGCGCAGGTACTCCAGGCGCAGCTGCATGAGTTCGAGCTGCGCCGACAGGCGATCGGCGTGTTCGGTGAACAGCTCCCGCTGCTCGGCGGCGGCTTCGCGGCCGCGGGTCAGCAGCTGCAGGTAGCGGCGCAGCCCGTCGACTCGCATCCCGGCCGAGCGGAGGCAGGCCAGCGACTCGATCGTGCTCATCGCCGCCGCGTCGTACCGCCGGTGCCCGCTGCTGGGGTCCCGCGGCACGGGCCCGATCAGGCCGATCTGCTCGTAGTAGCGCAGCGTCGGCTCACTCAGCCCGCTGCGCCGGGAGGCTTCCTGGATCGTGAACCACGCCTGTGCCGTTCCTGCTGCCATGACACCAGCATGCGGAACTTCAAGTGCTTGAAGTCAAGTCCTGGCTCAGCGTGCCGGGCCGGACGGCGCGTTCGGCGGCCGAGCCGCGCAGGAGCTCGGCCAGGTCGCGGGGCTGTATCCGGTCCGTGGTCGCGGCAGCGGCCGTGATGCGGTCGAGGCGGAAACCGCGCCCTGCCTGCCGCGTCCGGCACCACGCGATGAGGTACCACCGGCCGGCCGCGGTGAGCAGGCCTGCCGGTTCGACCACGCGGTCACTTTCGTGCCCCGCGGCGTCCAGATAGGACAGTCGCAGCGCCGTGTCGGTCGCGAGGGCTAGTTCCACCGCGTCACGCACCGGAGAGCTGGACGACGAGGGCAGCGCGACGATCCGTGCGGAGAGTTCTCGCGCCGCAGCCGCGGCGCGCACCGGAACGCCGGCCTTCAGCAGCGCTTGGAGATCGCGCTGCACCGTGCGCTTGCTCATCTCGAACCGTGCGGCGAGCGCCGCGACCGTCAGCGCCCGTGGCGCCGACGCGCGCAACTCCTCCACCAGGGCGTAGAGCCGGGCAGTGCGTCCCCCTGCTCGACGACTCGCTGTTCCTCGCCCAGCGCTGGCAGGCGCCCGTGCAGTCCTCGGTGCCCACGACGATCCGGGCGGGCGGCAGGCCCGCGAGGTCGGCGTACAGCGGGGAAATCCCGGGATCGCGGCGTTGTTCCGCGCTCAGGCCGGGGGTGCACAGGTCGTAGGTCCGCCGCAGCGTGTCGGTGTTGCTCAGCAGCCGCCGGGAGCCGAACGACCGCTGGCTCGGCGTCATCGACAGGTCGTAGGGGCCGAACGTCAGCTGCGCCGCACGGAACGCGCCGACGATGCCGTGCCGGTCGCGCAGGCGCAGCAGCGTCAGGACACTCAGGTGCGCCCCGGCCGACTCGCCCCGATCAGCAGTCGTTCGGTGCCGAACTCGGCCGCGGCGTTCGCGACGAGCCAGCGCGCGGCCGCCTCGCAGTCGTCGGGCCCGGCGGGGAAGGGGTGTTCCGGCGCGAGGCGGTAGTCGACGCTGACCACGGCCAGTCGTGCCTGTTCGGCGAGCCGCCAGAGCTTTTCGTCCTGTCCGGCCGCGGAACCGAGCATCCACCCGCCTCCGTGCAGATGCAGGTACACGCCGTCGACGCGGCCGGGCACGAACCCACGGACCGGCACTCCGCCCGCGACGACACGATCCCGGCCTTGCGCCAGCCGCACCGGTGGCGTGTCGCCGCCGAGCCGGTTTCGCCTTCGCCCGGACAGCGTTTCTTCGGGCGCCGTGTCACCGTTTTCCGGTGAGCTGTGTCACGCGGGAGTGACTCGCAGCAGTTTGTCGTCGTCGCCGTCGGACGTGGTCACGTACAGCGAGCCGTCGGGCGCGGAGCGGACCGCGCGCAGCCTGCCGTAGGTCTCGTCGAACTCCTCGGGCAGGGTGACCTTGGTGATCCGGCCAGCCGCGTCCACGTCGAACAGCAGCATCTTCTGCCCCTTCAACGCGACGACGGCCAGCTTGCCCTCCAGCGCGCCCCACTGCGAGCCGGTCAGGAAGGCCGCGCCGCAGATCGCTTCGGTGATCCGCCCCGACGTCCACAGTGGACTGACCGCGTCCGGGAAGCGCTGGGTGTCGGTCATCGACACGTCTTCGTCGTAGTCGGTGGTGTTGGTGCCGCCACGCGACGGGTCCCAGCCGTAGTTGCCGCCCCGCCGCTCCAAGTTGATCTCGTCGTCGAACGTCGGGCCGTGCTCGGCGGTGAACACCTGCCCGCTGCCGGGGCGGACGGTGATGCCCTGCACGTTGCGGTGCCCGTAGCTGTCGATCCGCTGCTCGTTCGGGTCCGCGGACGTGATGAACGGGTTGTCCGGCAAGGGTTTCCCGGTGTTCAGGTCGATCCGCAGCACCTTGCCGCCGAGGCTGTGGCGGTCCTGCGCGATGGTGGGCCGCGCGGTGTCGCCGGTGCCGACCATGAGCGCCCCGTCGGCCGCGATCGCCGGGCGGCAGCCGGAATGCCTGCCGCTGCTGTTCACCGGCAGCCCGGTCAGCAGCTCGCCGACGCGGGTCGCGGTGCGGTCGTCGGGCGAGAGGGTCCACGTGACGAGCCGGATGTCCACCGCCTTGCCCGCCTCCTGGTGCGTCTGGCAGGTGACGAACCGGCGCGACCGCGCGAAGTCCGGGTGCAGCACCATGCCCATCAGGCCGCCCTCGCCCTTGGCGTACACGTCGGACAGGTCCGCCGCCACGTCGGTGACCGTGCCGTCCGGATCGATCAGCGCGAGCCTGCCCGGCCGTTCGGTGACGAGGAACTTCCCGTCCGGCAGGAACCCGATGTCCCAGCCGTGCTCCAGCCCGTGCGCGACGACGTCCACGTGCAGCTTCTGCTCGCCGGGCACCGTGCTCGGCTGCTGCGGCAGCTCCTGGGCAGGCGAGCTCGTGCACGCCGTGGCGAGCAAGGCAAAAAGGACGATTCCGAACCTGCGCATGCGGTCATTGTGGCCGAGAAAGCGCCGCCGCGGTGGCTTCGTCGGCGGGCAGGAAGGTTTCCAGGCGCAGTTCGGAAACCGTGACGTCCACGGCGGTCGCGAACGTGGTGATCGCGGTGATCAGGCGCAGTTCCCCGAGCGCGGACCGTAACCGCAGCGGCACCGCGAAACCGAGGTGTTCGGCGCCCGGCGTCGGCGGCGCGGGCAGGTAACCCTCCAGTTCGGCCAGTAGCGAGGAATGGCGTTCGTGCGGGGCGCGCGCGATTTCCTGACGCGGGCGCTCCAGAACGTGTTGCGCCCAGTCGTCGAAATTGACGATGCGCGGCGCCATTCCGCGCGGGTGCAGCGCCAGCCGCAGCACGTTCATCGGCGGTTCGAGCAGTTCGGGCGCGGCGCCTTCGGTGAGCACCCCGATCCCGTCGTTGGCCGCGACGAGATCCCCGAAGCGGTCGACCACGATCGCCGGGTACGGGCGGTGGCCGTCGAGGAGCCTGCCGAGGCTGTCGAGCACCGGCTTCAGCGCGGGGTCGTCGAGGCTGGTCTCGGGATAGCTCGGCGCGTAGCCCGCTGTCAGCAGCAACGCGTTCCGTTCGCGCAGCGGCAGTTGCAGCGATTCGGCGACCCGCACGACCATGCCGCGCCCCGGCGTGGACCGGCCGCTTTCCATGAAGCTCACGTGCCGTTGCGTGGTGCCCGCGCGCAGAGCCAGCTCCAGCTGGGACAACCGCCGCCGCCCACGCCATTCCCGCAGCGCGCTGCCGAATCCGCTCACGGATCCATCTTCCCCTGGCGCGCCATTCCCAGGAGGGAATTGAGGGCATGCCCGCGCGCGACGACCGTTGCCCTCATGGAAATCGGACTTCTCCTCCCCGCCGGACAGGCCCAGCTGCAGGCCGGTGGCTCCGCCGCCGCGCTCGTCGACATGGCCGTGAACGCCGAGCGCACCGGCTTCGACTCCGTGTGGGTCGGCGACTCGCTCTCGCGCGCCCGCGTCGAGCCGCTGACGTTGCTCACCGCCGTCGCGCAGGCCACCGAACACATCACGCTCGGCACGGCCGCGCTCATCCCCGCCTACCGGAATCCCGCGCACGCGGCGGTCACGATCTCTTCGCTCGACCTGATCTCCGGCGGCCGCGTGGTGCTCGGCGTCGGCGCCGGGTTCCCCGGGTTCAGTGAGCAGGAGTTCGAACTGGTCGGCGTGCACTTCAAGACCCGGTTCTCCCAACTGGACGACACCGTGACGCTGTGGCGGGAACTGTGGACCGGCAACCCGTCCTCGTTCCACGGCAAGGTTCTCCACTACGACTGGCTCCCCGAAGTCCCGCGTCCGGCGCGGGCGGGCGGGCCGCCGGTCTGGCTCGCCGGAATCACCCCCGCCGCGCTCAGCCGCGCCGGCCGCCTCTACGACGGCTGGCTCCCGTACCCGCCCGACGTCGCGGACTACGCCCAGGGCCTCGCCACGATCCGCGAGGTCGCGGGCGCCCGGCCGGTCACGCCCGCGCTGTTCGCCACGGTTTTCGTGGACGACGACGCCGAGCGCGGCCGGAAGGCGCTCGACGAATACTGCCGCGCCACATACGCGCGCCCACTCGACGTCATCGGCCGGATCCAGGTGATGCTCACCGGCGAGGACCTCCTCACCCGGCTGGGGCAATTCGCCGCGGCCGGGGCCGAGCACGTCCTGCTGCGGATCGCCGCGGTCGACCCGGCCCTCGTCGCCGAGCAGCTGGCGAAGGTGGCCGAATTGGTGCCGGTCCTCCGACGTACGCTAGGTACCGAGGGCCCCTGACCCCTCTCGACCCGGGCAGGGGTGTGTCCACGGGTCTGCGCAGGGGAGTTTTCGTGACAGACGGGGTGTTGTCCGGTCTGCTGTCTTCGGTTCTCGACCACCCGGCGCTGGGCGGCGTGGTCGAACGCGCCTGCGCGCCGCTGCTCGATCTCCAGGGCCCGACCACCGCGCGGCAACTGGTGGTCTCGGCGCTGGCGGCCGACGAGGGCGCGGGTGTCCCGGTGCTGGCGGTCACGGCCACCGGCCGGGAGGCCGAGGAGCTGACGGCCGCGCTGACGAGCCTGCTCGGGGCGGACGCGGTCGCGGATTTCCCGTCGTGGGAAACGCTCCCGCACGAACGCCTCTCCCCGCGCGCCGACACGGTCGGCAGGCGGCTCGATGTGCTGCACCAGCTGCGTGGGGAGAACCCGCCGCGGGTCGTGGTGGCCACCGTGCGCAGCCTCATCCAGCCGATGGCGCCCGGGCTGGGCGCGCTCGCGCCGGTCGAGTTCACCGTGGGCGAGGAGAACGAGTTCGAGGGCGTGCTGGACAGGCTCGTCGAGCTGGCCTACACCCGCGTGGACATGGTCGAGAAGCGCGGCGAGTTCGCCGTCCGCGGCGGGATTCTCGACGTCTTCCCGCCGACGGCGGGCCACCCGTACCGCGTCGAGTTCTGGGGCGACGAGGTCAGCGAGATCCGCGCCTTCGCGGTGTCGGACCAGCGTTCCCTGCAGGGCGAAATCCAGCACTTCCACGCCCCGCCGTGCCGCGAGCTGCTGCTCACGCCGGACGTCAAGGCGCGCGCCGGCGAGCTGGCCGAGCAGTACGAGGCGGACGCGCAGCTGGCCGAGATGCTGGCCAAGCTCGCCGACGGGATCCCGTCCGAGGGCATGGAGGCGCTGATCCCGGTGCTCTGCGACGGCGAGCTGGACCTGCTCACCGACGCGATGCCCGAGGGCACCCACGTGGTGCTCGCCGACCCGGAGAAGATCCGCGCCAGGGCACACGATCTGGTGCGCACCGGGCAGGAGTTCCTGGAGGCGTCGTGGATGGCCGCGGCCGGTGGCGGGCAGGCGCCGATCGACCTCGGCGCGTCGGCGTACCGGGATCTGGCGGAGGTGGCCAAGCACGCCGGGGAGACCAACCGCCGGTGGTGGACGCTGTCGCAGCTGACCACCGAGGACGCCGACGTCTACCAGGTGGCGGTCGAAGCGTCCCCGGCTTATCGCGGTGACCTCGAGCGGGCGGTCACCGACCTGCGCGCCCACCTCGCGGCCGAGGGCACCGCGGTGCTCGTCGTCGCGGGGCACGGCACGGCAAGCCGTGCCGTCGAACAACTTTCCGGCGCCGAGGTACCCGCCACGCTCGCGGGCGAGGGCATCACCGGCGCGCTCCCGCAGGGTGTCGTGACCGTCGCGTGCGGCGGGCTCGCCGAAGGCTTCGTCGTGCCGGAGCTGCGGCTCGTGGTGCTCACCGAAGCCGATCTCACCGGCCGCGGCGCCACCGGCGGAACGTCCACAAAGGACCTCGGCGCGAAGATGCCGTCCCGGCGGCGCAATGCGGTGGACCCGCTGGCGCTCAAAAAGGGCGACTACGTCGTGCACGACCAGCACGGCATCGGGCGCTTCGTGGAGATGGTGCAGCGCACGATCGCCGGTGCCACCCGCGAGTACCTGGTGCTGGAGTACGCCTCGTCCAAACGCGGGCATCCCGGCGACAGGCTGTACGTCCCGACCGACCAGCTCGACGAGGTCTCCCGCTATGTCGGCGGTGAGCTGCCGTCGCTGAACAAGCTCGGCGGCTCGGACTGGAAGAACACGAAAGCCAAGGCGCGCAAGGCGGTCAAGGAGATCGCGGCCGAGCTGGTGCAGCTCTACGCCGCCCGCCAGGCCGCGCCGGGGCACCCGTTCGGCCAGGACAGCCCGTGGCAGCGGGAGCTGGAGGACGCCTTCCCGTTCACCGAGACCAACGACCAGCTGGCCGCGATCGACGAGGTCAAGGCCGACATGGAGCGCGGCGTCCCGATGGACCGCGTGATCTGCGGCGACGTCGGCTACGGCAAGACGGAGATCGCCGTGCGCGCTGCGTTCAAGGCGGTGCAGGACGGCAAGCAGGTCGCGGTGCTCGTGCCGACGACACTGCTGGCGCAACAGCATCTGAACACCTTCTCCGAGCGGATGCAGTCGTTCCCGGTGAAGATCAAGGGCCTGTCCCGGTTCACCAACAAGTCCGAAGTGGACGGTGTGCTGGCCGGGCTCGCCGACGGTGAGATCGACATCGTGATCGGCACGCACCGGCTGCTGCAGACCGGCGTCCGCTACAAGGACCTCGGACTGGTCATCGTGGACGAGGAGCAGCGCTTCGGCGTCGAGCACAAGGAACACATCAAGGCGCTGCGCACGCACGTCGACGTGCTGACCATGTCGGCGACGCCGATCCCGCGGACGCTGGAGATGTCACTGGCCGGCATCCGCGAGATGTCGACCATCCTCACCCCGCCCGAGGACAGGCACCCGATCCTGACCTACGTCGGCGCGTACGACGACAAGCAGGTCGGCGCCGCGATCCGCCGCGAGCTGCTGCGCGACGGGCAGGTTTTCTATGTGCACAACAGGGTTTCCTCGATCGAGAAGGCCGCGAAGCGGTTGCGGGAGCTGGTGCCGGAGGCCCGCGTCGTGACCGCGCACGGGCAGATGAACGAGGAGCGGCTGGAGAAGATCATCCAGGGCTTCTGGGAGCGCGAGTTCGACGTGCTCGTGTGCACGACGATCGTCGAGACCGGGCTGGACATCTCCAACGCCAACACGCTGATCGTCGAGCGAGGGGACCTGCTCGGGCTGGCGCAGCTGCACCAGCTGCGCGGTCGCGTCGGCCGTGGCCGCGAGCGTGGCTACGCGTACTTCCTGTACCCGGGGGAGTCGCCGCTGACGGAGACGGCGCACGACAGGCTCGCCACCATCGCGCAGAACACCGAACTCGGCGCGGGTATGGCGGTCGCGATGAAGGACCTGGAGATCCGCGGCGCCGGGAACATCCTGGGCGCCGAGCAGTCCGGGCACATCGCGGGCGTCGGCTTCGACCTCTACGTCCGGTTGGTCGGGGAAGCGGTCGACGTGTTCCGCCGCAGCGCCGGCGCGGAGCCGATCGAGGACGAGGAGCTCGGCGAGGTCCGGGTGGATCTGCCCGTGGACGCGCACATCCCGCACGACTACGTGCCGGGCGAGCGGCTGCGGCTGGAGGCGTACCGCAAGATCGCCGCGGCCCCGGACGCCGAGGCGCTGCACGCGGTCGAAGAGGAGCTGATCGACCGCTACGGGCAGCCGCCGGCACCGGTGCGCAGGCTGCTTGCTGTCGCGTCTTTCCGGCACGCGTGCCGCGAGGCCGGGGTCACCGAGGTGACCTTGCAGGGCAACACCATCCGGTTCGCGCCGCTGCCGCTGCCGGACTCGAAACTGGTGCGGCTCAAGCGGTTGTACCCGAAGGCGACGTTCAAGGCGGTGACGAACACCGTCGCCGTGCCGAAGCCCACCGAGGGCCCGGCCGGCGGCCGCATCGGCGCCCCGCCGCTCCGCGACGACGCGTTGCTGGAGTGGTGCACCAAGCTGCTGCACAACCTGACGAAAGCCCCCGCGCCCGTCGGTTAGGCATCGCGGGGTCCGGCGGCATGTTGGTCGTTCCGGTTGGTGTGTTGGCGGTTCTCGCGGGCGTGTTGGCCGTTCCCGTTGATGTGTTGGCCGTTCCGGAGGCGGCCAACACAACAGTCGGGCGGGGATGTGCGTGGAGGGCGAACACGCCCGCGGGAGGGGCCAACATGCCGACGGGAGGGGCCAACACGCCGACGGGGGCGGCCAATACGTTGACCGGGGCGGCCAACACGCCGACGGGGGCGCCACCCCAGTGTCGAGGGCGAACACATCGCCGTGGCGTGGGGGGCCAACACACCGACGGGGGCGGCCAATACGCCGGCGTGGGGGGCGAACACGCCCGCGGGAGGGGCCAACACGGCAACCCGGGGAGCCGGATGTGGGGAGGCGCGGGGTCCCGAAATCCCGGGCGCTGTGAGAGGGTACGCGTGTGATGCGGATCATGGGTCGCCCTCGGGCGCTGGTCACCGTCCTCGCCGCGTGTCTGCTCGTTGCCGGGTGCGGCGCGGGGCCTAGTCAGGTCCGGGCCGCCATCCTGTTCTCGGACAACGAGGTCTCGACGGACCAGGTGCAGTTCCTGATCGACAAGGCGGTGCAGGAACAGCCCGCCGCGCAACAGCTTTCCCAGCAGCACAAGCTGGATCAGCTGGGCCGCGCGATCGTCGGCCAGTACATGCTGCACGACGCGGTGCGCCGGGCCGCGCAGCGCGAAGGGCTCGTGGCGGACGAGAACGCGGTCAGCAAGACGCTCGAGCAGGACCCGCTGGCGCAGCCGGTGTCCACGACCGGCGTCGACCCGTCGCAGATCGCCACGCAGATCGCGTACCGGGCGCGGGACCACCGCGAGGTGATCGTCGACAACGTGCTGATGCAGGAACTGGGCGCGAAGTACGTCTCGAACCTCAGCGTCACCTTCGACTACACCACCGTGACGGACCGGGACCAGGCTGTCGCCAAGGCGAACCAGATGGCGGCCGACCCCGGCGCGGCCACGCGGCTGATCCAGTCCGACGCGGCCACCGGCAAGGACGCCAGCTTCGGGTTCAAGGTGCCCGCGGTGCAGAGCCCGGACCTCGCCGCCACCGTCCTGTACGGGGTGCAGCCGGGCACGGTCGTGGCCTTCCAGCCGAGCAGCCAGTACGCCACCTGGGTCGTGGGCGTCGTGCGCGCGCGCGACCTGAGCACCCCGCAGTCGGTGGACAACACGAGCGAGCCGACGGCCAACCAGCTCGTCGCGATCGGGGCGAGGCTGCTGCAGCCGTACGTCGACGCGTCGGGCGCGAAAATCAACCCGCGTTACGGTGTGTGGGACCCGGTCGCGATGAACGTCGCGGCCAGCGAGGCCGAGACCACCGGCCTCGTGTTGTCCACGAAGGGATCCACCCAGCCTTGACCGCCACGGTCGTCCTCCTGCCCTACCCCGGCGCGGGGGTGCCGCCTGCCGCTTTCCCGTTCCTTCGCGGCGCGCGGATCGTCTACGCGGCCGGGCTCACGGCCGAGGTCGCGGACCAGCTGGGCGCGAAGCCCGTCCCGGACAGCGCGACATTGGCGGCGGAGGCGGCCGACGTGCCGCTCGTGCTTTTCGCCACGCATCGGGAAGACGCGGCGGTACGCGCGTTGCCCGGCGCGCGCGTGATCGCGCAGCCCGCCGGTTCCGGCCTCGTCGAGGCGGCGCAGGTGATGGACACGCTCCGCTCGCCGGGCGGCTGCCCGTGGGACGCGGCGCAGACGCACGACTCGCTCCGGCAGTACCTGGTCGAGGAGACCTACGAACTGTTGGAGGCGATCGAGGAGCGCGACAGGCCTGCGCTGCGCGAGGAGCTCGGAGACGTGTTGCTGCAGGTGCTTTTCCACGCGAGGGTGGCGGCTGAGGACGCGGGCGAACCGTTCGGTATCGACGACGTTGCCGGTGAGCTGGTGGACAAGCTCGTCGGTAGGCATCCGCACATCTTCGCCGACGGCGAGCACGTGCACAGCCCCGAACACCAGGAACTGAAGTGGGAGGAGCTGAAGCAGGCCGAGAAGCGCCGGCTGTCCATTGTGGATGGTGTGGCGCTCGGGCAGCCCGCGGCGGCGCTCGCCGGGAAGCTCGGCCAGCGCAGCGGCCGGGCCGGGATCCCGCTCGACCTGTTCCCGGCCGGTTCCGGCGCGGGCGTGGAGTTGTTCCGCTCGGCGGCGACGGCGCGGCGCGCGGGAGTGGACCCCGAGGGCGAGTTGCGCACTGTGGCGAAGCAGTTCGCCGCGGACGTGCGAGCGGCGGAGGCGAACGCGCGCGCGGCGGGCGTCGACCCGGCCACCCTCGAGGCCGACGGCTGGCGCGCCTACTGGCCGAAGCCCCGGTAGCGGCTTCCGAGCTCCGGGCGGCGCGAACCCTGGCGGCGCGAATCCCGGGCGGCGCGAATCCCGGGCGGCGGGAACCCCGGGCAGGGTGGCGCGAATCCTGGGCGGGGCGGCGCGAATCCCGGGCGGCGGGAACCCCTGGCAGCGCGGCACGAATCCCGGGCAGGGCGGCGCGAACCTCTGGTGGCGCGAACCCGAGCCCCGGGCGGCGCGAACCTTGGTGGCGCGGACCTCTGGTGGCGCGAATCTTGGCGCCGCGAAACCCTGGCGCCGCGAAACCACGGGCGGTGCGAACCCTGCCCACCGCGGCGCGAGCCCCGGGCGGCGCGGCGCGAATCCCTGGCAGCGCGAACATCGGGCGGCGCGAACCTTTGGCGGCGGGAACCCCGGGCGGCGCGAACCCTGGCGGCGCGGCGCGAGCCCGGGCGGCGGGAGCCCCTGGGCGGCGCGAACAGCGGGCGGCGCGAACCTTTGGCGGCACGAACCCCCGGCGGGCGGGAACCCCTGGCGGCGCGGCGCGAACCCTGAGCGGCGCGAGCCCCGGGCAGCGCGACGACCAGCGCCGAACCGTTGCGCTGCACCGACTCCATCACCGAATCCTTTGTGGACAGAGCGCGCCGCCTGCGCACGACCGCTCCTCCGTCCCCGTGACCGACACACCCAGCCAAACCCGCCGCCGGGGAGGGACCGCCTGGGCGCCGCGACCCGGCGCGAAGGGTTTAGAGCGAATTGCGCGTCACCACCCGTGAGGGGCGGGCTAACCTGTTCGGGTGGATGAGTCCACCCAACCTGGGGACGTCGCGGCATCGCGCCGCTCGCCGTCGTCGCTTCTGCTCGCCCTCGGCGTGGTCGCGACCGGGCTGATCCTGATCTTCACCGTCGGCACCACCCGCCCCGAGACACCGGCCACGCCGACACCCGCGGCGCCCGCGACGACTCAGCCGCTCGCGCCCCCGCCGGGGGCGACGGCGCCGCACGCCGCTGTCGCGGCTCCGGCCGACCGCCCGCGCGCGTCGGACATCGCCGAGCTCGACACGTGGGCCAAGAACCTCGCGCCCGCCACGAAACTCGCGCGGCCCGTGCTCGTCGCCTATGGCCGAGCGGAGATGTGGCTGCGGGACGAAGCGCCCGGCTGCCACCTCTCGTGGGCGACGCTGGCCGGAATCGGACAGGCCGAAGCCGCCGGAGCCGGCCCGTTGCCGGTGCGGCAGGATATCTGGCAGCACTACGGCGCGCGTGCCGTGGCCGACGGAAAACCCGCCGACACCACCAGCCCGGACGACGCGGCCTACACGATGGGCCGCTACCTCTGCTCGTCCGGCGCGGACCTCGCCACGGCCGACGGCTGGTGGCCGACGATCCTGAACTACACCCAGTCCGTCCCGGACGCGCGGGAGATCTTCGACGACGCCGACCGCTTCGCCACCGCACGGTAAGCGCTTTCCGGCGGCGCTACCCCTCCTGCAGCCGCACTCGCGCGTTGACCTCGGACAGGGCGTCCTGGTACTCGGGCACCGGGTTCATCGCCCACGCCATCCGTAGTTGACCGAGCGCCTCGACCAACCGGCCGAGGCGCTGCAGTGTGCGTCCGAGTACGAATCGGGCGTAGTGGTCGGACGGATCGAGCTCCAGCACCTTCGTGAACGCCTGCTCGGCGTGCTTGAGCTGGGCCGAATGAAAATACGCGCGGCCGGCGAGCAGCTGCACGCTCGGTTTGTCGGCATCGGCCTCGAGAACCGGCTCGAGCGCCTTGAGCGCGTCGAGCGGCCGTCTGTTCTCCACCAACGCTTCGGCCTGACGGAACGCTTCGAACCGGTGCTCGCCGGTGTCCGCCCGGCCCAGGTCCTCGTCATCCATAGTCAGCTCTAGATTACCCGCCGCGCGCCCCGTTGGGCAGGGGTGCGATCACGGGCACCCGGCCCGGCATGATGCACTAACCGGCTATGAGCGAAGAACCGCGATATCTCGGCCTCTCGCCTTACCTGTACTACACCGACGCCACGGAGGCACTGGACTGGCTGGTCCGGGTTTTCGGGTTCACCGAACGCGTGCGGTACGTGGACGGGTCCGGGGTGGTGTTCCAGGCCACGCTGTCCGCGGGTGACGCCGACATCGTGCTCGCGAGCGTCGGTGAGGACTACTGGGAGTCCAAGGGGGTGGACCGCCCGGTCGGCCAGCTGAACGTGATCTTCGTCCCGGACGCGGACGCGCAGTACGAGCTGGTCTGCGAGGCACTCGGCGAGGGCTGTGACGTCGCTCCGCCGCAGGACCAGCCCTACGGGGCAAGGGTGTTCACGGTGGCCGACATCGGTGGCAACAGCTGGACGTTCTGGCAGCAGATCTCCGATACCGCCGACCTTCCGTCGGGGTGGCAGGAGATCCGCCCGGAGTAAGTCCCGGCGAAGTGGCGTGAGCCTCCACCGGGTGATCACGACCTGCCGTTACGCTGGTGCCGTCATCGCCGGCACAACCGATCAAGGAGCGACGAGTGGCGGTCATCGAGCAGGTAGGCGCCCGCGAAATCCTGGATTCGCGTGGCAACCCGACCGTCGAGGTGGAGGTGGCACTCGACGACGGGACGCTGGCGCGCGCCGCCGTGCCCTCGGGGGCGTCCACCGGTGAGCACGAGGCCGTCGAGCTTCGCGACGGCGACACCCAGCGCTACAACGGCAAGGGCGTGGAGCGCGCGGTCGCCGCGGTGCTCGACGAGATCGGCCCGGAACTGACCGGGGTCGAGGCCGTGGAGCAGCGCATCGTCGACCAGAAGCTGGTCGACCTCGACGGCACCCCGGACAAGTCCCGCCTCGGCGCGAACGCGCTGCTCGGGGTTTCGCTGGCGGTCGCGAAGGCCGCCGCGGAGTCGGCCGAGCTGGAGCTGTTCCGCTACCTCGGCGGCCCGAACGCGCACGTGCTGCCGGTGCCGATGCTGAACATCCTCAACGGTGGCGCGCACGCCGACACCGACGTGGACATCCAGGAGTTCATGATCGCGCCGATCGGCGCCGAGTCCTTCCGCGAGGCGCTGCGCTGGGGCGTGGAGGTCTACCACTCGCTCAAGTCCGTGCTCAAGGGCCGCGGGCTGGCCACCGGCCTCGGTGACGAGGGCGGCTTCGCGCCGAGCCTGTCCAGCAACCGCGAGGCGCTGGACCTGATCACCACGGCGATCGAGAAGGCGGGCTACGTCCCGGGTCGTGACGTGGCGCTGGCGCTGGACGTGGCGGCCACGGAGTTCTACGCCGACGGCGCGTACAGCTTCGAGGGCGCGAAGAAGTCCGCCGAGCAGCTGGGCGCGTACTACGCCGAACTGCTGGACAACTACCCGCTGGTCTCGATCGAGGACCCGCTGTCCGAGGACGACTGGGACGGCTGGGTCTCGCTGACCGGCAAGATCGGTGAGCGCGTGCAGCTGGTGGGCGACGACCTGTTCGTCACCAACCCGGACCGCCTCGAGACCGGGATCGAGCGCGGCGCGGCGAACGCGCTGCTGGTGAAGGTCAACCAGATCGGCACCCTGTCCGAGACGCTCGACGCGATCTCGCTCGCCACCTCGTACGGCTACAAGAGCATGATGAGCCACCGCTCCGGCGAGACCGAGGACACCACGATCGCCGACCTCGCCGTCGCCACCGGCGTCGGCCAGATCAAGACCGGTGCCCCGGCCCGCAGCGAGCGCGTGGCGAAGTACAACCAGCTGCTGCGCATCGAGGAAACCCTCGGGGACGCCGCCCGCTACGCGGGTGACCTGGCCTTCCCGCGGTTCGCCACGGAGAGCTGACGCCCTCCATGCGAGAGCGGGGCAGGGAGCGCACGGGCAGGGGAGGTCGTCGCGGTGACGGCCTCCCGTCCCGGCGCGCGGAGGGTTCGGCCCGCCGCGCCGAGGGGGCTCCCGCCCGGCGGCCGCGGCAGGTGCGCCGGGAGCCGGTGAAGGCGCGGCTGCGCCGTGGCCTCGGCGCGAATCCGGCCGGTGGCGCCGCCAAGGTGCTGGGCATGTCCACCACCCGGCGCGCGGCGGTGCTCGCGATCGTGGTGTGCGCGCTGGCGTTCACGCTCGCCGTGCCGTTGCGCACGTATCTGAGCCAGCGGTCGGAGATCGCGGAGCAGGAGCAGCGGCAGGCCGGGCTGAAGCGCGAGGTCGCGGAGCTGCAGTCCCGCCAGGCCGCGGCGAGCGATCCGGCCCAGGTGCAGGCCGAGGCCCGGCGTCGGCTGCGGTACGTGATGCCGGGCGAAACGCCGTACCTCGTGCAGCTGCCGGAGGACAATCCGCAGCCGCAGGAGCAACAGCACGTCCAGAAGCAGGCCGGCCCCGGTGACGCCGCCTGGTACGACCAACTCTGGTCCACGCTCGGCGGCTGAGCACGCGGTTGCGACAATGGGGGCGTGAACAGCACGGAACTGCCCTCGTTCGAGCCGGTGACCGAAGCGGACCGCGAGATCATCGCCGTCCAGCTCGGCCGCCCGCCGCGGGCGCTGCGCGCGGTCGCCGCGCGCTGCCCCGGCGGCCACCCCTCGGTGGTCCAGACCAGTCCGAGGCTGGAGAACGGGACGCCGTTTCCCACCCTGTACTACCTGACCTGCCCGCGACTGGCTTCGCTGGTCGGACGGCTGGAAGCGTCCGGGATCATGAAGGAGATGACCGCGCGGCTGGAGACCGACGAGGAGCTGGCCGCGGCGTACCTGCGGGCGCACGAGTCGTACCTCGCGCAGCGCGACGCGATCGAGCCGCTCGGCCACCAGGTCACCGCGGGCGGTATGCCGGGCAGGGTCAAATGCCTCCACGTCCACCTCGCGCACACGCTCGCCTGCGGCCCCGGCGTGAACCCCTTCGGCGACGAGACCCTCGAACTGCTGCGCCCCGACTGGCCTTCCGGGGATTGCGCGAAGTAACGACTCCGGCCCCTGTGCGGATAGCCCTACTGGTTACCCGGGCTTAACACTGCCCGGGCAAGGATCGACCCAGGGCAGGGTTCCGGACAGGAGGGGTCTGGGGTTGTGCGGTTGACGCGGGTTCGCATCGCCCGGCGCAAGATCCGAAGACTCGGCTTGCGCCACAAGACCTTCGTCGCGGCGGTCGGTGGCGTACTGGCGATCCTCCCTGCCGTCGCGGCCAGCGGCGGCACCCAGAACTGGACGGCCACCCCGGCCGCCGAGCACACCCGCGACGTTCCCTTGGTGGAGGGCTTCGACCCGAAACTGGTGGCGGTCAACGTGGACGGAAGTCTGCCGAAGCCCGCCGCCGTGCAGGAACCCCTTCCAGCGTATGAACTCCCGAGCGGCCCGCTCGGCATTCCCGGCACGGCGCTGGCGGCGTACCGCAACGCGGCCGACATCATGGGCAAGGAACTCCCGGACTGCCACATCGACTGGGCGCTGATCGCGAGCATCGGCCGCATCGAGTCGAACCACGCGCGCGGCGGTTACGTCGACAAGGCGGGCAACACCCTCGAGCCCATCCTCGGCCCGGAACTCAACGGCACCAACAACACCGCGCCGATCCCGGACACCGACGGCGGCCGCTGGGACCACGACACGGTGTGGGACAGGGCGGTCGGGCCCACCCAGTTCATCCCGTCCACGTGGGGCTTCTACGGCGCGGACGGCAACAACGACGGCGTGTCCGACCCGAACAACATCTTCGACGCGACGCTGGCCACCGGCCGCTACCTGTGCTCGGGCGGTCTGGACCTGGCGAACCCCGACCAGCTGCGGTCGGCGATCTACCGCTACAACAACTCCGATGTCTATGTGGACACAGTGATCCTGTGGGCGGAGGCGTACCGCAAGGGTGTCCTGCAGCTGCCGGACAGTACGGTCCCGATCGGCGCGCCGTCGATGCCCGCCGAGCCCGCGCCCGCCCCGATCACCACCACGACAACGCCGGTGGCGCCGCCCGCCGCGACGGCCGCGCAGGC
Organism: Amycolatopsis acidicola; assembly: GCF_007713735.2. Lineage (GTDB taxonomy): Bacteria > Actinomycetota > Actinomycetes > Mycobacteriales > Pseudonocardiaceae > Amycolatopsis_E > Amycolatopsis_E acidicola. The sequence continues at coordinate 6,860 of NZ_VMNW02000044.1, read as the reverse complement.
GCCCACGTCCGTCGCACCCACCACGACGGGCTCGAACCCGGTCACGGTCACCACGCCGCCGACAACGACGACCACGCCGTCCACAACGCCGACGTGTCCGAGCTCCACCACGACGACCACAACGACCACCACGACGACGACCACTACGTCGTCGGGTACCCCGGACCCGTGCGCGCCCACGACCACCACGACCACGACTAGCGGGACGAGCCCCAACCCTTAGGCTGGCCGCATGCCCCGTGTTGCCGCGATCGACTGTGGAACCAACTCAATCCGACTGCTCGTCGCCGAGCTGACGCACCGCCATGACGGCACGGTCGACCTGCGCGACCTGCACCGCGAGATGCGGATCGTCCGGCTCGGCCAGGGAGTGGACGCGACAGGCAGGCTGGCGCCCGAAGCGTTGGAGCGCACGCGCGCCGCGCTCGCGGACTACACCATCGCCGCGCGGCGGAAGGGTGCCGAGCGCGTGCGCATGGTCGCCACGTCGGCCACCCGCGACGCGAGCAACCGCGACGAGTTCTTCGCGATGACGCGGGAGGTCCTCGGCGTGGAGGCCGAGGTGATCAGCGGTGACGAAGAGGCGCGGCTGTCCTTCACCGGCGCGGTCGGCGAGCAGGACCCGGACGACGGCCCGTTCCTCGTGGTCGACGTCGGCGGCGGCTCCACCGAGCTGGTGCTCGGGGACTGGGACGGGCAGCGCGCCACGGTCACCGCCGCGAAGTCCGTGGACATCGGCTGCGTGCGCATCACCGAGCGCGCGCTGAAGTCCGACCCGCCCACCGGCGAGGAGATCGCCGCCGGGCGCGAGTTCGCGGCGAGCGTGCTGGAGCAGGCGTTCGAGGTCGTCGACGTGTCGAAGGCGAAGACGTGGATCGGCGTCGCGGGCACCGTCACCACGCTTTCCGCGGTGTCGCAAGGGCTTCCGGAGTACGACTCGGAGCGCACGCACCTGTCGAAGCTGTCGCCGGAGACGATCTCCCGCGTGGCCGACGAGCTGCTGTCCGCCGACCACGCCACCCGCGGCGCGAACCCGGTGATCCACCCCGGCCGCGTCGACGTGATCGGCGGCGGCGCGCTGATCGTCCGCCTGCTCGCCGAGCAGCTGGCCGAGCGGGGCGGCCCCACCGAGCTGATCGTGAGCGAGCACGACATCCTCGACGGGATCGCGCTTTCCCTGGTCTGAGTGGCCGCGTCCGGATCGTGACCACTGACTTTCGTCGGGTTTTCGTTCCGATTCGGCGGTTTGCCGGGTAGGTTCCTCTCACCTTTATGGTGAGGAGGAGTTTGCCTTGAGAAGAACCAGGTTGCTCGTCACCGCGCTCGCGCTCCCGCTGATCGGCGGGCTGGCAGTCGCGGGCCCGCAGGCCGCCGCGCAGCCGCAGCTTTCCGGCGCGGCCACGGAGTTCACGGTGCTGACCGAAGCCGGTCAGCGCGTCTCCGCCGCCGAGCAGGCGATCCGGGACGCCGGCGGGACGGTCCTGCACAGCAACACCGCGGTCGGCCTGATCACCGCGAGCGCACCGGCCAACGGGTTCGTCGAGCGGGTCTCGTCGAGCGGGGCGGTCTACGGCGCGGCCAAGGCCACCTCGATCGGCAAGGCGCCCAAGGACAAGGCGGTCAGCAAACCGGACGCCGTCGAGAAGGAATCCGGTGGCACGGCAGGCAAATCGCAGGTTTCCAAGAAGCCGGCGGGCACCGATCCGCTGGACGACGAGCTGTGGGGCCTCAAGTCCGTGCGCTCGGACCTGGCGCGCACGGTGCAGCCCGGCGACAAGCGGGTCAAGGTCGGCGTGATCGACACCGGGATCGACGGTTCGCACCCGGACATCGCGCCCAACTTCGACGCCGCCGACTCCCGCAACTTCACCCGCGACATCCCCACCGACGAGACCGGCGCGGTCGTGGACGGGCCGTGCGAGTACCGCGGCTGCGTCGACCCGGTGGACCACGACGACGACGGGCACGGCACGCACGTCGCGGGCACGATCGCCGCTGCCGCCAACGGTTTCGGCATCTCCGGCGTGGCACCGGGCGTGACGCTCGTGAACATCCGCGCGGGACAGGACTCGGGCTACTTCTTCCTCCAGCCGACCGTCGACGCGCTCACGTACGCGGGTGACGCCGGCATCGACGTGGTCAACATGAGCTTCTACGTCGACCCGTGGCTGTACAACTGCGCGAACAACCCGGCCGACAGCGCCGAGCAGCGGCTCGAACAGCGCACCATCGTCGAGGCCGTGACGCGCGCGCTGGACTACGCGCACAACAAGGGCGTCACCTCCGTCGTCGCGCTCGGCAACGAGCACACCGACCTCAGTGCCCCGCAGCCGGACGCGACGAGCCCGGACTACCCGGCCGACGCGGCGTACGACCGCACGATCGACAACGCGACCTGCCTGTCCATGCCCACCGAGGGCCCGCACACGATCGGCGTCGGCGCGTTCGGTCCTTCGGGCGCCAAGGCGGACTACTCCAACTACGGCACGGAGCAGATCTCGGTGTCCGCGCCCGGCGGGTACTACCGCGACGGGTTCGGCACGGATTGGTACCGCACCAACGAGAACGAGATCCTGTCCGCGTACCCGCGCAACGTCGGTGTGGCGGAAGGGAACATCGACGCGGACGGCAACGTGACCCCCGAAGGCGCCGCGCTCGGCGTGCAGAAGGCCGTCGCGGCGGATGGTCGCGTGGGCTATTACCAGTACCTGCAAGGGACTTCGATGGCCACGCCGCACGCCACGGGTGTGGCGGCGCTGATCGTTTCCCAGTACGGCAAGCCGGGCAAGGGCGGTTTCGGGCTCAGCCCGGACGCCGTGCAGCGGGTGATCGAGGGGACGGCCGCGCACGTCGCGTGCCCGGTGCCGCGCACCGTGGACTACCTCGATGAGGGCCGCGACGCGTCGTACACCGCCACTTGCACGGGTTCGCCGTCGTTCAACGGCTTCTACGGACACGGTGCCGTGGACGCCTACGCGGCTGTGACACACGGGTCGGAATACGTGAGAAGCTGAGTTTTCCCCGGCCGTGAGAAAAGACCGGGGGTTTCGCCTGACGCGGCGAAACCCCCGGTTTCTCAGCGATTGCTGGTGTTCGCCACGAACGCGCCGAGATCCTTCGACTGCTGTACTCGTGACGGCTCGTGGACGTACATCATGTGCCCGGCCGGGTAGTACGCCGATTCGATGTTTTCGCGCAATTCCTCGGGAATCACCAGCCGCGCCAGCACGTGCTCGGCGGCGTAATACGGCGTCGCACCGTCGTAGTAGCCCAGCGCCACGTGCACCTTCAGATGCGGGTTCGCGCGCATCGCGGAGCTGAGCGTGTCCACCGCCGAAACCGAGCGGCCCTCGAACTCCGAATACGACCAGTTCCGCACCACGTCCATCGCCAGCAGTTCGTACGGCAGGTCGTTTTCGTATTCCAGTTCGTGCCGCACGTAATGGTTGAAGGCGGCCGAATAGGCCCCGATGATCCGCGAAATCGAGGCGTCGTCGCTCATCTGCTCGCGGCCGCCGTCCGGTTCCCAGGTGGTGAACCGGCCGTCCATCCGGCCGGTCGCCAGCCCCTGGTCCCGCAGCAGTTCGGTGAAGAACCGGACGTGCTCGATCCGCAGGTTCACCCTGTCCACATAGGACTCTTCGAGCCCGGTGAGCGAGGCCAGCGTCTGCACCGCTTGGGTGCGTTCCTCCGGCGAGAGGCGGGCGCCGCGTTCCAGCGCCCACGGCAGCTCGCGCGAGGCGAACTCCTCGGCGTCGGCGAGGACGTCGTCGAGCGGGCGGTCACCGTGCCTGCCGTGGTAGTGCGCGATCGCCGCGTACGTCGGCACGTAGAGGGAGTACGGCTTGTCGTTGCCCTCGCTGAAAACGATCGTGCCCATGTCGAGCACGCTGCTGATCAGCATCAGCCCGTTGAGGAACAGCCCGTGCCGCTCCTGCAGGTGCCCGGCCAGCGCGGCCGCGCGGAGCGTGCCGTACGACTCGCCGGCGAGGTACTTGGGGGAGAGCCACCGGCCGTTGCGCGAGGTCCAGAGCCGGATGATCTCGCCGACGGACTCGATGTCGGGCGTGAACCCCAGGTAGTCCTTGGACTTCTCGCCGGTGGCCGCGCGCGAGTAACCGGTGGAGACCGGGTCGATGAACACGAGATCGCTGTGCGCCAGCAGGGTTTCCGGGTTGTCCACCAGGCGGTACGGCGGCGGTTCGGGGGCGTCGACGTCGCCGGAGACCACGCGGCGCGGCCCGAGCAGGCCCAGGTGCAGCCAGACGCTCGCCGAGCCGGGCCCGCCGTTGAACGCGAACGTGACCGGCCGCGAGCCGGGGTCGGCGTCGTCGAGGGTGTACGCGGTCAGGAACACCTCGGCCTTCGCCTTGTGCCCCTCGAACTTCCCGTCGGTGGTCACTTCCTTGCGCAGCACGATGCGCCCCGTCTGCGCGGTGTACGCGAGCTTGCGGCGCTTGACGGTGATCGTGTGGCTGGTGGTGACCAGGTCGTCGGTCGGCTCGGCCGGGCGCTCTTCGCCGTTCTCCTCGGCTTTGGTGTCTTCGGGCATGCCTGGAATCTAGCGGCGAAGACCGTCCTAGGCTGGGCGGGTGAGTGGTTTGGCCGAGCTCGATCTCGCCGTCTCCGGATGCCGCCGGTGCCCGCGGCTCGTGGAGTGGCGCGAGCACGTCGCGGCCACCAAGCGCGCGGCCTTCGCGAACGAGACCTATTGGGGCCGCCCGGTTCCCGGGTTCGGCCCGGACGGCGCCGCGCTCGCGATCGTCGGCCTCGCCCCCGCCGCGCACGGCGGAAACCGCACGGGCCGGATGTTCACCGGCGACCGTTCCGGCGACGTGTTGTTCCAAGCGCTCTACGACGTGGGACTGGCGTCCCAACCGACGTCCGAACGCCTCGGCGACGGCCTCGAACTGCGGGGCACCCGGATCACCGCCCCGGTGCACTGCGCGCCGCCGGACAACAAACCGACCCCCGCCGAACGTGACGAATGTCGCCCCTGGCTCGTGCGCGAGCTGGAGCTGTTGCGTCCCACGTTGCGGGCGGTCGTGGTGCTCGGCGCGTTCGGCTGGCAGGCGCTGATGCCGGTGCTGAACGACGTCCGGCCGGTGCCGAAACCGCGCCCGAAATTCGGTCACGGGGCGGAAATCCTGCTTCACGGAGACCCGCCGCTGCACGTTTTCGGCTGTTTTCATCCGTCGCAGCAGAACACTTTCACGGGCAGGCTCACCCCGGCGATGCTGCGGGACGTTCTCGGCCGTGCCGCGAAGGTGGCCGGATTGGGCTGAAGCACCGTGTCTGAATCGTTTCGCCCTGCGACGCGACCGGGGTCACAGCTGGTTGGGGTGCACGAGCGGATGTCAAGGGAGAGTGGGAAGATACTGCTATGGCCGCAGCGAAGTCGGAACCGACCCGGATCTTGATTCTGGGCGGTGGTTACGTCGGGCTCTACACCGCGTTGGGACTCCAAAAGAAGCTCCGCGCCAATGAAGCGTCCGTCACCATTGTGGATCCTCAGCCCCACATGACGTACCAGCCGTTCCTCCCGGAGGCGGCGGCCGGCGCCATCGAACCGCGGCACGTGGTCGTGCCGCTGCGGCGGGTCCTGAAGCGTTGCCATGTGCTGACGGCGCGCGTGAACAAGATCGAGCACGATCGCAAGTCCGTCACGGTCGAGGCCGCCGACGGGCACATCGAGCAGCTGAACTACGACGTGCTCGTGGTCGCGCTCGGCGCCGTGGCGCGGTTGCTGCCCATCCCCGGTCTCGCCGAGGAAGGCATCGGCATCAAGACCATCGGTGAGGCGATCTATCTCCGCAACCACGTGCTGACGAAGCTCGACCAGGCGGCCAGCACGCTGGATCCGGAGCTGCGGAAGCGCTTGCTCACCTTCACCGTCGTCGGCGGTGGGTTCGCGGGCATCGAGGCGCTCGCCGAGCTCGAGGACATGACGCGCTTCGCCACGCGCTACTACGAAAACATCGAGCCGAAGGACATCCGCTGGGTGCTCGTCGAGGCCGCCGGGCGGATCCTGCCCGAGGTCCGCGAGACGCTCGGGGTGTGGACGGTCGAGCAGCTCGAGCGGCGGGGGATCGAGGTTTTCCTGTCCACCGCGGCGAAGTCGTTCGAGAACGGGCACGTCACGCTGTCGGACGGCACCGAGTTCGACAGCGACACGATCATCTGGACCGCCGGCGTGAAGGCCAACCCGGTGCTGACCAACTCGGATCTGCCGGTGGACAAGCGCGGTCGCGTGGAGGCCACCGCGGCGTTGCAGGTCGTCGGCCACCCCGACGTGTGGACCGCCGGTGACAACGCCGCCGTGCCGGACCTCGCGCGCACCGAGCAGGACCCGACGGCCACCTGCCCGCCGAACGCCCAGCACGCGGTGCGCCAGGCGCGCGTGCTGTCGGCGAACATCATCCGCGTGCTGCGCGGCGGGAAGCCGAAGGACTACTACCACAAGAACCTCGGTGCCGTGGCCGGTCTCGGCCTGCACAAGGGTGTGGCCGACGCGCTGAACCTGAAGATCAAGGGTTTCCCCGCCTGGGTGTTCCACCGCGCGTACCACCTCAAGGCGATGCCCACCTTCAACCGCAAGGCGCGGATCCTGCTGGACTGGACCCTCGGCGGCCTGTTCCGGCGCGAGGTCGTTTCGCTGGGGCAGATCAACAACCCGAAGGAAGAATTCGCCAGGGCGTCCAGGTCCTGACCGGGCGGGGCGCCGCAGTAGGGTGTGCGGTGCCCCGGTAGCCCAATCGGCAGAGGCAGTCGACTTAAAATCGATCAAGTGCGGGTTCGAGTCCCGTCCGGGGCACTGCGCTTTGTTCGAGGTCGCGCGACACCCTGCCGGAATCGAACCC
>NZ_VMNW02000043.1 GCF_007713735.2 Amycolatopsis acidicola | reverse complement strand
TCGCCACTCATCCACCACCGAAGCGGCTTCAGCGTTCGACTTGCATGTGTTAAGCACGCCGCCAGCGTTCGTCCTGAGCCAGGATCAAACTCTCCAACAATGAACAAGTTCGATCGACTCGATCGTATTTCTCAAAGGAACCCACAAAGGGTTCAAATAAGCTCTACTGGCTTAGTTCATCAAACACACTGTTGAGTTCTCAAACAACACGCGACAACCGCCGCAACTGGATTCAAAGCTTTTGTTTGGTGCCGGGCGAAACCCTACCCCATCACAAATCCGAGGACTTCTTCGGGGGTTGTGGACTTCGTCCGACCAGGACCACCCACTCTACCACAAGTCTGTGGGAGCTTGGTTCGTGTTCCCGCCGCCGCCCGGTCTCCCTGGCGACGAAGAGAAGATTACATGCCGTGGAGACCGGGCTGAACAGGGGGGTACCTTAACGACAAAACAGCAGGTCAGGCCCGCAAAAGCACGCCACCGGTGGTGCGCTTGCCGCGGCGCACCACGAGCCACCGGCCGTGCAGGGTGTCCTCGGCCGAGGGCTGCCACTGCTCGTCGGTGATCTTCACGTTGTTCACGTACGCGCCGCCCTCCTTGACCGCGCGCCGCGCGGCTCCCTTGCTGTCCACCAGCCCGGGGGCCAGCAGCAGGTCGAGGATCGTCGGGCCATCGGCCAGCCGGACCTCGCCGGTGGGTACCTCGCGCATCACCGCGTCCACCGTCGCGGCGTCCAGCTCGGCCAGTTCGCCGCGCCCGAACAACGCCTGGCTGGCCAGCGTGACCTGCCTCGTCTGCTCCGCGCCGTGCACGAGGGTGGTGAGCTCTTCGGCGAGTTTCCGTTGCGCGGCACGGAGCTGCGGCTTCTCCGTTGTCAGCTGCTCCAGCTCGGCGATCTCGTCCCGGGTCAGGAACGTCAGCATCTTCAGGTAGCGGATGACCTCCGCGTCACCCACGTTCACGAAGTACTGGAACCAGGCGTACGGCGAGGTGAGCTCCGGGTCGAGCCAGACGTTGCCGCCCCCGGTGGACTTCCCGAACTTGCGGCCCTCGGAGTCGGTCACCAGCGGCGTGGTCAGCGCGTGCACCGCGGCGCCTTCGACCTTGCGGATGTAGTCCACCCCGCCGATGATGTTGCCCCACTGGTCCGAGCCGCCGATCTGCAGCTTCGTGCCGTACTGCTGGTGCAGCCGCAGGTAGTCGTAGGACTGCAGGAGCAGGTAGCTGAACTCGGTGTAGGACATGCCGTCCGTGGCGAGCCGGCGTTTCACCGTCTCCCTGGCCAGCATCACGTTGATCGAGAAGTGCTTGCCCACGTCCCGGAGGAAGTCCAGCGCGCTGACATCCTTGAACCAGTTGAGGTTGTTCTCCACGATCGCGCCGGTCGGCGAATCGTCGAAGGTCACGAACTTCCCCAGCTGGACCTTGATCTTCTCCAGCCGTGCCGCCGTGACCTCGCGGCCGACCATCGTCCGCTCCCCCACGTCGCGCGGGTCGCCGATCTGGCCGGTGGCGCCGCCGCCCAACGCGATCGGGCGGTGCCCGGCGTTCTGGAACCGCGCCAGCGTCAGCAGCTGGACGAGGTGGCCCGCGTGCAGGCTTTCCGCCGTCGGGTCGAAACCGCCATAGAGCGTGAGCGGACCGGCGTCCAGGTCCTCCCGGAGCGCGCCGAGATCGGTGGACTGCGCGATGAGCCCGCGCCAGGACAGTTCGTCGAGAATGTGTTCGCTCACGCCCCGATACTCCCGCACCTGGTCAACCGACTATTGAGCGGGTCGCGCCCGTCCGCCGCGCCGGTAGGCCGACACCTCCGGGGCGCCGTCCACCCAGAACCGCCACGGCGTGTCCTTCGCCGCGGCCACACCTACGCGCGGCCCGGCGCGGACCTTCGACCGGGGCACTTCCTCGCCCGCGAGGAGGCGGACCGGCGAATCCGGGCTCACCAGATCCGCGCCGTTGTGTTCCGGGCCGATACCCAGCGCCGCTGTCATCCGGGCCGGGCCCTGTGCCAGTTCGCGGTCCCGTTTCGCGGCCTTGCGGCGGGCGCGGGCGATCTCGGGACCGGAGACCACTTCGGCCGCGCGCAGCAGCACGGCGCCGGCCACCCCGTCCTCGGCACCGACGATGTTGGCGCAGAAGTGCATGCCGTAGACGAAATAGACGTACAGATGTCCCGCCGGGCCCCACATCACGTCGTTGCGCCGGGTGCGCCCGCGGTACGAGTGCGAGGCCGGGTCCTCGGCACCGCGATACGCCTCCACCTCGACCAGCCGCGCGGCGACCGTGCCCGCCGGGCTGTCCACCTCGACCACCGAACCGAGCAGCAGGTACGCGAGATCCACCGGATCGACCGCGAGCTCCTCGCGCTTGAACAACCTCACCGGAGCACCACTTCATCCGAAGCCGTCCGGATCACGGCCTCCAGCTTCGGCTCCGGCCCCCGCGTCACTTCCAGCGACTGCCCGAGCGCCCGCAACGGCGCGACCACGACGCCGGGCTCCGGGTGCTCGGCACTGAAGGACTCCAGCGTGGCGGCCCCTGCCAGCGACTCCGACGGGTGCGGGGACTCGCGCCAGTCGATCAGGAACGGCACGATCCCGGCGCCGTCCGGCGGAAAGGCCAGTTCCCACTCGAGCAGGACCCCGTCGGGACGGCGGCGCGACATCGGATGCGGATCGGACAGCTCGTACCCGGCCTGCCTCGCGGCCGCGATGGCCTCGGCCATCCTCGGCACCCGCGCCGCCCACGTCACGAGGCGGGCCGCGCGCAGTTCGTCGATCCCGAACGGGCGCGGCCGCGGTGGCTCCGGCTGTTCGCTGTCCGGGCCGACGACCTCGAGGTACGTCGCACCGCCGAGCCCGGCCAGGAAGTTCCGGGTGCCGAGCCCGACGTGCGGACCGCCCGGGCTGAGCCGGAGCCCGCGATCGTCCAGCCACGCCACCGTGCCCTGCAGGTCCGGTGTCGCGTAAACCAGGTGATCGATCGCGGGGCTCACGGGATCACTGCGTACCCGAGGCGGCCCATTCGCGGAAACCGGCGGCCGTGTCGACGAGCCGGCCGAGCTGCTCGGCGACCCGCGCCGGGGCCGTGCCGCCCCGCGCGTCGCGTGAAGCGACCGAACCCTCGACGGTGAGGACCTCGCGCACCTGCGGGGTCAGCTCCGGGTGGATCTTCTGCAGCTCGTCGTCGGTCAGCTCCTCCAGGCCCGCGCCGCGGGATTCGGCGACACGCACGCACTCCCCCGCGGCTTCGTGCGCCACCCGGAACGGAACCCCTTGGCGCACAAGCCATTCCGCGATGTCCGTTGCCAGGGTGAACCCGGCGGGCGCGAGCTCGGCGAGCCGTCGCGTGTGGAACGTGAGCGTGCCCAGCATCCCGGCGATCGCGGGGAACAGCAGCTCCAGCTGCTCCACCGAATCGAACACCGGCTCCTTGTCCTCCTGCAGATCCCGGTTGTACGCCAGCGGCATCGCCTTCAGCGTGGCGAGCAGGCCCGTCAGGTTGCCGATCAGCCTGCCCGACTTGCCCCGGGTCAGCTCCGCGACGTCCGGGTTCTTCTTCTGCGGCATGATCGAGCTGCCGGTCGCCCACGCGTCGTCGAGCGTCACGTAGCCGAACTCGGCGGTGTTCCAGATGATCACTTCCTCGGCGATCCGGGACAGGTTCACCCCGAGCATCGCGAGCGCGAAGGCGAACTCCGCGGCGAAATCCCGCGAGGCGGTGCCGTCGATGGAGTTCTCCACGCTCGTGGCGAAACCCAGCTCCCTGGCCACGGCCTCCGGGTCGAGCCCGAGCGACGAGCCCGCCAGCGCGCCGGAACCGTACGGCGACTCGGCAGTGCGGTTGTCCCAGTCCTGCAGGCGGGACACGTCGCGCAGCAGAGCGTGGGCGTGCGCGAGGAGGTGGTGGGCCAGCAGCACGGGCTGGGCGTGCTGCAGGTGCGTGCGCCCCGGCAGCACCGCGTCCGGATGCGCTTTCGCTTGCGCCACCAGGGAATCCACCACGTCCAGGGTACCGGCGGCGACCCGGCGGGCGGCGTCGCGCAGCCACATCCGGAACAGCGTGGCCACCTGGTCGTTGCGGGAACGGCCCGCGCGGAGCTTGCCGCCGAGCTCGGCCCCGGCGCGTTCGATGAGCCCGCGTTCGAGCGCGGTGTGCACGTCCTCGTCCGCGAGCGCCGGGGTGAACGCGCCGGAGGCCACGTCGTCGGCGAGCCGATCGAGCGCGGCCAGCATGCCGGCCAGCTCGTCCTCGCTGAGCAGCCCGGCGCTGCGCAGCACGCGGGCATGCGCCCGCGAACCCGCGATGTCGTAGGGCGCCAGGCGCCAGTCGAAGTGGGTCGAGGCGGACAGCTTCGCCATCGCCTCGGCCGGCCCGCCGGCGAACCTGCCGCCCCACAACTGCATCGGCCGCTGCTCAGCCACTGTTCTTCCTCAGCCCTTCTGGTCGCGCTTCGCGGCGATCTTGCTCGGCAGGCCCCACAGCTGGACGAAGCCCTTGGCCAGCGTCTGGTCGAAGGTGTCGCCCTCGTCGTAGGTGGCCAGGTTGAAGTCGTAGAGCGACTCCGCGCTGCGGCGGCCGGTGACCACCGCGCTGCCGCCGTGCAGGCGCAGCCGGATCTCGCCGGTCACGTGCTCCTGGCTCTTGGCGATGAACGAGTCCAGCGCGTCCTTCAGCGGGGAGAACCACAGGCCGTCGTAGACCAGCTCGCTCCAGCGCTGCCCGACCGTGCGCTTGAACCGGGCCAGGTCGCGCTCGACGGTGACGTTCTCCAGCTCCTGGTGCGCGGTGATCAGCGCGATGGCGCCCGGCGCCTCGTACACCTCGCGGCTCTTGATGCCGACCAGCCTGTCCTCGACCATGTCGAGCCGGCCGATGCCGTGCGCGCCGGCCCGGCGGTTCAGCTCCTGGATGGCCTCCAGCATGGTGACCGGCTTGCCGTCGATCGAGACCGGGACGCCCTTCTCGAAGGCGATCACGAGCTCGTCCGGCGCGCCGAAGTTCAGCGCCGGGTCCTCGGTGTAGGAGTAGACGTCCTTGGTGGGGGCGTTCCACAGGTCCTCGAGGAACCCGGTCTCCACCGCGCGGCCCCACACGTTCTGGTCGATCGAGAACGGGGACTTCTTGGTGACGTCGATCGGCAGGTTGCGCTCCTCGGCGTAGGCGATCGCCTTCTCCCGGGTCCACGCGAAGTCACGGACCGGGGCGATCACCTTCAGGTCCGGCACCAGCGCGCCGAGGCCGACCTCGAACCGCACCTGGTCGTTGCCCTTGCCGGTGCAGCCGTGCGCGACCGTGGTGGCGTTGTGGTACTTCGCGGCCTCGGCGAGATGCTTGACGATCACCGGGCGGGACAGCGCCGACACCAGCGGGTAGCGGTCCATGTAGAGCGAGTTGGCCTGCAGCGCGGGCAGGCAGTAGCCGTCGGCGAACTCGTCGCGCGCGTCGGCGACAACCGCTTCGACCGCGCCACAGTCCAGCGCGCGCTTGCGGATCGTCTCCAGGTCTTCGCCGCCCTGCCCGAGATCGACCGCGACGGCGATCACCTCGGCCCCGGTCTCCTCGGCGATCCAGCCGATCCCCACCGAGGTGTCCAGCCCGCCCGAGTACGCGAGCACCACCCGTTCAGTCATTGCCGTTCTCTCCGTTTCCGTCAACGTCCAAAGTAGACGACCGCCGCGCCAGCGCGGTGAAGCGGTCGGCCAGGTCCCGGCCGGTCAGCGGTTCCCTGGCGATCACCGCGACCGTGTCGTCGCCGGCGATCGAGCCGACGACCTCCTCCAGCGCCGCCCGGTCTATCGCGCTGGCGAGGAACTGCGCCGCGCCGGGAGGCGTGCGCAGCACCGTGAGGTTGCCCGAGGCGTCCACGGACACCATCAGCTCCGCGAGCAGCCGGGTCAACCGGGTCGTGCCGCCCTGCACCCCGCGGACCGGGCTGCCGTCCTCCGGGATGACGTAGACCGGCGCCCCGGAGTCCGCGCCCCGCAGCTTCACCGCGCCGAGCTCGTCGAGGTCTCGCGACAACGTAGCCTGCGTGACCTCGACGCCCTCGGCCGCCAGCAGCTTGGCCAGCTCGGTCTGGCTGCGGATGGCCATGGTGGACACCAGTTCGGTGATCCTGGCCTGCCGGGCGGCCCGGCTTATCGTCGTTCGTTCAGCAACCACACCAAGAGCGCCTTCTGTGCGTGCAGCCGGTTTTCCGCCTCGTCCCACACCGCGCTCGCAGGCCCGTCGAGCACCTCGTCGGTGATCTCCCAGCCGCGGTGGGCTGGCAGGCAGTGCAGGACGATCGCGTCCGGCGCCGCCTTGGCGAGCAGCTCGCTGTTGATCTGGAGCTTCTTGAACGGCGTGATCCTGTCGAGGCCGTCGTTCTCCTGGCCCATCGACGTCCAGGTGTCGGTGACCAGCACGTCGGTGCCTTCGACCGCTTCGTTCGGGTCCGTGAAGACCGTAACGCTGCCCCCCGTCTCGGCCGCGCGTTCCTTCGCGGACTGCGTGACGTCGGGCAGCGGCTGGAAGCCCTCCGGCGAGACGACGCGCACGTTCAGCCCTGCCGTGGTGCCGCCCAGCATCAGCGAATGCGCCATGTTGTTCGCGCCGTCGCCGAGGTAGGTCAGGTTCAGCCCGGCGAGCCTGCCCTTGCGCTCGCGGATGGTCTGCAGGTCCGCCAGCACCTGGCACGGGTGGAACTCGTCGGTCAGCGCGTTGACCACCGGCACCGACGCCGTCGAGGCCATCGCGTTGATCCGCTGCTGCGCGAACGTCCGCCACACCACGGCGTCGACGTAGCGGGAGAGGATGCGCGCGGTGTCCTCGATGGTCTCCTCGCGGCCGAGCTGCATCGAGCGGCCGTCCACGATGATCGGGTTCCCGCCGAGCTGGGCGATGCCGACCTCGAACGAAAGCCGGGTGCGGGTGGAGTTCTTCTCGAACAGCACGGCGATCGACTTCGGCCCGGCCAGCGCGTTGTTGCCGAGCGGGTCCCGCTTCAGCTCGTCGGCGAGGTCGAGTACGGCGAGCTGCTCCTCGGGGTTCAGGTCGTCGTCACGGAGGAAATGGCGTGGCATGTCAGTCCTTCGGTGTGGTGGCGTCGTCGAGCGCGCCGGGGAGGGCGGACAGGAAACCGTCGGCCTGATCGTGCTCGAGGATCAGGGGCGGCGCGAGGCGGATCGTGTCCGGCGCGACCGGGTTCACCAGATATCCGGCTTGCTGCAACGCTTTCGCGACCGCCGGGGAGGCCTGCTCCCGCAACGCGATGCCGATCAGCAGCCCGGCGCCGCGCACGCCGGCGACCAGCGGGTGCCCCAGCTGCTCGACCCCGGCGGCGATGTCCTTGCCCAGCGCGGAAACATGGTCCAGCAGTCCGGCTTCCGCAATGGTCCGGACCACCGCGAGCCCGGCCGCGCAGCACACCGGGTTGCCGCCGAAGGTGGTGCCGTGGTGGCCCGGCTTCAGCAGCTCCGCGTACTCGCCGACGGCGATGGTGGCGCCCAGCGGCAGCCCGCCGCCCAGGCCCTTGGCGAGGGTGAACACGTCGGGCGTGATGCCGGCCCGCTGGAACGCGAACCACACGCCGGTGCGGCCGATGCCCGTCTGCACCTCGTCGAGGATCAGCAGCGCGCCGGTGTTCTTGGTGATCTCCCGCGCCGCCTGCAGATAGCCGTCCGGGGCCGGGATGACGCCGCCCTCGCCCATGATCGGCTCCAGCACGACGGCCGCGGTCTCTCCGTCCACCGCGGCGCGCAGCGCGTCCACGTCGCCGTACGGGATGTGCTCGACCCCGGGCATGACCGGCTCGAACGGCTCGCGTTTGCCCGGCTGGCCGGTGAGCGCGAGCGAGCCCATGGTGCGGCCGTGGAAGGCACCCTCGCAGGCGACGATCTTGGTGCGGCCGGTGAGCCTGCTGATCTTGATCGCGGCTTCGTTGGCCTCCGCGCCGGAGTTGCTGAACAGCACCTTGGCGTTGCCGCTCAGGCCCGCGATGTCCAGCAGGGTTTCGGCGAACTCGACGGCCACCGGGTTGATGTAGAGGTTCGAGACGTGGCCCAGCTGGGCGATCTGCTCGCTCACCGCGCGCACGACCTCGGGGTGGGCGTGGCCGAGCGCGTTGACCGCGATGCCGCCGAGCAGGTCGACGTAGGCCTTGCCGTCGGCGTCCCAGACCTCGGCGCCGGAACCGCGCACCAGGGTCAGCTCGGGGGTGCCGTAGTTGTTCATCAGCGCGGACTGCCAGTGCCGCTGACCGTCCACATTGGAGGTTACCGGGGTCATGCCTGCTCCTGTTCTGGCAGCACCATCGTGCCGATCCCGCGGGAGGTGAACACTTCGAGCAGCACGGAATGCGCGATGCGGCCGTCGATCACGTGCGCGCCGCGGACTCCGCCGCGGACCGCGCGTACGCAGGCCTCCATCTTCGGGATCATGCCGCTCGCGAGGGTGGGCAGCAGCTGCTCGAGCCGGTCCACGCGGATCCGGTCGACCAGCGAGGAACGGTCGGGCCAGTTGGCGTAGAGGCCTTCGACGTCGGTCAGCACCACGAGCTTCTCGGCGCCCAGCGCGGCCGCGAGCGCGCCCGCCGCGGTGTCGGCGTTCACGTTGTGCACCACGCCATCCACGTCCGGGGCGACGGTGGAGACGACCGGGATGCGGCCCGCGTTGACGATGTCGAGCACCGCGTCCGGGTTGACCTCGGCGACCTCGCCGACCAGGCCGACGTCGACCGCTTCGCCGTCGACCGTGGCGTGCTTGCGCTCGGCGAGGAACAGCTTCGCGTCCTCACCGGAGATCCCGACCGCGTACGGGCCGTGCGCGTTGATCAAGCCGACCAGCTCGCGGCTGACCTGGCCGACCAGCACCATCCGCACGATGTCCATCGTCTCGGGGGTGGTGACGCGCAGCCCGCCCTTGAATTCCCCGGCGAGCCCGACCCGCTTGAGCATCGCGGTGATCTGCGGGCCGCCGCCGTGCACGACGACGGGGTGCAGCCCGGCCAGCCGCAGGAACACCATGTCCTGCGCGAAGGCGTGCTTCAGCTCGTCGTCGATCATGGCGTTGCCGCCGTACTTGATCACCACCGTCGCGCCGTGGAACCGCTGCAGCCAGGGCAGCGCCTCGATCAGCACGCCCGCCTTCTCCGCGGCGGTGGCCAGCCGCTCGTCGGCGGGGATCAACGCTTCGGAAGGGCTCATGAGGAGTACGCGCTGTTCTCTTCGACGTAACCGTGCGAGAGGTCCGTGGTGTAGATCGTGGCCGTGCTGGTGCCGACGCCGAGGTCGATCACGAGCTCGATGGCGCGCCCGCTCAGATCGGCCGCGCTCCGGTCTTCGGCGGTGGTGCCGTGCGCGAACAGCGGGACGCCGTTGATCGTGATCGACAGCGTGGCCGGGTCCACCTCGGCCTGGGAGCGGCCGACCGCCATCGCGATCCGGCCCCAGTTCGGGTCCGAGCCGAACAGCGCCGTCTTCACCAGGTTGTCCTCGGCGACCGTGCGGCCGACGTTGATCGCGTCCTGCTCACTGGCCGCGCCCCGCACGACGACGTCCACGTCCTTCGTCGCGCCTTCGGAATCGGCACGCAGCTGGAGGACGAGATCAAGGCTGACCGCCGTCAGCAGTTCGGTGAAATCGTCGAGCGCCGGCGTGACTCCGCTGGCACCGGAGGACAACAGCAGCACCGTGTCGTTCGTGGACGTGCCGCCGTCCACGTCGAGCCTGTCGAAGGTGACCCGGGTGGCGGCACGGAGTGCCGCGTCGAGCGCGTCGCCTTCGAGGACGGCGTCGGTGGTGATCACCGACAGCATGGTGGCGAGATCCGGCGCGAGCATGCCCGCGCCCTTGGCGAACCCGCCGATGCTCCAGCCCGCGGCGTGGGACTTCCAGCTCTGCTTGGGTTTCGTGTCGGTGGTCATGATCGCGGTGGCCGCGTTCAGCGACGCCTCCGGCGAGGCGTCCAGCGCCTTCGCCGCAGTGTCCACTCCGGACAGTACGGCGTCCATCGGGAGCCGTTCGCCGATGAGGCCGGTGGAGCACACGGCGACCTCGATGGCCCCGGTTTCGAAGACCTCGCCGACCTTTTCGGCGGTGGCGTGCGTGTCCTGGAAACCGCCGGGACCGGTGGCCGCGTTCGCGCCGCCGGAGTTCAGCACGACCGCGCGCAGCTTGCGGTGCCGCAGCACCTCCTGCGACCACAGCACCGGGGCGGCCTTGACCGCGTTGCGGGTGAACACGCCCGCGGCCGCCGACTCCGGCCCGTCGTTGACCACGAGGGCGAGGTCGAGCGCGCCGGATTGCTTGATCCCGGCCGCCACGCCGGCGGCACGGAATCCCTTCGGTCCGGTGACGGTCACGGGGCCACTCCTACGGTCGAGAGTCCGGTGGTCTCGGGCAGGCCGAGCGCGATGTTCATGGATTGGATCGCACCTCCCGCGGTGCCCTTGGTCAGGTTGTCGATGGCCGCGATCACGATCAGGCGCCCGGCGTCGGCGTCGATCGCGACCTGCAGCTGGACGTTGTTCGACCCCAGCGTGGCCGCGGTGGACGGCCAGGAGCCCTCGGGCAGCAGCTGCACGAAAGGCTCTGCGCCGTAAGCCTTTTCGTACACCGCGCGCACGGCCGCGAGGTCCACGTCGGATGCCAGCGGCGCGCTCGCGGTGGTCAGGATCCCGCGCGGCATCGGGGCGAGCACCGGCGTGAAGGACACCGTGACCCGCTCCCCCGCGACCGCGCCGAGGTTCTGCGCGAACTCGGGCGTGTGCCGGTGCGCGCCGCCGACGCCGTAGGCACTGGCCGAACCCATCACCTCCGCGCCGAGCAGGTGCGGCTTCAGGCTCTTGCCCGCGCCGGACGTGCCGGTGACCGAGACGATGGAGACCTCCGGCCGCACCAGCCCGGCACCGAGCGCAGGCGCGAGCGCGAGCGAACCCCCGGTCGGGAAGCAGCCCGGCACCGCGATCCGCTTGGTGCCGGCCAGTTTCTCCCGCGCACCCGGCAGTTCGGGCAGCCCGTACGGCCACGTGCCCGCGTGCTCCCCGCCGTACCAGCGCTGCCAGTCGCCCGCGTCGGCGAGCCGGTGGTCCGCGCCGAGATCGACGACGAGGACATCCGGCCCGAGCCGCGCCGCGACCTCACCCGAGTGACCGTGCGGCAGGGCGAGGAAGACGACGTCGTGCCCCGCGAGGGTTTCCGGCGTGGTCTCGCCCAGCACCCGGCCGGCCAGCGGCGCCAGGTGCGGCTGGTGCTGCCCCAGCGGAGTGCCCGCGCTACTGGCGGCGGTGAGCGCGCCGATTTCCACCTCGGGGTGCGTGAGCAGCAGGCGGAGGACCTCCCCGCCCGCGTAGCCGCTCGCCCCGGCGACCGCGACCTTCATCGTCATACGAATGATTATGCATGGCGACGCAAGTTCAATCAATCCGGAGTGGGCGGGCTCATGTGCCCCCGGAAACGGAACGCGTCCCGACCCGACCGTACGTCCTCCTCCGCGCCGGGCCGAGACCCGGCGCGGAGGAGTTCGCCACATCAGGCCTTCACGACCCGGCCTCCTCTCCCCCGGGCACCCGCTGGCTCGGCGGCTCGGGCAGGTACTCTCCCGGGCGCTCCGGATCGCAGCCCACGCGGGGCAGCCGGGCGCGGACCCCGCCCGGCGAACGCTCGAAATGCTGCGCGATCTCGGCCACCGGATCACCCGCGATCCACCGGCGCTCCAGCTCCACGTCGAGCTCCGGTGTCCACGGGCGCCCCTGCGCGGCCGGGCGGGCACGCGCTCTTCGCTCACCCGAGGCGCTCACTGCCGCGTGATGTCGGAGCGTTTCGGACAGCACGGCCCCCAGCGATTCGATCGCCGAAGCGGCGATCTCCAGCTGCCCGTCCACGACGGACTCGCCCTGCTCGCCCGCCCCGCCCACGCTCAGTACGAGCCGGTCGGGCCGGTCACCACCCGGCAGCGTGGTGACCTCGATGGAAAAGGTGTTCTCGCCGGCCCGGACCTTGGTCCGGTGCTCCTCGATGATGTTCATGCCGGAGACGCTAGCGGCACCCACCGACAGTTTTCGTCACCGAACGTCCCCGGGCGACT
The DNA here is from genome assembly GCF_007713735.2 of Amycolatopsis acidicola. Classification (GTDB taxonomy): domain Bacteria; phylum Actinomycetota; class Actinomycetes; order Mycobacteriales; family Pseudonocardiaceae; genus Amycolatopsis_E; species Amycolatopsis_E acidicola. The sequence goes on along the minus strand of NZ_VMNW02000043.1, from coordinate 58,777 downwards.
CCGCACCGAAATTGTCGGTGCCCCGTCGTACCGTGAGCGGAAGCCATCACGAGGGACTGGGGGTCCAAGATGGGGGAACGTTTTCTGTGGCGTCTCATCGCCACCGCACGCGAGCAGTCCGGGCCGGACACGCTGGCCGGCGTGCGCCGGCTGCTGGAAGAAGAAGCCGCGCCCGAGGTGATCAGATTCCACCGGGAGCTGGTCGGGGTGCACCGCCGTGCCCGCGGCTGGGATCTCCTGGCCGCGTTCGGCACCCTGCCCGGCGCGGGCGGCATCGCGGGCTTCGCCGACGCGATCAGCTGGCTGGTGCTGCGCGGCCGGCGCGATTTCCGCCGTGTGCTCGCCGATCCGGACGAACTGGCCTCGTGGGCCGTGGAGCCTGGGGAGATCGCGGCGGCGGCCGGGCTACTGCGCGCGGCGCCCGAAAGGCTGCTGCCACCGCATGATCCGGAGGAGGACAGGCGGGTGTTCGAGGAGGCGATCCGCCAGGCACTCGGCGTGGCCGAGCCGGCGGGCCCGCCTCCGGGCGAACCACTGCAGACCGACCGGGAATCCTTGCGGCGCCGCTATCCCCGGCTCGTCGCGCGGTACGGCCTCGCCGCCCCGGACCTCATGCCGGGGCAGCGATGACCGTCCGCTCAGTGATGCACGAGAGCCTGCTGCAGCTCCAACGGCTGCTTCGCCTGGCTCGCCGCAGTGGTGTCCGACTTCGCGGCAGCCGCGCCGGCGGGCACGGGGTCGGGCAGCGGCGCGCAGGTGGTGTCCGGGCCGTTGCCGGGTTTGCGTTGCGGCAGCTTGCCCGTCGCGAGGTAGTCCGCCACCTGATCGTCGACACAGGAGTCACCGGAGAGCGAGTCGGCGTGCGTGGCGCCGCCGGGTTCGCTGATCAGGCTGGAATGCGGGTATCGCCGGCGCACCTCGAGACTGCCCGCGAAGGGGGTCGCGGCGTCCAGCTCCTCGTCGATCAGCAGTGCGCTCGTCACCCGCGTGCCGTCGATGCGCACGGGCTTGCCCGCCTTCGCGGGCCAGGACATGCAGGGCGCGTTGTACCAGGCGTTGCCCCAGGTTTCGAAGGGCGCGCGCCGGTAGGTGGCCCAGTTGTCGGTCTTCCACCGGTGCCAGCTCGTCGGCCACTGCGTGTCGGTGCACTGCACCGCGTTGTAGACGGCGAAACCGTTGTCGTCGCCGGGGGTGTCCGTGCTGTCGAAGAGCGTCTTCAGTGTCTGCCAGTCACCGTTGTGCACCCAGCCGCTGAACGCCTTCGCCATGTCCTCCCAGCCGAACCGGTAGTACCCGGCCTGCAGGAAGATGTCGCTCCACTCGTCGGGGCCGATCACGCCGCCCGCGGGGTGCGCCTCGAGCTTCTGCTGCTCGGAGTACCAGAGCCGCTCGACGGCGTCGCCCGAGGTCCCGAGGTGGTAGACGCTGTCGTACTTCGCGATCCAGTCGAAGTAGATCTTGATGTTGCGGTCGAAGGCCACGTCCTGGTCGAGGTTGGCCTGGTACCACACCTTGCGCGGGTCCACGCTGCTGTCGAGCACCATCCGCCGCACCCGCTCGGGGTAGAGCGTCGAGTACACCTGCCCGAGATAGGTGCCGTAGGAAAAGCCGTAGTAGTTGATCTGCGGCTGGCCGAGCGCCTTCCGCAGGGATTCCATGTCCTGCGCGACGTCGGTGGTCTTCATGTGGTCCAGCAGCGGGCCGTTCTTCGCGCACGCGGCGGCGTAGGACTTCGTGGTGGCGAGCCAGGTCTGCTCCAGCTGCGGCGTGGTCGGCACATAGTCCGGCCGGTTGTAGCCGAGGTAGTTCGCGTCGCAGGAGAGCGCGGGCTTGCTGGAGCCGACGCCACGCGGATCGAAGCCGATCCAGTCGTAGGAGTCGCCCGCATGGTTGGGCACGTCCTTGCCCAGTACCGAAAGCCCGAGCCCGGAACCGCCGGGCCCGCCCGGGTTCACCAGCATGACGCCCTGCGACTGCGGCGTGGTGTGCTGCACGCGCGATACGGCGAGGGAGACCTTGGCGCCGGCGGGATCGGCGTAGTCCATCGGCACTTCGAGGAAGCCGCACTGGGCGCCGGCCTTCTGCAGGCTCGGGGAAGCGCAGGCGCCCCAGGCGATCGGTGCCGGCTGGAAATCGGGCGCGGCCGGGGCGGCGGCCGCCGACGGCACGGCCACCAGGCACCCGGCGAGCACGCCCGCCGACGCGATCGTGGAGAAGAGTTTGTTCACTTCGGTCCTTTTCGTCGACATTTCCACCGACTCCCGGTGGAAGCGAGCAACGGTTCGGACCAACCTCTCCGATCCCGGCGGTTTTCGCCACCCGACTTTCGTCTTCTCTTCCGGTTAGGCTCGCGAGGTGGACACCGTGGCGGATTTCGTGCGGACAGTGCGGACCGGACTGGCTTCGGCCGGGGATCCGGTGAAGGCGCCGGAAATGCGCCGCTACATGAAATCCGAGCTGCCGTTCCACGGGGTTCCGAAACCGGCGCGCGCCCGGCTCACGCGCCGCTGGTTCGCCGATTTCCCGTTGCCGGACAAGGAATCCTTCGTTTCCGCCGTCCGGGAACTGTGGCGGGAGGCCGGTTTTCGGGAGGAGCGGTACGTCGCGATCGACCTCACGGGCCACCGCCTCTATCAGCGCTGGCAGGACAGTTCCTTGCTGCCGTTGTACGAGGAGCTCATCGTGACCGGTGCCTGGTGGGATTACGTGGACGAGGTGGCCGTCCGCCGGGTGGGCCCGTTGTTGCGCGCGGAGCCGGAAATCCTGTTGCCGCAGCTGCGCCGCTGGGCGGTGGACGAAGACCACTGGCGCCGCCGCACGGCGATCATCTGCCAGCTCGGCGCGAAGCAGGACATCGACATCGGGTTGCTGGCCTTCGCGATCGAAGCCAGCATCGGCGAGCGGGATTTCTTCCTGCGCAAGGGAATCGGCTGGGCACTGCGGCAGCACGCCCGGATCGATCCCGCCTGGGTGCTGCGGTTCGTGGACGAGCACCCTGGGCTTTCCCCGCTGTCGGTCCGCGAGGCGCTCAAGCACGTGAAGGGCTGAAAGCAGGCTGCCGCGCCGTCCACTCAGGACGGCGCGGCAGACCGGAGAACTCAGCCGCGGAGCACGGCCCCGAACCGGGAAGCGGCCTCGGCGACGGCCTCGTCACGGGCCTTGGTGGCCTCTTCGACGGTGAGCGTGCGATCCGGCGCGCGGAAACGCAGCTTGTAGGCCAGCGAACGCTTGCCCTCGCCCACCTGGTCACCGGTGTAGGCGTCGAACAGGGCCACGTCCTCCAGCAGCTCACCGCCGCCGGCGGTGATCGCCTCGGCGAGATCGGCCGCCGGCACCTTGGCGTCCACCACCAGCGCCACGTCGAGCAGCACCGGCGGGTACGGCGACACCGACGGAGCCGGGCGCTTGTCCGGCAACGGGATGGCGTCGAGGTCCAGCTCCATCACGACCGTGCGCTTGGGCAGGCCGAGCGCTTCCACCACCTTCGGGTGCAGCTCACCGGCGTGCCCGACCGGCCAGTCACCGACGAGCAGCTCGGCGCAGCGGCCGGGGTGCCACGGCGGCAGGTCCGCGGCGCGCACCCGCAGCTCGACACCGGCGGCGGCGCCCACGGTGCGGGCCGCCTGGACGGCGTCGGCCCAGCCGGCCTGCCGGCCCTGGCCCCACCAGCCGGAGCGCTCACGCTCACCGGCGAGCACCACGGCCACGTGCAGCGGCTGCGGGGGCACCGCGGCCTCCAGTTTGCCCAGCTCTTCTTCGCTGGGCCGGTGCTCGACGCCCAGCTCGGGCACCGGCAGCGGGTTCGCCCCCGGCAGCACGACCTGTCCGATGTGGAACAGAGCGACGTCCTTGAACCCGCGGGAAACGTTGCGCTGCAACGTGTCCAGCAGACCGGGCAGCAGCGAGCTCGCCATCTGGTCCTTGTCCGCCTCGAGCGGGTTCTGTACCCGCACGGTCCGCCGGCGGACGTCGTCCTCGGCGAGGCCGAACGCGTCCCACGTGGACGCGGACATGAACGGGAAGGGCAGTACCTCGACGTACCCGGCGTCGGCGAGCGCGCGGGAAACGGTGCGGCGGCGGCGCTGGTGCTCGGTCAGCCCGGTGCCGGGCGGGGCGGGCGGCAGCGTGGACGGGATGCTTTCGTACCCCTCCAGCCGCAGCACCTCCTCCACCAGGTCCGCGGGCTGCAGCAGATCCCCGCGCCAGCTCGGCGGGGTCGCGATGACCTGGGCCGTGCCCTCGTCGGAGGTGCCGACACTGACCTTGCAGCCGATCTGGCCGAGCCGCCGCACGGTGACGCCGCGCTCGTAGCGCACGCCCGCGAACCGGTCCGGCAGGTCGATCGGCATGGTCACCGGCGCCATCGGCTCGACGTGCCCGACGTCGGTGCGGCCGGGCTGGATGCTGCCGTCGCCGTAGCGGCGCAGCAGCCGAGCGGCCAGCTCGACGGCGGCCGGGCACAGCTGCGGGTCGGTGAACCGCTCGAACCGCTTGGCGGCCTCGGAGAACAGCTTGTGCCTGCGGGCGGTGCGGCTGATCGAGGGCGGGTCCCAGTGGGCCGCTTCGAGCAGCACGTCGGTGCTCTCGGTGTTGATCTCGGTGCCGGCGCCACCCATCGTGCCCGCCAGCGAGATGACCCCGGAGTCGTCGGCGATCACCATGTCGTCCGGGTCCAGCTCGCGCTCGACGTCGTCCAAAGTGGACAGCTTCTCGCCCGGCTTCGCGCGCCGGACCACGAGGTCGCCCTTCACCGAGGAGGTGTCGAAGGCGTGCAGCGGATGCCCGAGCTCGAGCATCACGTAGTTGGTCACGTCCACGGCCAGCGAGATCGACCGGATCCCGGACAGCAGCAGCCTGCGCCGCATCCACCAGGGGGTGGGCGCGCCCGCGTCCAGCCCGGTGACCCGGCGCAGCACGAAGCGGGAGCAGCCCGTCTCGTCCTCGATGTGCACCGGCCACGCCTCGCCCTCTGGCTCCGGCAGCTCCAGCGAGGCCGGGTCGCCGAAGGGCACGTCGAGCGCGCACGCCAGCTCACGGGCGAGCCCGCGCACCGACAGCGCGTAGCCGCGGTCCGGCGTGGGGGCGAGCTCGAGCACCGTGTCGTCCAGGCCGAGGATCGCCAGCGCATCATCGCCGGGAGAGGCGGTGGCGGGCGGGAGCACGAGGATGCCGGTGTGGTCGTCCCCGAGGCCGAGCTCGCGGGCGGAGCAGATCATGCCGTCACTGACGCGGCCGTAGGTCTTGCGCTGCGCGATGGCGAACCCGCCGGGCAGCTCGGCGCCCGGCAGCGCCACCACCACGAGGTCGCCCTCGGCGAAGTTCGTGGCGCCGCAGACGATGCCGCGCGTCTTGATGCCGTGCGGGCCACTGTCCTCTTCGGACTCTTCGTCCTCGGGGGTGACCTCCTCGCCGGTTTCCACGCGGCAGTAGCGGATCGGCTTCTTGAAACCGGTCAGCTCCTCGATCTCGGCGACGCGGCCGACCACGACCGGCCCGGTCACCTCGCCGAGCCGGTGGATGCCGTCGACCTCGATCCCGATGCGGACGAAGGCGTCGGCCAGCTCCTGCGGTCCGACCTCGCCGGCGTCGAGATGCTCGGTGAGCCAGCTTACGGGGACTCGCACTATGCCTCCGTTCCGAAGGGAAGGGTGAACCGCACGTCGCCCTCGACCATGTCGCGCATGTCGGGGATGCCGTTGCGGAACTGCAGGGTCCGTTCCAGGCCCATGCCGAACGCGAAGCCCGAATACACTTCGGGATCCACGCCGCAGGCGCGCAGCACGTTGGGGTTGACCATGCCGCAGCCGCCCCATTCGACCCAGCCGGCACCGCCCTTCTTCTCCTCGAACCACACGTCGACCTCCGCCGAGGGCTCGGTGAAGGGGAAGAAGTGCGGGCGCAGCCTGGTCTTCGACTTGCTCCCGAACATCGCGCGGGCGAACGCGTCGAGGGTGCCCTTGAGGTGGGCCATGGTGATGCCCTTGTCCACCGCGAGGCCTTCGACCTGGGAGAACACGGGGGTGTGCGTGGAGTCCAGCTCGTCGGTGCGGTAGGTGCGGCCCGGGCACACGACGTACACCGGCAGGTCACGGTGCAGCAGCGTGCGGGCCTGCACCGGGGAGGTGTGCGTGCGCAGGACCAGGCCGGAGCCGGGCTCGCCGACGTAGAACGTGTCCTGCATCTGGCGGGCCGGGTGGTCCTTGCCGAAGTTCAGCGCGTCGAAGTTGAACCACTCCGCCTCGAGCTCGGGGCCTTCGGCGACCTCCCAGCCCATCGCCACGAAGACGTCGGCGACCCGCTCGCTGACCGTGGTGATCGGATGCCGCGCGCCGCGGGGCACGCGGTCCCACGGCAGCGTGACGTCGACAGCCTCTTCGCGGAGCACGCGCTCGTCCCGCTCCGCCTGGAGCGTGGCGCGGCGGGCGTCGAAAGCGCCCTGGATCGCCTGGCGCGCTTCGTTGACCCGCTTGCCCGCGTCGGCCTTCTCGGCCTTGGGCAGCGCGCCGATGGCCCGGCGGGCCACCAGCAGCGGCGAGTGGTCACCGAGGTGGGCCGGCTTGACCGCGGCCAGCTCGTCGAGGTCCTTGGCCTGCTCGAACTCCGTCTCGGCGCTCTTGACGGCGGCCTGCAGGGTTTCGGCCGTGAGGGCCTCGGCCGGCTTCGGGTCCTGCTTGTCGTTGGCTCCGGACATAACTCCTCAGCGTCCGCTGGAACGGTCCGCGGCTCGGCGCGAGCACACGTAGACGATTACCGGAGGATTCTAGGCGACAGCCCTCGGGTGAGGGCCGGTCACCCTCCGTTCGACCTGCGGGAGGCCATCGCGCTGGCGTACAGGCAGACCGCCGCGGCCGTGGCCAGGTTGAGGCTTTCCGCGGCGCCGTAGATCGGGATGCGGACGGCCTCGTCGACCGACTCCAGCACCTCCGGGGAAAGCCCGTGCGCCTCGTTGCCGAACACCCAGGCCACCGGCCTGTCCAGCGGCATCGAGTCCAGCTCCGTTTCGGCGTAGCCGTGCGCGCCCAGCAGCCGCAGGCCCGCGGCGCGGCACGCTTCGAGCGCCGCCGCGGTGTCACGCACGCGCGCCAGGGGCGGGTGGAACAGGCTGCCCGCGGACGCGCGCACGCACTTGCCGTTGTGCGGATCCACACTGTCCCCGGCGAGGATCACCGCGTCGGCGCCGGCGGCGTCCGCGACCCGGATGACCGTGCCCGCGTTGCCCGGGTCGGCGACGTCGGCCAGCACCGCGACGAGCCGCGCGCCGGGCGCCAGCAGGCCTTCGAGCGGGCGGTCGAGCAGGTCACAGACGGCCACGATCCCTTGCGGGGTCACGGTTTCCGACAGGCCGTCGGCCGCGCGCTCGGTGATCGCCGAGACGCGGATGCCCTGCTCCAGCGCGGCCGTGACGAGGCCGGGATGGGCCTGCGCGGCGCGCTCGGTGACGAACAGCTCCCGCGCGGCCTCGCGCTCCAGCGCGGCGCCGACGGCGTTCGCGCCCTCGGCCAGGAAGCGGCCCGCCTTCTCGCGTTCCGGACGGCGCGTCAGCCGCCGGGCAGCAACAACCCGGGGGGACCGCTGGGTGAACGGTTCCGCCCCGGGCTGCGAGTACTCGGCGCTCAGGCCGACTTCTTCTCTTCGCCGGTGCTCACGTGCTGCTTGGCGACCTCGGCCAGCGCGGTGAACGCGGCGGCGTCGTTGACGGCGAGGTCGGCCAGCACCTTGCGGTCGACCTCGACGCCGGCGGCCTTCAGACCCTGGATGAACCGGTTGTAGGTGACGCCGTTCTGGCGGGCGGCCGCGTTGATGCGGGTGATCCACAGCTGGCGGAAGTCACCCTTGCGGGCGCGGCGGTCCCGGTAGGCGTAGTTGAGCGAGTGGAGCGTCTGCTCCTTGGCCTTGCGGTACAGCCGCGAACGCTGGCCGCGGTAGCCGCTGGCCAGTTCGAGAGTTGCGCGACGCTTCTTCTGGGCGTTGACCGCCCGCTTGACGCGTGCCACGGGTCCATCCTGTCGATCTCAGGGGGCGCGATCTTCCGCCCCGGGGGGTTTACAAAGTCTGGGAGCGGCTCAGCGGCCGAGGAGGCGCTTCACGCGGCCGACGTCGTTCTTGGCGACCTCGGTGGTGCCCTCCAGGCGGCGGGTGACCTTGCTGGCCTTCTTCTCCATCAGGTGGCGGCGGCCGGCCTTCTGGCGGCGCAGCTTGCCGGTGCCGGTGACCCGGATCCGCTTGGAGGTCCCGCTGTGCGTCTTCATCTTGGGCATTGCTTGCTCTCTTTCATGGTGCAGCACACCGGATTCCCCGGTGTGCTGCGGACTTGCGTCGTCGGCTCGGCCTAGGACTCGACCGGCTCCCTGGCCGCCTTCTGCTTGGCCTTCGCGTTCTTGTGCGGCGCCAGCACCATGATCATGTTGCGGCCGTCCTGCTTCGGCGACGACTCGACGTAGCCGAGCTCCTGCACGTCGTCGGCGAGCTTCTGCAGCAGCCGGAAGCCGAGCTCCGGCCGGGACTGCTCGCGGCCACGGAACATGATGGTGACCTTGACCTTGTTGCCGGCGGAGAGGAAGCGGGACACGTGGCCCTTCTTCGTCTCGTAGTCGTGCTGGTCGATCTTCGGCCGCAGCTTCTGCTCTTTGATGACCGTCAGATGCTGGTTGCGACGTGAGTCGCGGGCCTTCTGCGCGCTCTCGTACTTGAACTTTCCGAAGTCCATGAGCTTGCAGACCGGTGGGCGCGCCTGCGGCGCGACCTCGACGAGGTCGAGATCCGCCTCCTGGGCGAGCCTGAGCGCATCCTCGATCCGGACGATCCCGACCTGCTCACCGTTGGGTCCGACCAGGCGGACCTCGGGAACGCGGATGCGGTCGTTGATGCGTGTCTCGGAGCTGATGTGGCCTCCTTGGTCCGAGTTCAGTTCTTCTGGCTTCTCGACCTGGTGCCCACATACCGAAGGCCCCGGCTCCGGTGCGAAACTCACCGGTACGCGGGGCCCTGCTTTCCGATCGCGCCCCATAAGCACGGACGCTTCGCCACGCTGTGGCGAGACCGGACCCGGCCACCTGAGGCGGCGACGCGGGTGGGAGCGGGGCTCCACTTGCGGCCCCCGATCGCTCGGAGGCTGGTCGCACGTGGAAGGGTACCAGACGTGCTTTCCAACGCTTCTGACCAGCCCGAAAATTCCCCCGGCGTCCGCGAGCTGCAGGACATCCCGAGCGTCGAGGTGATCAGCCGCGCCGCGGTCATGCTGATGTCGGCGGCGGCGGAGCGGCTCGGCCTCGCCGACGAGGACCCGGACTCCAGCCCCCGCCGCGACCTGGACGAAGCCCGCAGGCTGATCACCGCGCTGGCCGGGCTGATCACCGCCTCGGCGGAGTACCTCGGCATGCACGCGGCCCCGATGCGCGACGGGCTGCAGTCCCTGCAGAAGGCCTTCCGCGAGGCCTCGGCCGTGCCCGACGCGCCAGGCCAGGGCCCCGGCGAGAAGTACACCGGCCCGGTGCACTGACCCCGTCGTCAGTCGAGCACGGCGAGCGCGTCGATCTCCACGAGGAGCCCGGCGGGCAGGCCGACGTACACCGTGGTGCGGGCCGCGTAGGGCTCTTTCACCAGCTCGTTGTACACCTCGTTGAACTCCGCGAAGTGCGCCGTGTCGGTCAGGTAGACGCGCACCATGATCACGTCGTCGAAGCCGGAGCCGCCCTCCGCGAGGATCGCCTCCACGTTCGCGAACGCCTGGCGCGCCTGCTCGGCGACCGTCGGGCCCGCGGGCTTTCCGGTCGCCGGGTCGATGCCGACCTGGCCCGCGACCTGGAGCAGGTTGCCCTTGCGCACCCCCGGCGAGTAATGGGCGGCCGGTTTCGGCGCCTTCGCGGTGGTGATCGCGACCTTCGCCATCGACACTCCTTCATTCCACTGTGGACGGACACTTCCGCGCGGCGGCCGTTGACCCCGCACGGAAGCGATGCTACGGAGGGCTGGTGACCTTCTCCACCTGCTCCCTCGACCGCGCGGCGGTGGCCGCGCTCGGCGAAGAACGGCTCGACTGGCGGTTCAAGGCCGTGCCGTCCGATCTCTTCGGGCTCTCCCTCGCCGATGCCGCCGCGCGCCGACCGGACCTGTTCGCCGACGGCTTCCTCGGGCCGGTCGTCGTACTGGAGGCCGGCCCGCTCGAGCACAACCTCCGGACCATGGCCGCCTGGTGCGCCGAACGCGGGCTTCACCTTGCGCCGCACGGGAAAACGACGATGGCCCCGCAGCTGTTCGCCCGGCAGATCGCGCACGGCGCCTGGGGCATGACGGCCGCCAACGCCGGTCAGCTGCGCGTGTACCGGGCTTTCGGCGTCTCGCGCGTGCTGCTCGCGAACCAGCTCGTCGATCCCGCCGCGCTGCGCTGGCTGGGCGCGGAGCTGGACGCCGACCCGGGTTTCGAGTTCAGCTGCTGGGTGGACACCGTCCGTTCGGTCGAGCTGATGACGGACGCGCTTCGCGGCGCGTCGAGGCCGGTCGACGTGCTGGTCGAGCTGGGCGGCGAGCCGGGCCGCACCGGCGCGCGCGACGACGCCGCCGCGCTCGCTGTGGCCGAGGCCGTTCGCGACAGTCCGGCGTTGCGGCTGGCCGGTGTCAGCGGCTACGAGGGCGCGCTGGCGCACGACGCCACCGAACGCTCACGAGAGATCGTCGAGGCGTACCTGCGGCGGCTTCGCGAGTTCACGATCACTTTGGCGCACAAGGGTTTCTTCGCCGATGTGGACGAGGTGATCGTCACCGCGGGCGGCAGCGCCTACTTCGACCAGGTCGCCGACGCCCTCACCGGCTGGCCCGGCGAGCTGAGCGTGGCGCCGGTGCTGCGCAGTGGCTCGTACGTCACGCACGACGACGGCTTCTACCGCGGCATCTCCCCGCTGGGCGAGCGGCCGCGGATCACCGGCGCCCCTCCCCTGCGCTCCGCGTTGCGCGCGTGGGCGCAGGTCACCTCGAAGCCCACCGGCGAGCTGGCGCTGCTGACACTCGGAAAGCGGGACGCCTCCTTCGACGAGGGGATGCCCGAGCCGCAGCTGCACCGCCGGGACGGGGTCACCACGGAGCTGACCGGGCACCGCGCGACCGCGATGAACGACCAGCACACGTTCCTCGCGCTGCCGCCGGGCTCGCCGCTGGAGGTCGGCGACTGGGTCGGGCTCGGGCTCTCGCATCCGTGCACCGTGTTCGACAAATGGTCACTGCTTCCCGTGGTGGACGGGGAAACCGTGGTCGAGTTCGTCCGGACCTTCTTCTGATGGACGTCGTCCTCCGCGGCGCCCGGATCGCGGACGGCACCGGCCGCCCGCCGTTCCGCGCCGACGCCGGGATCCGCGACGGCCGGATCGTGCTCGGCGAGTCGCTCACCGGGCGCCGGGTGATCGACGCCGGGGATCTGGTGCTGGCGCCCGGGTTCGTCGACATGCACTCGCATTCGGATCTGCAGCTGCTGGCCGCGCCGGACCATCTGGCGAAGGTCTCCCAGGGCGTCACGACCGAAGTGCTCGGCCAGGACGGCCTGTCCTACGCCCCGGTCGACGACGCCACTCTCGCCGCGATGCGCCGTCAGCTCGCGGGATGGAACGACGACCCCGCCGGGTTCGACTGGAACTGGCGCTCGGTCGGCGAGTACCTCGACCGCCTCGACGCCGGGATCGCCGTCAACGCCGCGTATCTCGTGCCGCAGGGCACGGTGCGGATGCTGGCCGTCGGCGCGGACGACCGGCCGGCGACGGAGTCCGAAGTGGACACCATGCGCGACCTCGTCGCCACCGGACTCGCCGAGGGTGCCGCCGGGATGTCCTCGGGCCTCACCTACACGCCGGGGATGTACGCCGACGACGACGAACTGGTCGCGCTGTGCGAAGTCGTCGGCGCGCACGGCGGCTACTACAGCCCGCACCACCGCAGCTACGGCGCCGGCGCGCTGGAGGCGTTCGCGGAGATGGTCGACGTGTGCCGACGCGCCCGCTGCCCGCTGCACCTCGCGCACGCGACGCTGAACTTCCCGGTCAACAAAGGGCGCGCGCCGGAGCTGCTGGCCTTGCTCGACGAAGCGCTCGACAACGGCGCGGACATCACGCTCGACACATACCCGTACCTGCCCGGCGCCACGTACCTGTCGGCGCTGCTGCCCAGCTGGGCCGCTTCGGGCGGGCTCGACGAGACGCTACGACGGCTGTCCGATGTGGACGAACGGGAGCGGATCAGGGAGGCACTGGAGGAAACGGGGTCCGACGGCGCGCACGGCGTGGTGGTGGACTGGTCGGCCATCGAGATCAACGGCGTGCGGCGACGGGAGAACGCACACCTCGTCGGGCGCAGCGTCGCGGATTCCGCGCGGGACAAGGGAATCCGGCCCGTGGACCTGTTCTTCGACACCCTCGTCTCCGAACAGCTGGGCACGTCGTGCCTGATGCACGTCGGCAACGAGGAGAACGTGCGGGCGATCATGCGGCACCGTACGCACACCGGCGGCAGTGACGGACTGCTCGTCGGGGACCGGCCGCATCCGCGCGCCTGGGGCACTTTCCCGCGCTACCTCGGGCATTACGTGCGAGAGCTCGGCGTGCTCGGCCTCGCCGAGTGTGTGGCCCATCTGACCGGGCGCGCGGCGGCCCGGCTGCGCCTGCCGGACCGGGGTCTCGTCAAGGACGGCTACGCCGCGGACCTGGTGCTGTTCGATCCGGAGACCGTGGCCGACACGGCGACCTTCGACGACCCGCGGCAGCAGGCCGCGGGCATTCCGTACGTCTTCGTCAACGGGGTGGCCGCCCTCGACGACGGCCGCCCGACCGGGGCGCTCGCCGGGCGTTCGCTCCGCTGACACCACCTGGTCCGGGAAGGCCTCCCCCTCCCCGGACCGGGCGGCTCACTGCTGCGGGTAGCCCTGCTGCGGGGGCTGAAACTGCTGCTGTTGTTGCTGCTGCTGGTACTGCGCGGCCTGTTGCTGCTGCGCGGCGGCCTGCTGCTGTTGCTGCTGGATGCCCTCCTGGCCTTCGGGCACCACGTACACAGCGGTGCCGTAGGCGGCGATCTCGCTGGCGGTCTGGGCGATCTCGTTGCAGTCGAAGCGCAGCGCGAGCACCGCGTTCGCGCCGTGCTGCATCGCCTCCTGGGCGAGCCGGCCGAGGGCTTCGTACCGGGAGTCGGAGAGCAGTTTGGACAGACCCTTGAGCTCACCGCCCGCCATCGCCTTGAAACCGGCGCCCATCGTGGAGAACATGTTCCGGCTTCGCACGGTGAGGCCGAAGACCTCGCCGAACACGCGGACCACCTTGTAGCCCGGCAAATCGTTCATTGTGGACAGCATGATCGGGAACTGCTGAGGGTATGGCTGGCTCATGCGCCGGATGGTAACGGTCTCAGGTGGCCGCGTGGTACCAAACCTCCGGTCTGCCCACCTGTCCGTATCGAGGCTCACGCCGGACCAGGCCCGCGTCGGCCAGATGTTCCAGGTAGCGGCGCGCCGTCACCCGCGAAACGCCGGTGGCTTCGGCGGCCGCGCCCGCCGAAAGCGGCTGCTCACGCAGGGCGCGCACGATCGCGTCCCGCGTCTCGCCGCTCAGCCCTTTCGGCAGCGCGGGCGAGGGCGTGCGCAGCGCGGCGAGCGCGCGGTCGACGTCGCTCTGGTCGGCCGCCTCGCCTTCGCTGCCCCGGAACTGCGCGTAGCGGTCCAGCTTTTCTTTGAGTGAAGCGAAGGTGAACGGTTTGAGCAGATACTGCACAACCCCTGCGGACACGGCGGCCTTCACCACGGTGAGGTCGCGCGCGGAGGTCACCGCGATGACGTCGGCGGTGCTGCCCGCCGCGCGCAGGGCGCGGCAGACCGCGAGGCCGTGCGTGTCGGGAAGGTAGAAGTCGAGCAGGATCAGGTCGACGTGGTGCCGTTCGCAGAACCGCAGCGCCTCCGCGCCGGAATGCACCACCCCGGCGACGGTGAACCCGGCGACGCGCTCGACGTACTGCCGGTGCGCCTCGGCGGCCACCGGCTCGTCCTCGACGACGAGCACCAGGATCACGGCTTCTCCTCCCGCGGCAGGCGGACGGTGAACACGGCGCCACCGTCGTTGGCGACCTCGATTGTGCCGTGGTAGCGGCGGACGGCCTGATCCACCAGCGCCAGCCCGAGGCCGTGCCCGTCCTGCGGTTTGGTCGACCAGCCGCGGCGGAACACCTCGCTGTCGCGCACGCCCGGCCCGCTGTCGGCCACGCGCAGCAGCAGCCCGCCGTCCTCTTCCCGCGCGGTGACGGTGACCTTCGGCCTGGCGTGCGCCGCGTTGCCGATCGCCGCGTCGAGCGCGTTGTCGATCAGGTTGCCCAGGATCGTGACGAGGTCCCGGGGCGCGATGTCGAGCTCGTCCAACGCGGTGTCGGCGGTCAGCACGAACTCCGCCCCGCGCTCGCTCGCCTCGGCCGCTTTGCCCAGCAGCAGCGCGGACAACACCGGTTCGGACACCGCGCCGACGACGTGGTCTGTGAGCCGTTGCGCGATCTCCAGCTCCGCCGTCGCGAACTCGACGGCCTCCTCGGGTTTGCCGATTTCGACCAGCGACACCACGGTGTGCAGCCGGTTCGCCGCCTCGTGCGCCTGCGACCGAAGCGACTCCGCGAGCCCGCGCACGGTGTCGAGCTCACCGGTGAGCTGTTGCAGATCGGTGTGGTCCCGCAACGTGACGACCGTGCCCTGGGCCCGCTGCCCGGAGTGCACCGGGGCGGTGTTCACGACGAGCACGCGGGAGTCGGTCAGGTGGATCTCGTCGGTGCGGATCTCCTTGGTACGAAACGATTCCGCCAGGGTGTCCGGCAGGCCGAGGTCGTCGACGGCCCGGCCGGCAGGGTCGCCTTCGAGGCCGAGCAGGTCCCGCGCGCCCTTGTTGCACAACGCGATCCGGCCGTCGTCGTCGACGAGCACGAGCCCTTCCCGCACCGCGCGCAGCGTGGCCTCGTAGTAGGCGAACACGCTGCCCAGCTCGGCCGGGGCGAGGCCGCGGGTCTGTTTGTCGAGCCGCCTGCTGATCAGCACGCTGCCGGTGATCCCGACGGCGAGCACGGCGACGGCGGCGATGAACACCGGGACGAGGCGTTCGGTCAGTTCCGCCGAGATCGCCTGCACCGTGATGCCGACCGCGACGAGCGCGACCACGTGACCGCCGTCGAACACCGGGACCACGGCGCGGATCGACGGCCCGAGCGTGCCGGTGTAGGTCTCGGTGTACGTGCGGCCCTGGCGGGGCTCTTCGATCGTGCCGAGGTACCGGCGGCCGATCAGCTCCGGGTTCGGGTGGGTGTAGCGGATGCCGTCCGGGGTCATGATCGTGATGAAATCGACCCTGGTGTCCCCGCGCACGTCCTCGGCGAAGGGCTGCAGCTCGGCACTCGGGTCCGATGTGGACAGTGCACTGCGGACGGTCGGCGCGTCCGCGATCGTGCCCGCCACGGCGAGGACCTCTTCGGTGGCCCGGTCGTCGGCGGCGTGCGAGGCGTCCAGGTACGCCAGCCCGGTGCCGACCCCGACGAGGACGACCAGCATCGCCACCTGCAACAGCAGCAGCTGCCGGGCGAGGCTCCACCGCCGGTTCTTCATGCGTCGACGATAAGGCGCACACGCCGGACGGCCCCCGCTCGGGTCCGCGAACTCAATGACCACAACCTTTCCCACGACCGGGTGACGCCGGATAGTCCCCCTGAACCACTCCGCCGCCCCGTGCGCGGCGACACACACAGTTCAGGAGGCAAAGGTGCCGACCAACTCTGCCGCCGACACCGGCAAACGGCGTCGCGACGGGATGCACTACCTGTACCTCGCGGTGATAGCCGCGGTGGTACTCGGCGTGATCGTCGGATTCGCCGCCCCGGGCTTCGCCAAGGGGCTCGCCCCGCTGGGCACCGGGTTCGTGAACCTGATCAAGATGATGATCTCGCCGATCATCTTCTGCACCATCGTGCTGGGCATCGGCTCGGTCGCCAAGGCCGCCAAGGTCGGCAAGGTGGGCCTGCTGGCGATCGGCTACTTCCTCGCCATGTCCACGATCGCGCTCGTGATCGGGCTCGTGGTGGGCAACCTGCTGCACCCTGGCTCGGGCCTGCACCTCAACCCGGCCGACGCGGCCAAGGCACACCAGCAGGCCACCGGCGGCGAGGGCAGCACGGACTTCCTGCTCGGCATCATCCCCGAGTCACTGCTCTCGGCGTTCACCGAAGGCTCGGTGCTGCAGACGCTGCTGGTCGCCCTCCTGGCCGGGTTCGCGCTGCAGAAGCTCGGCCCCGCGGGCAAACCGGTCCTGCGCGGGATCGAGCACATCCAGAAGCTCGTGTTCCGCATCCTGTCGATGATCATGTGGGCCGCCCCGGTCGGCGCGTTCGGCGCGATCGCGGCGGTCGTCGGCGCCACCGGCTGGTCGGCGCTGCGCAGCCTGCTGGTCGTGATGCTCGGCTTCTACATCACCTGCGTGCTGTTCGTGTTCGTGGTACTCGGCGCGATCCTCTGGTTCGGCGCGCGGATCAGCGTGTTCAGCCTGATGCGCTACCTCGCGCGGGAGTTCCTGCTGATCGTGTCGACATCGTCCTCGGAGTCGGCGCTGCCGCGGCTGATCGCGAAGATGCAGCACCTCGGGGTGAGCCGGTCCGTCGCCGGGATCACGGTGCCCACCGGGTACTCGTTCAACCTCGACGGGACCGCGATCTATCTGACGATGGCCACCCTGTTCATCGCCTCGGCGCAGGGCAGCCCGCTCTCGATCGGCGAGCAGATCTCCTTGCTGGTGTTCATGGTCATCGCGTCGAAGGGCGCCGCGGGCGTCAGCGGCGCCGGCATCGCGACGCTCGCGGGCGGGCTGCAGTCGCACCGGCCGGACCTGGTCGGCGGCGTCGGGTTCATCCTCGGCATCGACCGGTTCATGTCGGAAGCGCGCGCGGTCACCAACTTCGCGGGCAACGCCGTCGCCACCGTGCTGATCGGGAACTGGACCAAGGAGTTCGACCGCGAGCGGGCCCACCTGGTGCTGTCCGGGCAGGAACCGTTCAACGAGACCATGGTCGACGACGAGAGCACCCCGGAACCGGCGCCGGAACGGGAAAAAGTACCAGCCTGAGCAGTCACGCCAGGCGCGCCCGCAGCCCGGCATGGCCACGCCGCATCATCAGGGCGTGGTTGAGCAGGAACACCGGGCGCGCCACCGGCGCGAGGCGGCGGAGCAACGGCTTCGTCGCCTCGACCTCTTGGCGGATCTGCAAAAGCGTGCCGCTCGGGCGGCGGTGCACCCGCGCCGACAGCGAGCCCCGCAGATCCCCGTCCAGCAGCACGGCCAGCCTCCCGGCGGGCTCGTCCTCCTCCGCCCGGGACATCCGCAGCACCAGCCGGTACGGCAGCGTCGCCTGGCAGACCAGTTCGGCGGTGTCCTCGTCGATCTTGCTCACCGAACGCACATCGGACCACCACCGCGGGTATTCGGCCAGGTCGACGACCGTCGCGAAGACCTTGTTCGCCGGGGCGGCGAGGAACCAGTCGTCCCGGAACAGGTAGCTGTTGAGCCGCACCACCCCAGTATGCGCGAAGCTCAGTAACCGCCACTGTCCGAAGTAGACGCTTCAGCCCTGCCGCCTGCCGGGGTGACCGCGAACCACCGGCCGTCCATGCCCTGGCCCGCCGCCTGGTTCGCGACGGTGTCCTTGACGTAGTGGTACAACGGCCAGCCCGCCAGGGTCACCTGCTGGCTGCCGTCCTCGCGGGTGGTGGCGCTGACCAGGTTCCGCGCGAGGCCCTGGCTGGTGATGGTGCTCGAGGACGTGAGCACCGGCCGCCACGTCTCGGCGCACGGCCCGTAACAGTGCGAGACCGGGGGCTGGGACGTGTCACCGTCGAAGCGGTACAGCACATGGCCCTGGGCGTCGGCCACCACCGCGCCCAGGGCATCGGTGGTGATCCCGTTCAGATCCGCCGGCGGCCCGGCCGCGGAGCCACCGCCCGTGCCGCATCCGGCCACCACCACGGCCAGCGTGGCGGCCACGGCGAGCGCGGCCGGGCGAGGAACCATCCGCACCTCCCGGCGCCGGCCCCGCGGTGCTTTTCCGGGGCCTGTCGGGAGATACGGATCCGGGGCCCCGGCGGTTCACGCGTCCGTCAGCACCGTTTTCAGGAACTGCCCGGTGTAGCTCTCCGCGACCTCGGCCACCTCCTCCGGGGTGCCCTCGGCGACGACCGTGCCGCCACCGGAACCACCCTCGGGCCCCATGTCGATGAGCCAGTCGGAGGTCTTGATCACGTCCAGGTTGTGCTCGATGACGATCACCGTGTTGCCCTTGTCCACCAGGCCGTTGATCACGCCGAGCAGCTTGCGGATGTCCTCGAAGTGCAGGCCCGTGGTCGGCTCGTCGAGCACGTACACCGTCTTGCCGGTGGACCGCTTTTGCAGCTCGCTGGCCAGCTTCACGCGCTGCGCCTCACCACCGGAGAGCGTGGGCGCGGGCTGGCCCAGCCGCACGTACCCCAGCCCGACGTCCACCAGCGTCTGCAGGTGGCGGTGGATCGCCTTGATCGGCTCGAAGAACTCCGCGGCCTCCTCGATCGGCATGTCCAGCACGTCGGACACCGTCTTGCCCTTGTAGTGCACCTCGAGCGTCTCGCGGTTGTACCGCGCGCCCTTGCACACCTCGCACGGCACGTAGACGTCCGGCAGGAAGTTCATCTCGATCTTGATCGTGCCGTCGCCCGCGCAGGCCTCGCACCGGCCGCCCTTGACGTTGAAGGAGAACCGGCCCGGCTGGTAGCCGCGCACCTTCGCCTCGGTGGTGGCCGCGAACAGCTTGCGGACGTGGTCCCACACCCCGGTGTAGGTGGCCGGGTTGGACCGCGGGGTGCGGCCGATCGGCGACTGGTCCACCCGCACGAGCTTGTCCACCTGGTCCAGCCCGCGCACCCGGGTGTGCCTGCCCGGCACCTGGCGGGCGCCGTTGAGCTTGTTCGCCAGCACCGTCGCCAGGATGTCGTTCACCAGCGTGGACTTGCCCGAGCCGGACACCCCGGTGACCGACACCAGGCAGCCCAGCGGGAACGACACGTCCACGCCGCGCAGGTTGTGCTCGCGCGCGCCGACCACCGTCAGCTGGCGTTTCTTGTTCGCCGGCCTGCGGATGGCCGGGACGTCGATGCCGCGACGGCCCGCCAGGTAGTCCCCCGTCATGGAACCCTTGGCGCGCAACAGCTTCTTGTACGGGCCGCTGTGCACGATGTGCCCGCCGTGCTCACCGGCGCCGGGGCCGATGTCGACCACCCAGTCACTGGAGCGGATGGTGTCCTCGTCGTGCTCGACGACGATCAGCGTGTTGCCGAGGTCCCGCAGCCTGGTCAGCGTCTCGATCAGGCGGTGGTTGTCCCGCTGGTGCAGGCCGATCGACGGCTCGTCGAGCACGTAGAGCACGCCGACCAGGCCGGAGCCGATCTGCGTGGCCAGCCGGATGCGCTGCGCCTCGCCACCGGAGAGCGTGCCCGCCGCCCTGTCCAGCGAGAGGTAGTTCAGCCCGACGTCGAGCAGGAACCGCAGCCGGGCCTGGATCTCCTTGAGCACCGCGCCCGCGATCATCGCCTGGCGGTCGTCGAGGGTGAGCCCGTCCAGGAAGGCGGAGGACTCCTCGATGGACAGCGCGCAGACCTCGGCGATGGAGCGGTCGCCGTAGTCGGCGTGCTCCAGGGTGACGGCGAGAATCTCCGGCTTGAGCCGCGCGCCCTGGCAGGCGGGACACGGCACCTCGCGCATGTAGCCCTCGTACCGCTCACGCATGTACTCGGACTCCGTCTGGTCCAGCCTGCGCTCGAGGAACGGGATCACGCCCTCGAAGTTCGCGTAGTACGAACGCTGGCGGCCGTAGCGGTTGCGATAGCGGACGTGCACCTGCTCGTTCACGCCGTGCAGCACGGCCTTCTGCGCCTTGGCGGGCAGCTTGCGCCACGGGGTGTCCATCCGGAAACCGATGGTCTCCGACAGGGATTCGAGCAGGCGCTGGAAGTAGTCGGCGCTCTGCCCGCCGGACCACGGCGCGATCGCGCCCTCTTCCAGCGAAAGCTCGTCGTCCGGGACGACGAGCTCGGGGTCGACCTCCTTGCGGATGCCGATGCCGGTGCACTCCGGGCACGCGCCGTACGGCGAGTTGAAGGAGAACGAGCGTGGCTCGAGATCCTCGATCGCGAGCGGGTGACCGTTGGGGCAGGCCAGGTTCTCGGAGAACCCGCGGATGCGGTGCGCGTCGTGCTCGGGGAGATCGACGAACTCGAGCTCGACCAGCCCGTCGGCCAGCCGCAGCGCCGTCTCCACCGAGTCGGTGAGCCGCTGTTTGGAGGAGGACTTGACCGAAAGCCTGTCCACCACCACGCCGATGTTGTGCTTCTCCTGCTTCTTGAGCTTCGGCGGATCCGTGAGCGAATGGACCGCGCCGTCCACCCTCGCCCGCGAATAGCCCTGCTGCTGCAGGTTCGCGAACAGGTCCAGGTACTCGCCCTTGCGGCCGCGCACGATCGGCGCGAGCACCTGGAACCGCGTGCCCGGCTCCATTTCGAGCACCTGGTCGACGATCTGCTGCGGGGTCTGTTTGCTGATCAGCTCGCCGCACTGCGGGCAGTGCGCCTTGCCCGCGCGGGCGTAGAGCAGCCGCAGGTAGTCGTAGACCTCCGTGATGGTGCCCACCGTGGAACGCGGGTTGCGCGAGGTGGACTTCTGGTCGATCGACACCGCCGGGGACAGCCCCTCGATGAAGTCCACGTCGGGCTTGTCCATCTGGCCCAGGAACTGCCGGGCGTACGCGGACAGCGATTCGACGTACCGGCGCTGGCCCTCGGCGAAGATCGTGTCGAAGGCCAGGCTCGACTTCCCGGAGCCGGACAGGCCGGTGAACACGATCATGCTGTCCCGGGGCAGGTCGAGATCGACGCCACGGAGATTGTGCTCGCGGGCGCCGCGAACAACGAGGCGATCAGCCACGCCAGGGTCCCTTCGCTGGAAAGTCTTGGGCCGGGAGACCGGCCGCATCCATGCTAGGACGACCCACCGACAGAAACGGGAGCCGGACCGTTCCCGCTGGTCCGCGAGCCGTCCGGGACGAGATCGTCCGGTGGCGTCCTCGGCGCGGGAGCGGCGCGCCGGGGCTGGGTGAGCCACCGGTGGGCCGGCCGTTCCACCAGCACGGTGAGCAGCCAGCCACCGAGGATAGCCGCCCCGAGCAGGACGGGCAGCCTGGCCCAGCCGTCGAACCCGGCGTCCTGCAGGACCCGCGCCAGTATGTAGCCCAGCTCCTGGTGCAGCAGGTAGACGCCGTAGGAGATGCCGGCGAGCCAGGTGATCGGGCGCGCGAGCGGGCGCAGGAACGTCCAGTCCGGCCCCTTGGCGGCGGCGCAGATCGCGACGAGCATCACCGCGAACCCGATGTCCGAAGGCATCCGGGCGGGGTCGGTGGGCAGCGGGACGCCGTCCGGGTACAGGTGCAGATCCTGCGCCCAGACCGCGGCGGCGAGCAGGAAAGCCAGGTGCCGCCCGGAAAGCCGGCTCCGCGACCACAGCCAGATCGCGATACCGGCGGCGAACACGTGCATCCGGTGCAGGCCGAAACCGAACACCACGCCGTACGCCCAGGGAGCGGGGTTGGTCACGCCGATCACCCAGAACCGCACGAACAGCGGGATGAGGATCAGGCCCCACACGAGCAGCCGGATACTGCGGTTCGAGCGGAACCACGGCGTGCCCGCCCACAACGCCGCGGCGGCGGCGAAAACCATGAGCTGCACCGGAAGCGTCCAGTACGAGCCGTCGAGCCAGATGAAGTACTGGTTCCAGCCCTGCGCCATGAACAGGTTCACCAGCAGGTCCTGCCCGACCGGGACGTACCACGACGAGGCCCACGCCACGTGGTCGGAGGTCGGGCCGAAGAGCGTGTCGAACCAGCCGCTGTCGAAGCTCTGGTGGTTGAACGCCGCGCCGGCGAAGCGCATCACCACGTACGTGAGCACCACGGCGATCAGGTACGGCGGCAGCAGCCGGGAGATCTTCTTCCACAGCCAGCGCCCGCTGTCGCCGCGGCGCACCGTCTGGCAGACGAAGAACCCGGAGATCACCATCAGCGCGGCGGCGCCGAACTGGCCGGTGACCTTGAACGGGTAGTTGTCGAGCTCGGTGTGCGCGAGCGGGCCCTGGTGCGTGATGTGGCCGAGCATCACGGAAACCACGGACACCACTCGGATGGCGTCCCAGCTGATCCGCCGGGACGGGGATTTCGCGGAACTCGGCACTGTCTTCCTGGAGATCGACTTCGGGCAAGCGGTCCCGAGATTAGGTTATGAATCTGAGACAAAGCTGAACGGGTGGAGCACGGCGTGGCGGGGCGGCTACCGTGTGCCGGGTGAACGTCGTGGAGGAATACACCGGGCACGTCGAACCGGGCGGGGACGCCGCGCGGCGCACGCTCGGCGCGCTGACCATCACCAAGATTTCCGTCGGGCCGATGGACAACAACGCGTATCTGCTGGTGTGCCGCGCGCAGAACGAGGCGCTGCTGATCGACGCGGCCGCCGACCCGGAGCGCATCTCGGATCTCATCGGGCACGGCCCCGACCGGCCGGCGCTGCGCACCGTCGTGACGACGCACCAGCACCCCGACCACTGGCAGGCGCTGGGCGCGGTGGCGGGTGCCAACGGCGCGAACACCGCCGCGCACCCCCTCGACGCGGAGCCGCTGCCGGTGCCGCCGGACTTCCTCGTGGAGCACGGCGACAAGCTGACGGTCGGCGACTGCGAGCTGGAGGTGATCCACCTGCGCGGGCACACGCCGGGCTCGATCGCCTTGCTGTACCGGGATCCCGAAGGCTCCCCGCACCTGTTCACCGGCGACTCGCTGTTCCCCGGCGGCGTCGGCAACACGCAAAACGACCCGGAGCGGTTCGCGTCGCTGATCGAGGACGTGTCGGAGCGGATCTTCGCCGTGCTGCCGGACGACACGTGGTTCTACCCCGGGCACGGGGACGACTCCACGCTCGGCGCCGAGCGGCCGAAGGTCGCGGAATGGCGTGAGCGCGGCTGGTGAGCCGCTCCCGGGCGGGGCGGGATCAGTAGGTGAGGTCGCCGCCGGGGGCCGATGATCCGCGGCACGCGTGAGTGCCAGTGCGATCCGTCGCGACGGGGACGGCCCTCGTTCCGGTGGCCGTTGCTATGTTCCTGGCATGGGGGAATCCTTCGTCGAGATCTATACGGACGGTGCCTGCAGCGGAAATCCCGGGCCCGGCGGCTGGGGAGCCGTGCTGCGGTACGGCAACCACGAGCGCGATCTCCACGGCGGCGACCCCGGCCCGACGACCAACAACCGCATGGAGCTGATGGCGGCGATCCAGGCGCTGGAGACGCTGACCCGGCCCTCGGCGGTGCAGCTGTACACCGACAGCACGTACGTCCGCAACGGCGTGCTTTCCTGGATGCCGCGCTGGAAGAACAACGGCTGGCGCACGGCGGCGAAGGAGCCGGTGAAGAACGCGGACCTGTGGCGCAGGCTGGACGAGGCACTCAGCCGGCACGAGGTGGACTGGCACTGGGTCAAGGGGCACGCGGGCCACCCGGAGAACGAGCGCGCCGACAAGCTGGCCGTGCTGGGGTGCAAGGAGGCCGCGGAGTTGCCGCCGGCTCCACCCGTGGCGCCGGAGCCGCCGGAGCCGCCCGCGCAGCCGGCGCTCCCCCTCGATGGCGAGGCACACGGGGGAGCGGCGCCCGCGCAGCCTTCATCCACGCAACCGGCACTTCCCCTCGGCGGCGCGGCACACACGGGGACGGCACCCGCGCCCCCTCTCGACGAGAAGGCCGTCAGGGAACCGGCGCCCGTGCAGCCCTCAACCGCGCAACCGGCACCTCCCCACCGCGGCGAGGCCCGCGCGGAACCGGCGCCCGTGCAGCCCTCAACCGCGCAACCGGCACCTCCCCGCGACAGCGAGGCCGCCGCAAAAACGGCGGGCCCGGCGCCGGATCAAGAAGACGAGTGCGTGCATCTGATGCCCGCCGGCTGGTGTGCCTTGTGCAAACCCCGCCCGCCGGGTGTGCTCGCCCGGGGCTACCGCACTCGCGGCGGGCGTGCTTACCACAATGACCCGCAGTGCGAGTGGCTGGCGAAGGGCCAGCGTTTCGCCGAGTACAAAAGGTTTTCCGCGCACGAACGCGAACCCGTGGCCTGGGCCGAGATCGATCCCAGCCGGGTCGAGCCGTGTGAAGCGTGTTGCACGGAGCGGTGGGTGCGCGCGCACCAGCGCTGAAAAAGCCCGTCACACCGCCACCGAAGCCAAACCCGGGAACCTGGCGCGCCGCAACTCCCGCTCGGTGTAGCGGGGGCATTTCCGGTGCCATTCCAGGATTCCCGACATCCAGTCCTGCAACCGCACCGCGTGGCGCCGCAGGCCTTCGCGGGCTGTCTCGTCCAGGCCGAGGTCCGCGCAGAGCTTGGGGACGTCGTTCGCCAGCACGTGTTCGAACTGGTCCATCCTCGCCCGCATCAGCCCGGCGACGATGTCCGCCGCCTCGCCGCGGCCGACGTCGAGGAAGTTTTCCACCACCAGCACCAGGTTGTGCACTTCGCCGTCGAACTCGATTTCCTTCTGGTACGAGTGGAGATCGTTGGCGAAGCAAGCGTAGTCCTGCGCCGCCGTGTCGAGCTCACAAAGCACCCGGGTGCGGAAAACCTCTTGCGGCACAACGTCATCGAGCGCGAGCCGTGAGAGGCTCATGGTCATCTCGGCACCGAACGTGCGGCGCCGCATCTCGACGTAGTCGATCGGGTCGGGGATGCGGTGCTGCGCCTGGTTCATCAGCTCCCACAACCAGCTCCGCGTCATCTCCTCGACCGAACGGCGGAACCGCGCCCGCGCGGCCTCGCCCATCGGGCCCGCCGTGCGCTGCCACAGATCGGCCAGGCCCCGTTCGAGCTGGTTCGCCGGGGGTGGGGTGGGGCCCGCGTCCAGCGGCATGAACGCGGGCAGCCGGTCGGTCGCCTGCTTGGCGGCGACCAGGTTCCGGCCCCCGCCGAAGACGACCGGGTAGTAGTCGTCCCCGTAACTGCCCCAGCTGAGCCAGTCCGTGGTCAGGCAGAGCTGGTCCTCCCCCGCATCAGGGTGGATCATCGCCGCGCAGTGGGCCACGTCGTTCGCGCGGAAGCGGTGCTCGTCCCAGATGCCGCCCGCCGCCACCCCGGGCAGCGAGTCGAAGAAACCCATTTCCCTGGCCCAGCCCACGGAATACTCCCGCGCCGCGCCGAGATGCGGGCTGGTCCGGAATTCGAAGGGCATGAACAACTCGGGCACCCGCAGCGGACCCACCGGCTGGTATGGCCGATGGGCGTTCTGACGCCCTTTCGCCCGCAGGCCAGGGGAAAACGTCAGCCTGACCGCCGAGGTGCCGAGACCATTCGGTCCATTGAGGACACTCGCACCCGCCGCTCCTTCGTTCATGTACCGGCTCGAACGCGTGTGCCACTCGTGACCGCCCGCCTGCCAGTCCTGCAGCCCTTTGACGTAGGCCGCGACGCCGGCCTGTTCGTGCGGCAGCGCGACGTGATCGGCCAGCAGGGCGGGCACTTCCGTGAGCGCGGTGTTCTCGAACTGTTGCAGGCGCGAGGTGAGCAGGTCGTTGACCAGTTCCGCCGCGTCCTGCGTCGGATAGCCCAGGAAATGCTCGAAAACCAGGACGGCGTTGGAGTTCTCACCCTCCTCCTGGACTTCGCGCTGGTACGAGAACAGGTCGTTGCGCAGGTGCACGGCGTCCGCGAAGGTGTCGGTGAGCACCTGGATCGGGCGGGTTTCCGCCAGCTGGTCCGGGATTTCGGCGCCGACGGCGTACTCGACGAGGTTGGCCGACCACGGCGCCCCGCCGACCTTCCGCCGCAGCTGGATGTACTCGATGGGGTTGGCTATCCGGCCGCGGTCGATGTTGTCCAGCTCCCACAGGGACTCGACCATCAGGTTGTGCGTGCTGGCGGTGAACCGCCGCCGCCAGTCGTCCGACATCGAAGGAACCGTGCGCTCCCACAGGTCCTTCAGCCCGGCCTCGGCAGGGTTTTCCGGCTCCGGCGGCTCTTCGCCGTCCATCGTCATGAACAGTTCCAGCCGGTCGAGGTACGCCTTCGCACCGGCCTGGTCACGGGAGTACTTGAACTGCTCGAGGAAATGGTCGTCGAAGAAGAAGACCCAGACGTACCAGTCCGTGACCAGCTCGAGCGCCGAGCCCGAACAGTCGGGATGGGTGTAGGCGCACATCAGCGCGTAGTCCATTTTGGACAGACGTGCCGCGTCCCAGACCACGCCGCCGCCCGGTTTCGGCGCGTCGAGCATCCCCATCCGCTCCGCCCAGGCGGCACTGTGCGCCCGCGCGCGTTCCAGGTTCGGATTGATCCGAGCCGGGTAGGGCAGGTAGAAATCGGGCAGCGTGAAGGCCTGCATGAGCGTGGTACTCCCCCGTGGACGAAATGCTTTCGCCCCCGAGATTCCCAGCCCCGCGCGGCCACGGCGAGGGCTATCCAGGCGGTGCGGCCGCCCTGTCCGGATGAACCAGCGGAGCACCCACAGTAGACGGTGCCTCTGCCGGCCCCCGCCCGATCCCAGGTGGACGGCGGGATGCGAACACCTTGTCACGTCCGCGGATCGCGGCCCGCGCAACGGCTCTGCCTGCGGCATTCACGGACCGTGAAGGCGCTTTCAATCCCGTCGGGCGCGGGCGGTGCACCTGAACGGCCCAAGGAAGCTCAGCCGAGGAACGGGCGGACCATCGGCAGCACGAGTTCGGGATGGCGGGGCAGTCCGGTGTGCGTGGTGTCCGGCAGGATCCCGAGCTGGGCGTCCGGGATGAGCCCGGCCATTTCGACGGCGTGCTCGAGCCGGATGAAATCGTTGTCCCCGAACAGAAGCAGCGTCTTCGCCGGGATCGCGCGCAGCTGCTCGGCGCGCCACCCTTCGATGACCGGTACGTTCTTCGACAGTTTTGCCGTCAGCTGCTCGAAATGCCCGGGATCGGGCGCCACACGCTCGTAGGACTTCCGCATCTCGGCGAAGTCGGCGTCGGTCGGCATGCGGCGGGAACCGGCCCACAGCGCGGGATCGAGGATCTCCTCGTGGTAGCCCTCCG
Source organism: Amycolatopsis acidicola (assembly GCF_007713735.2). Classification (GTDB taxonomy): domain Bacteria; phylum Actinomycetota; class Actinomycetes; order Mycobacteriales; family Pseudonocardiaceae; genus Amycolatopsis_E; species Amycolatopsis_E acidicola. Next base: position 31,634 of record NZ_VMNW02000043.1, on the reverse strand, counting down.
CGCGGTAGTGGGTGGACGCCAGCACCAGCCGGCCGACCCGCTCCGGCGCGGTGATCACCAGTTGCAGCGCCACGAGCCCGCCGAGGCTGAACCCGAAGAAGTCCGCGCGTTCCAGCCCGAGGTGGTCGAGCAGCGCGAGCACGTCCGCCGCCAGCTCCGGCAGCGTCATCTCGCGATCGATGTCGGCCGTGCGGCCGTGGCCCTGCAGCTCGGCCGCGATCACCTGGCGATCCCGCGCGAGATCCGGGAGCAACGCGCCGAACGTCAGCTCCACCGTGTGCACCCCGCCGTGCAGCAGCACCAGCGGACGGCCCGCGCCGTGCACCTCGTAGTACATCTGCAGCCCGCGCACGGGCGCGTAATCACGAGTGGTCATACCTGGTCCGACCCGTGCGGCGGGCGGAACTCACCGGCGTTTCAGTATTCCCCGCAGGAAAGCCGCCTGTCCCGCGTGCTGCAGATCGTCGGAGAGCACGCTGACCAGCCGCACGCCGAGCGTCACCGGCGGATCCCACGCCTCGTCGACGACGCGGTCCAGCTGCGATTCCTTGAGGTTCTTCAGCCAGGCGACGGTCTGGTCGTGCACCGCGTCGTGGTAGCCGGCCAGCAGGTTCGCGGACGCGCGCACCGCCGCCACGTCCGCCGGGCGGTGGCCGTAGCCGGTGTCGGACTCGTCGAGCGGCAGGCCGAAGCGTTCGTGCCAGCCCTGCTCCGTCCACACCTGCGGGCCGTCTTCGAGGTCGGCGAGGTGATCGTCCTGGACCCTGGTGAGGTGCCAGACCAGCCAGGCGATCGAGTTCGTCCCCTCGTCCGGCCGCTCGGCCAGCCGGTCCACGTCGAGGCCCTTGACCGCCCCGTGCACCACCTGCTGGATCCTGTCGAAACCGTCGATCATCAGGTCGGCAACAGTCATACCGCCAAGCTAGTCCCTGGCGAGGAGCCCTGCCGCGACGAACTGGACGACCAGCAGGACCGCGATGGACTCGGCGGCGAGCAGCCCGATCAGCACGAGCACCTGGGTGACCCCGGCCTGCACCGGGCTCGCGCCGCCGAGCAGCACACCGACGTACGCGCCGGGCAGTGTGACGAGGCCGACCGTGCGGGTCTGGTCCAGTGCCGGGATCAGCGCCTGCCCCGCCGAGGGACGGCAGATCTCCAGCGCCGCGGCACGGCGCATGAAACCCAGTGCCAGCGCCGCTTCGTACTCCCCGTGCCTCGTCTTGAGCTCGTCGAGCGCGCGGCGCGCGGCCTGCGAAGTGGCCGACATCGCGCCGCCGATGACGATGCCCGCGATCGGCACGACCGAGATCGGTTTCCACGGCAGCACACCGGTTCCGAGCACCAGGGCCAGCACCGGCAGCACCCCGCCGCCGATCGCGACGGCGATCCCGCCGAGCCGCACCCCGACGCGGCGTGCCGAGGTCACCGCGGCGACGGCGAACATGAGGAGTACGAACAGCCCGGTCCACCAGCCGGAGCGCAGGATCGCGGTGATCACGAACGACACGGCGGCCAGCTGCGCGACGGCCCGCACCGCGGCGATCACGACCGCCCGGCCGCGCCCGAGTTCGCCCCGCCACACGACCACCGTGCCGAGCGCGGTCAGCGCCACGAGCACGATCGCGAGCATCGGCCCCAGCGCGATCGATCCGCTCACGGGCCTGCCGTCACTGTCAGCTCCGGCGCGTGGTGTGCCCGGCGGTACGCGACCGGGGACAGGCCGAGATGCGCGTAGAAATGCTTGCGCAGCGCGACAGGGTCACCGAACCCGGTCGCCTTGGCGATGCGCGTGACGGTCAGCTCGGTCGACTCCAGCAGCCTGCGCGCTTCGGCCAGCCTGCGCTGCAGCAACCATTGAAGCGGACTGACACCCACTTCCCCGCGGAAGCGCCGGGTGAACGTGCGCACGCTCATGTGCGCGTGGCGCGCCATGTCCTCCAGCGTCAGCGGTTCGGCCAGCCGGGCGAGCGCCCACTGCCGGGTGTCCGAAGTGGACCGTCCGGACTCCGCGGGCACCGGGTGCTCGATGAACTGCGCCTGCCCGCCCTCGCGCCACGGCGCGACGACGCATCTCCGCGCCGCCGCGGCGGCGACCTCCGCCCCGTGGTCTCGGCGGACCAGATGGAGGCACAGATCGAGGCCCGCCGCGCCGCCGGCAGAGGTCAGGATGCGCTCGTTGTCGACGAACAGCACGTCGGGATCCAGCTCGATGTCAGGGAACAACCGCGCGAAAGCGGCGCAGTAGCCCCAATGCGTGGTGGCGCGGAGACCGTCCAGCAGCCCGGCCGCCGCGAGCAGGAAGGCCGAGGTGCACAGGCTGACGATGCGGGTCCGCGGGCCGATGCGGGTGAGTGCCGCGGCGACCTCCGGCGGCAGCTCGCCGGCGTCCAGCAGCTCTTCACCGGGCTCCTGGGTGGCGACGACGACGGTGTCCGCGGTTTCCAGGAGCGACTCGTCCTCGTCGACGACGATCTCGAAACCTTCCTTGGCGCGCACGGGTTTCCCGCCGAGCGAGCACGTCGTCACCGAGTACAGCGGCGCGCCGTCAGCGCCGTAGGCCCCGCTGAACACCCGCGCCGGGATGCCGAGGTCCATCGTCACGACACCGTCGAGGGCGAGTACAGCGACACGATGGGTCATGGCCTGAATAGTACGACAGTTGGCTTTCCAGCCACTCCCCGCGCGGGCCCCGGCCGGGCCACACTGAAGATCATCAGCCAGGAAACCGAGTGGGGAGACCATGAGCGAGCACACCATGCGCGCGATCACGATCAGCGGATTCGGCGGCCCGGAGGTGCTGACGGCGCAGCGGATCGGGCGCCCCGAACCGCTGCCGACCGAGGTGCTCGTCCGCGTGCACGCCGCCGGGATCAACCCGGTGGACTGGAAAACCCGTGCGGGACAAGGAATGGCAGGGCTGCAGACGCTGCCGCTGATCCTCGGCTGGGACGTGTCGGGCGTCGTCGAGGAGGTCGGCTTCGGGGTCACGACGCTCGCGCCGGGCGACGAGGTCTACGGGATGCCGTGGTTCCCGCGCGCCGCGGGCGCTTACGCCGAGTTCGTCACCGCGCCGTCGCGCCAGTTCGCGCGCAAGCCCGCCTCGATCGGGCACACCGAAGCCGCGGCGCTGCCGCTGGCGGCACTCACCGCGTGGCAGGCGCTCGTCGACACGGCGGACGTCCAGCCCGGCCAGCGGGTGCTGGTGCACGCCGGGGCCGGCGGCGTCGGGCACCTGGCGGTGCAGATCGCGAAACACCTTGGCGCGCAAGTGATCGCGACCGCCCAGGAGCCCCGGCACGCGTGGCTGAAGGAGCTGGGCGCCGACGAGGCGATCGACTACACCCAGCGGCGGTTCGAGGAGGTCGCGGGCGAGGTCGACGTGGTCCTCGACCTGATCGGCGGCCACGACGCCACCAATGTGCGGTCGGTGGCGGTGACGCGACGCGGTGGCCTGGTCGTTTCGATCCCCAGCGGCGTTTCGGACGAGCTCGCCGCGGCGGCCGCGAAGGCCGGAGTGCGCACGAGCCCGCTGCTCGTCGAGCCGGACTCCGCCGCGTTGACCGCCATCGCGGGCCTGGTCGACTCCGGCGCCCTCCACGTCGAGGTCGAGCGTGCGTTCGCCCTGGAGGATGTGGCCGAGGCGCACCGTCTCGGCGAAAAGGGCCGGACGCGCGGGAAACTGGTCCTCGACGTGACCCGGTGATCGTTTCGGCGGGCCGGGAATCCGGCTGCGGGACGCGCCGCTACCCGACGGATTTCGCGCAGCGCACGACGCCCTGCGACTCGGCGACGGCGCGTTCGCTGACCGTGGCACCGTCGACGACGATGCGGCAGGTCAGCTTGCCCGGTCCGGAGTTCTGCGCGGAAAGGCTGTAATACTGCTCCTCGCCCTCGGCGCCGTGCCGCTGCACGGCGGCCGACCACGGGGTGGGGGCCTGCGCCACCTGGGCGATCGCGGAGCCGTCCGCGACGTAGGTGATGTTGAGCGCCGCGGTGGCGCCCTCGAGCTCGTACAGCACCGTGTGCGCGACCGTCCGCGCGGGCGCGGGCACCACCGGCGCGGCCGAGTCGCCGAGCGTGCTCGGGGCGGACGGGCCCGCCGAACGCTGCCCGGCGACGAGCACCGTGATCAGGCCGACGGCCACGACCACGGCGAACCCGGCCATCACCGCGGCCGAACCGGGACCGGGTCCGCGCCGCCGTTTCCCGGAAGCGGGCTGAACGGGAACAACACCCATGACGAGGGCTTCTCTCGACTCATCGCGCTTCCGCCGAGCGCGTCAACTAGTACTCGACGGCCGAGTGCGAATCGTTACCCCGGCGGGACCTGCGCGAGGTGTTTCACTCGTTTGGGGGGTGTCACATCGTCCTCAACCGACGCGGCCTGCCTCGTTGAGCAAGCTGAGCACGCGCCGTCCCGCGGGCGGGCACAGCGCGGCGTCGCCGGTGTCGAGCCAGCGCGCCTCGGCGATCTCGCGTTGCGGGCTGAGCGTGCCTTCGTGCTCGGCGGTGTAGCAGGTCATGTGCACGCGACGGCCGTCGGCGAACCCGTCGGCCTCCTCATCGAGCACCGTGAACAGCGAAAACGTCATCGGGTCGAGCCGGACTCCCAGCTCTTCGCGGATCTCGCGGCACAAGGCGGCCACGTCGCTCTCCCCCGGTTCGCGTTTCCCGCCCGGCAGATAGAACTTGTCCTTGCCTTCGGTACGCACGGACAACAGTTTGCGGTCGCGGACCAGGATCCAGGCGAGACTGTCGATCACGGACCCGACCCTAGACGGCCGCTATTCGCTGGTGTCGTCGATTTCCCCGGTCTCGACCCCGACCACGCCCTGCTGCCCGGCCAGCTCGCTGAGCAGGTCGTTCACCGAGCGCGGGCCGAGCAGCCGCATCCTCAGGTCGATGAGATGCCGGGCCTGCACCAGCAGCCTGCCGTGCTCGTCCTCTTCCTCGCGGTCCAGCTCCTGGCGTTCCGTGACCGCGTGCTGCACCGCGTAGCCCGAACGCGTGACCAGCTCCAGTACGGCCCGCAGCACGCCTTCGCCATCGCGGTAGGTGACCCGGACGGCCGTGGTCCCCGGGCTGCGCCGGGTGAGGACGCGGATCAGCGGCGGGTAGCCGTAGACGATGAGGAAGTGCGCGGCGGTGACCACCAGCGCCAGCACCGGCAGCCCGGCGGCGCACGCGCAGCCGACGGCCACGCTCATCCACACCACCGCCGCGGTGGTCAGGCCGCGGACCACGTCACGGCGGACGAAGATCAGCCCGCCGCCGATGAACCCGATCCCGGACACGATCTGCGCCGCGACCCGCGACGGGTCCAGCACGATGCGCCCCTCGGCCAGTACGTCGGTGAACCCGTACTTGCTGACCAGCAGGAACAGGGCGGCGCCGACGCCGACCAGCGTATGCGTGCGCAGGCCCGCGCTCTTCTGCTTGAGCTCGCGCTCGACCCCGATCAGCGAGCACAGCACCAGCGCCAGCAGCAGTTCCCACACCTGGGTCCAGCCCTGGCCCATCGGTTCGCCCCACTCCATCCCGCGACCACCTCCGTTCCGGTCACGGGAATTCCATCACGTTCCGGGCTTCTCGGCAGCCTTCTGTTCGGCGGCGAGGAAATGCGCGATGTCCACAGTGGACGGATACAGCGCGCGGTAGCGGGTGTAGAACTCCTCGTACACGCCCGCGCGGGCGGGGTCGGGCCGGACCGTGGTGGCGACCGGATTCCATTGCCGCACATCGGGTTCGGCGCCCGTGGCGACCGCGGCGAGCACCGCGTCGCCCAGCGCCGCGCCGATCGTCTCCCCCGGCACCTGCTGCTCGGCACCCGTCACGTCGGTCACGATCTGTGTCCACAACCCGCCCTGTGTACCGCCGCCGACGGCCACCAGCCGCCGCGAGCCGCCCCCGGCTTCGGCCATCACCTCGAGGTTGTGCCGCACGCCGTAGGCGATGCCCTCCAGCGCCGCGCGGTACAGCTCGCCGAGGCCGTGGTTCAGGGTCAGCCCGGCGATGATCCCGCGCGCGTCCGGATCGAACAGCGGCGTCCGCTCCCCCGCGAAGTACGGCAGCAGCAGCAAACCCCGGCTCCCCGCGGGCACTTCGGCGGCGCGCCGCACGAGATCGCCGAAGTCACCGGCACCGAGTTTGCGCAGCCAGTCGGTGATCGCCCCCGAGGTGGCCATCCCGGCGGCGAGCGAGTACGTGCCGGGCAGGACGCCGCGGGTCGTCCACAGTCCGGGATGGGGACGGGGATCCGCCAGTACCTGGATGAGGAACATCGTGGTGCCGTACATGACCATCGTGTCGCCGGGGTCGGACACGCCGACGCTCGCCGCCTCCGCCCACGCGTCCACGGTGCCCGCGGTGACCGGAAGCCCTTGCGGCAGGCCGGTTTCCGCCGCCGCGGCCGCTGTCACGGTGCCCGCGATCTCGGTCGGCCAGAGCAGCCGCGGCAGCTCGATACCGGGCGCGGTCAGCTCCGCCCAGTCGCGCGCCCAGTCCGCCGCGGCCAGGTCGTACATCGGGTCGCACTGACTGGCGGAATGGTGGTCCAGCACGTATTCGCCGGTCAGCCGGTGCACGACGTACGAACTGGCCATGAGGAACAGCCGGGTGCGCTCGAAGACTTCGGGCTCGTTCCGGGCGAGCCAGCGCCACTTCGGCCCCACCGCCTGCGAGGACAGGGGCGTGCCGGCGCGCGCGAGGATCTCGTTGGCACCGATTTCCGCGGTCAGCTCGGCGATTTCCCGCTCCGCGCGGGTGTCCACGCCGTACAGGATCGCGGGCCGCAGCGGACGGCCGTCGGAGTCCGCGGGCAGCAGCACGGGCCCGATGCCACTGACCGAGAGCCCGGCGAGCGCGCGCCCGTCCGCGGCGGTCACCAGCTCCCGGCTCAACGCCAGGAAGTCCTGCCACCACACGGTTTCCGCGTCGTGTTCCACCCAGCCCGGATGCGGGTACGAGGTCTCGTGCGCCCGCGAAGCGCGCGCGAGGATCTCGCCGCGCGGGGTGACCAGCACCCCTTTGGAACTCGACGTTCCGAGGTCTATGCCCAGAAAGAGGCTTTCAGCCACGTGTCCACTCGTCCAACCGCACGCCCAGCAGGTTCGCGGCCGAGCGTAGTTCGGCACGGACGTCGCCCGGCACCGCGTGGATGTGGTTCGCGCCGAAGTTGCGGAGGAACACCTCGCCGGGCGCGTCCAGCCGGGCGAAGGCGTGCGGCCATTCCGGCGTGGACTGCCGCATCAGCGCCTCGTTGGTCTCGTCGTCGTAGCTCTCGAACTCGCCGAGCATCAGCTGCAGCCGGTATTCGCCCGCCTGCCGCGTGAGCCGGGCCAGCGTCATCTGCCCTGGCGCGGCGATGTGCTGCACCGAAGCGCCGCCCGCGGGGAAGAAGAACACCTCGGGGTAGAGGTTCACCTTCGCCAGGTTCTCCGCCGGGTCCTCGCTGCGCGCGGCGAACCACGTGGCGTGCTGGCCGGAGTTGCACAGGTCCCAGATGTCGCGGTCGGCGTGGTAGTGCCGGACGTCGGCGAACAGCACCGGGGTGCCGGTGATCCGGTGGAACAGCTGCATGGTCAGCGCGCCGTCCATGTCCGCCTCGGTGGCGGTGACGTGCACGTCCTTGGGCCCGTTCCAGTCGTACGGGTCGTTGAGGAAGGCTTCGGTGACGTCCATCGTGGCGAAGTGCTCGGTCAGCTCGGGCTGGCCCTTGATGCCGGAGAAGTCCAGATCGCGTTCGGCGATGATGTCGCGGATCGCCAGGTACGACCGGATCTGCCGCTCCAGGAGTTCCGGGGTCAGCTTCTTGCCGTCGTAGTGCACGCCCGCCGCGTGCGTCTCGAGCCATTGCCGCGCCTTCGCCGCTTCGCTCGCGTCTGCCTTTTCCGCGCGCAGCACGAGTTCGTACTGGTCGATCTCCTCGACGTCCACACCGAACTGGCGCATCCACTGGTCCGTGTTCGCGACGGCGGTGTTCATGCCCATCGGGCGCCCGCCGAAGCGGCCGAAGGTGGATCCGCGCAGCGAAGCGACCGCGGCGGCGGCGCGCGCTTCCACGCCGACGCTTTCCGCGAGCTCCGCGTCGTCCGGCGCTCCCCACAGGCGGGTGTGCGTGCGGCCGATCTGGTCCAGCGCGCCGCCCGCGGCGAGCATCCCGACCAGCCCCGGCTCGGTCGGGTCCGTACTCGCGACGAGGATCAGCGGGCTCCGGGTGGCGTCCGCAGCGAGCATCGTGAAATGCGGGAAGCTCCACACCGCGTAGTAGAAGATCGTGACGTCCACGCCTGCCGCGGCGACCTCGCGGGCCACCGAGGTGGCGAGCGTGTTCGTGGCGACGAGGCCGGAACCCGCCACGACTTCGTGCCCGGCAGCGGTGAGTGACGAGACCAATGCGTCCTGTTTGGACTGGATGAACCCGGCGTTGCGCGCGTGCACATGGTCGCGGCCATCGGAAATACTGATGACGCCGATGCGGGCCACGGTGCCTCCCTCAGGCGGGTAATCGATTACTCGGGACGCTATTCTGGCCGGCGGGTGGTGTCAATACGCCGAGGGAAGGAGTCACCGTGGCGACCATCAGTGACGTGGCCAGGAAGGCCGGCGTCTCCACGGCGACCGTCTCCAGGGCGCTGAACGGGAAGTCCACAGTGGACCCCGCGCTGGTCGCCAGGGTCCGGGCGGCGGCCGCGGAGCTCGGGTACCACCCGAACGGACTGGCCAGGAACCTGCGTAGACAGGAAACGGCCGTGCTCGCGCTGATCATCTCGGACGTGGAGAACCCGTTCTTCACCTCGATCGCGCGCGGGGTCGAGGACGTGGCGCAGACGGCCGGATACTCGGTGGTGCTGTGCAATTCCGACGAAAGCGCGGACAAGGAACGCCGCTACATCGACGTGGCGTTGCAGGAACGGGTCGCCGGGGTGGTGCTCTCCCCCACCGACGTGTCCTCCAGCATCGAACGCCTGCGGCAGCGCGGCACCCCGGTGGTCGCGGTGGACCGGCCGCTCGCGGAGTCCACCAGCGACCAGGTGCTCGTGGACACCCGGCTGGCCGCGTGCGAGGCGACCGGGCACCTGATCACGGCGGGCTACCGGCGGATCGGCTGCGTGACCGGCCCGGCCGGTGTGCGCACCGCCGACGACCGGCTGGCCGGTTACCGGGACGCGCTCGAAGCCGCGGGCGTCGGGCTGCGGCTGGAAAGCCGGGCGGAGTACCGGGCTTCCGGCGGCAGGCAGGCGACACGGGAACTGCTCACGGAATCGCCGGACGCGTTGCTGGTGGCCAACAGCGCGATGGCGATCGGCGCGCTGGAGGCACTCGGTGCGGCCGGGCTCCGGCCGGGGCGCGACGTCGGCGTGGTCGCGTTCGACGACGTCCCGTGGGCCACGCTGATCGACCCGCCGCTCACCGTCGTCGCGCAGCCCGCCTACGAAATCGGGACGGAGGCGGCGAAACTGCTGCTGGCCCGGATCGCGGACCCCTCGCTGCCGCCCGCCGCCACCACGCTCGGAGCGCGGCTCATCGAGCGCGGCAGCAGCCGGCGGGGGTAGCCCGGCAGGCATGTTCGCCCCCGGCGCGGGCGAGTTGGCCGCTCCCGTTGGCGTGTTTGCCCTTCCCGTCCGCGTGTTGGCCCCCGGCGCGGGCGAGTTGGCCCGGTCGCTCACCGCCGACAGTGGCCATGCCCCGCGAGCGGCCAACACACCGCCGCGAACGGCCAAGACACCGCCGGGAAGAGCCAACACGCCAACGGGAGGGGCCAACACAGCGGCGGGAGCGGCAAACACGGCGGCGAGCCGGATCAGTTCTGGGCGTTGAGTTTCGCGTAGACCTGTGCCGCGTTGTCCTTGGTCACGAGCTGGGTCGAGAGCGTCTGCGTCTTCGGCACCTGCTGGCAGTCCACGAGGATCTGCTTCGCCGCGGCGATCGCCTCCTTGCCGCCGGTCGGGTACACGAAGGTCGCCGACAGGCGGCCCGCCTCGACCGCCTTGATGCCGCCGGATTCGATGGGCAGCCCGTCGATCCCGGTGATCGGCAGGTCCGCGCGCGCGGCGTTGGTCGCCGCGATCCGGGCGCCTTCGGCCATCGGGTCGTTCTGCGAGTAGATCGCCTGGATGTCCGGGTTCGCCTTGAGGATCGCGTCGGCCTGCTGCTGTCCTTTGTCCCGCAACCAGTCCGCGTCCTGCGTCGCGACGATGTCGATGTGGTGACCCTGGATGCCCTGCGCGAACCCGTCGCCGCGTTCCTTGGCCGGGGTGGATCCGGCGAGCCCGCGGATCTCCGCGATCTTCCCGCCCTGGGGCAGCAGCACGGTGGCGAAGTACTGCCCGGCCTGGCGCCCGATGTCCACGTTGTCCGCGCCGATGAACTCCGTGTATGCATCGCCGTCGACCTTGCGGTCCAGCACGAGCACCGGGATTCCCTTGTCGAAAGCGCGTTTCACGGGCGCGGTGAGCGGGGTCGCCTCGTTGGGGCTGATGATCAGCAGGTCGATCTGCTGGGTGAGGAAGTTGTCCACCTGCTCGACCTGTTTCGAGTTGTCCTGCGCGGCGTCGGCGAAGTTCACCGTGAACTGCGGGACCGTCGCGGCGGCGGCGCGGATGTCGTCGTCCATCCGCTGCCGGTAGGGCTCGGCGACGTTGGCCTGGCTCATCCCGATCGTGTACTTGCCGTCGGCACCGCATTTCGCCGGCGCCTGCTGCCCGCCGCCGCTGCCGCCGGCGTTCTCGTGCGTGGTGCCGCAGGCGGCCAGCAGCAGGCAGGCGCCGAGCGCCAGGATCGACTTCTTCGTCATCTCCGGTGAACCCCTTTTCGTTGTCAGGAAACCGAAGCCGGCCGCAGCCGCTGCAGCCCGGCGGCGAGCACGATGACCAGTCCGATGATCAGCAGCTGCACGTTGGTGTCGACGTTGTTGAGCGCGAGGATGTTGCGCAGCACGCCGACCAGCAGCGCGCCGGCGACGGTGCCCACCACCGAACCGCGCCCGCCGGTGAGATCGGTGCCGCCGATGACCACCGCGGCGATCGCGTCCAGCTCGTACATCGAGCCGTCGTTGGGGCCGCCGAAGTTCAGCTGCCCGGCGTGCACGATCCCGGCCAGCGCCGCGAGCAGCCCGCACAGCCCGAACACGATGATCTTCACGCGGGTGACCGGCACCCCCGAGAGCCGCGCGGCCTTTTCGTTGCCGCCGATGGCATACACGTGCCGCGAGAACGAGCTGACCCGCAACAGCAGCACGGCCAGCGCCGCGACCACGATGAAGATCAGCGCGGGAATCGGCACCAGCCCGTCGAAAGTCCGTTCGCCCAGCAGCGAAAACGCCACCGGTGCCTGGTTCGGCCCGTCGCCGTAGGTGATGGTGATGCCCTGCCCGCCGGACCAGATCCGGGCGAGGCCGCGGGCGATCTGCATCCCGGCGAGGGTGACGATGAACGCCTGGATGCCGAACCGGGCGATCGTGATCCCTTGCAGGAGGCCGAATCCGAGCCCGATCGCGAGCACGGCGAGCACCGCGGGCAGCAGCCCGAGGTCGTTGTTCACCAGCAGCACCGCGGAGCCGACGCTGGCCAGCCCGAGCACCGAGCCCACCGACAGGTCGATTCCGCCGATCAGGATCACCAGCGTCATCCCGACCGCCAGGATGCCGATCTCCGAAATGGACCGAACGACATTGAACAGGTTCTGCGAATCGAGGAAGAGCAGTTCCCCGTTCTTGCTCGGCGAATACAGCACCGCCGCGAGGAACACCAGCACGAGCCCGAACAGGCTCTGGAACTTGAACAGCGTCGAGAGCAGATCCCGGCGCCGCGGCAGCGTTTCGGCGAGTTCGGCGGTCATCCGGCTCCTCCTGCGGCGTGCTCCGGCGCGCCGAGGGGTTCCTCGAGCGCGGCCTCCCCCATCGACGCGGCGAGCAGGTCGGCCTCGGCCACCGCCGCGGTGTCCAGCTCACGCACGCTGCGCCCATCGTGCAGCACGACGACCCGGTCGCACACGCCGATGAGTTCCGCCGGTTCGGACGAGGCGAGCAGCACGCCCAGCCCGCGTTCGGCGGCGTCGCCGAGCAGCCGGTAGATCTCGGCCTTCGCGCCGACGTCCACCCCGCGCGTCGGTTCGTCGAGCAACAGCAGCGAAGGCTCGGTGAGCAGGTTCCGGCCGAGCACCACCTTCTGCTGGTTGCCGCCGGAAAGGGCGCCGACCGGCGCCTGCAGCGACGCGAGCTTCACCCCCAGCCGGTCCGTGGAAGCCCGTGCCGCCCGGCGCTCGGCCCGGCGGGGCACCCAGCCCAGCCGGGCGATCCTGTCCACAATGGACAGGACGGTGTTCGCGAGCACGGAGTGCTCGAGCGCGAGCCCGGCCACGCGCCGGTCCTCGGGCACGAACGCGATACCCGCGCGCAGCGCCCTCCGCGCCCCGCGCGGCCGGATCTGCTTGCCGCGCAAGAGCACCCGGCCGGACCAGGCGCCCTTCGTGCCGATCCCGTACAGCGTCTCCAGCAGCTCCGTCCGGCCGGACCCGAGCAGCCCGGCCAGCCCGACGATCTCCCCTTCGGCGACGGTGAGGCTGACCCCGGCCGGGTCCCTCCTGCCCGGCCGGGGCCGCCGCGACCGCACCGCCAGGTCCTCGACCCGCAGCAGCTCCCTGCCCTGCTGCGAAGCGGACCCGTCCGCGGTGCGGAACATGAGGTGCACCGGCCGCCCGACCATCGCCTCGGACGCCTGTGCCGCGGTCAGCTCGCGCGCGGCGAACTCGGCCACCACCTCGCCGTTGCGCAGTACCGTCGCCCGGTCGGCGATCCGGCCGATCTCGGCCATCCGGTGCGAGATGTAGACGATCCCGGCGCCGGCCCGGCGCAGCTCGGCGATCACCCCGAACAGCCGCTCGACCTCCGGCGCGGACAGCGCGGACGTCGGCTCGTCCATGATCAGGATCCGGGCGTCGAGCGCGAGCGCCTTGACGATCACCACCAGCTGCTGTTCCCCGGTGCGGAGTTCGCCCACCGGGCGGCGCGGGTCGAATTCGACTCCGGCCCGCGCGAGCAGCGCCGCCGTCTCGCGCCGCATCCGGCGGCGGTCCAGCGTGCCGAACCGGGTTTTCGGCTCGCGGCCGAGGAAGACGTTCTCCGCGACCGAAAGCGCGGGCACGAGATCGAGTTCCTGGTGGATCATCGCGATCCCCGCCCGCTGGGCGTCGGCGGGGCCGGAGAACCGCACGGGCTCCCCGTCGATGGTGATCTCCCCGTGGTCGGCGGCGACCTCCCCGGAAAGCACCTTCATCAGGGTGGACTTGCCCGCGCCGTTCTCGCCGAGGAGCGCGTGGACCTCGCCGGCGCGCACGGAAAACGCGACGTCGTGCAGCGCGCGCACGCCACCGAAGGATTTGCCGACTCCTCGCATCCCGGCGAGCGGAGCGACGTCACTGTCCATTCGCACCCCCGCGCCAGTGGTGAGAAATCGATTACTTGGCGAAGCTAGAGTGACGCAGGCCACGTGTCAAGCACACCCTGGTGACTACAGCCCCTGGACAGAGCGCCGGGGACTTGCCACACTGAGCCACATCCGCCTACAGCCGGTGTTTGACTATGTGCGCTCTGTGTGTGAACTTGAGTAATCCGCGCGAAAAGGCGCACGAACCCGCACACCTGCGCTATTCTGGGCGCATGACGCTCGCGCTGGAGAACGTGCTCGCCAAAGCGGGACTCCGGGTCGACGCCGCGGAATTCCTCACCCTCGTCGAGGACGTGGCGCGCCGGCTTTCCCCGCAGAACCCCGATCCGGGGCAGTACTTCTCCGCCGGGCAACGATCCGCGCTCGCCGACGTGGGCCTCGATCTTTCCCCCCGCCAGGACGGGGAACCGGACTACCGCGCCCGCACCGTCGCCGCGCACGCCGTGCTGGCCGAATCCTCGCTCACGGTCGCGGAGGCGGCGCACGCGCTCGGCATCGACCCGAGCCGCATCCGGCACCGGCTGGCCGCCCGGCGGCTCGCGGGCTGGAAGAGCCAGAACGGCTGGCGCCTGCCCGCGTGGCAGTTCGCGGGCAAGGACGTCCTGCCCGGACTCGACGTCGTGCTCGCCGCCGTGCCCGCGGACCAGCCCGCGCTCGTGGTGGCCGCGTTCATGACCACGCCGCAGGACGATCTGGAGATCAACGGCGAGCCGGCCTCCCCGCGGGAGTGGCTGCTGGCCGGGGGCGACCCGCGGCTCGCGGCAAGGCTGGCCGGCACGCTCGGCACGGCGTTCTGACCACGCACGAAGGACGGTAACCGCAGCAAATGGCACGGCTCCCCCTGCCGCCCGCGCGTGCCGTCCTGGTCGACGAGCTGCACCCGGAGGACATCGTCGCGGTGCACCCGGCGACCAGGCTGGTCCGGATCTTCACCGCGCACGGCAACCATCCCCAGCGCTGGGATTCCTTTCGCTACACCGGTCCGCTGCCGCACGGCCGGTTCGACCCGCAGCGCCCCGGCAAGGCGGGCGCGCCGTCGGCCGACAGCGGGAACGGCGTGGTGTACTTCGGGCTTTCGGTGCGCACCAGCGTCGCCGAGGTGTTCCAGACATCGTCCATTGTGGACCGGAAGACGCGCGGGCCGCGGCTGGTCGTGGTGCGCCCGACGCGCACCCTGCGGCTGCTCGACCTGTCCGGCCTGTGGCCGACGCGGGTCGGCGCTTCGCAGGAGATTTCCAGTGGCCCCAAGCGGATCACGCAGGCATGGGCGCGCGCGATCCGCTCGGCCTTCGGGGATCTGGACGGGCTCTGGTACCGCTCTTCGATGGACGGCGGCGATCCCGCGCTGTGCCTTTGGGACCCGCCGGCCGGCACCGCGCTGCCCGCCGAGCCGGACGTCCTGCTGCCGCTGGACCACCCGGGCCTGGACATCCCGCTCGGGCGGGTGTGCGAGGAACTGAACTACGTCCTGCTGAACTGAAGCGGCCGCTGGAGCCTGGTGGCACTACCCCAGATGCCGCTGCCACCAGTCGAGGACGGCTTCGAAGCGCTGGATCCGGTGGCGTGGCTTGCCGGAGCGGCTCAGCTCGTGGCCTTCGCCGGGGAACAGCAGCAGCTCCGTCTCCACGCCGTTGCGCTTGAGCGCCACGTACAGCCGCTGCGCCTGCTCCAGCGGGCAACGCCAGTCCTGCTCCGAATGCATGATCAGGAACGGGATCCGGATCCGGTCCGCGTAGGTGAGCGGGCTCTGCGCGAGCTGCGCCTCCCGGTCCGCGCCGATGTACGCGTCGACGAACGACCAGCCGATGTCCGAGCTGCCCTGCATGGAATCCCACGCGTTCACGGCCCGCTCGCTCCACGCGGCGCGGAACCGCTCGCCGTGGCGCGCGGCGAGCCAGGTGGTCATGAACCCGCCGTACGAACCGCCCATGACGCCGACACGGGACGCGTCAAGGCCCGGCTGTTCGAGCGCGGAATCCAGCAGCGCCAGCACATCGTCGGCGTCGACCGTGCCCAGCGCGTGCGAGATCGCCTTGCCGTGGCGCTGTCCGTAACCCGCCGAACCGCGCGGGTTCGGCAGCACCACGGCGTATCCCGCGGCGGCGTACACCTGCGCCTCGTCGAACAGGCCCCAGTCATACGCCGCGAACGGCCCGCCGTGCACGACCAGCAGCACCGGATGCGGGCCGGGTCCCTCCGGCCGCACGAGCCAGCCGTGCACCGGGTAGCCGTCCGGCGCGGTGGCCGTCAGCTCCTCGGCCTCGATGATTCCCTTGTCCCGCAACGGTTTCGACCAGTCGGTGAGCACCTCGGCGCTGGTTTCGCCGAGCAGCGCGACCTCACCGGCGCTGTGCTGGTCCGCGATCACCGCCGCGATCCTGTCCCCGTGCACGGTGAACGAGCGCACCGCGGCACGCTCCGCCGTCAGCCGCGGGAGGTCGTCCAGCGCGACGGACTTCGCGTCGAGCGGTACGAGCCGCAACTCCACCGCGCCGCGGTTCAGCACCGCCACGACGATCCCGCCGCCATACGGCGCGGGCTCCCCGGCGGCGCCCACGCAGTGCACCGTCTCCTCGTCGGTCGCCCGGACCGGGGTCGCGGACCGGCCGTCCAGCGGCGCCGACCACAGGCCGTGGTTGCACGCCTCGTCCCGCGGCCACTCGAACTCGGGGCCGGTGAACCAGATCCGGTCGCCCGAGGCGGAAATGCTGTCCACGCCACCCGCGGAGCGCACCACTACCACCGGCGTGCCGCCCGCTGCGGGCACCGCGTAGATGTCGGTCTCCCTCGTGCCCTCGCCGCCCCAGTCCCGCGGGCCCACGAACAGCACCCGCTCGCCGTCCGGGGTCCAGGCCGGGGCGGAGACGTCGGCCCGGTCGTCGGTCAGCGGGACCGGTTCGGCCGCCGGCTCGGCGCTGTCGACCACGAACAGCCGCTCGCGGCGGTCACCGAGGAAACCGACGCCGTCGAGCCGGTAGTCGAACCGCGTGATGCGCCGCGGCGCCTCCTCGTCCGGCTCCGGCCGCTCCCCGTCCAGGCCCGGCACGCCGTACCGGCCGGGCTCGGGAACCCTTGCGGTGAAAGCGATCCGGCGTGAATCCGGGGCCCACACCGGCGCGCCCGCGCCGAGCGGGAGGTCGGTCAGCGCCCGCGCCTCCCCGCCGCTGGTGGGCATCACGTGCAGCTGCGGCTTTCCCTGGGCCTCCCGGCGCAGGAACGCGACCTGGGCGCCGTCCGGGGAGATCGCCGGCGCCGAATCGTGGTCGTGGTGGGTCCACTGCCGGGCACCGTCGGGCCCGACGCGCCACAACGCGCCGCGGTAGGTGTTCTCGCCGGTGTGCGGGCTCGTGACCGCGGTCAGCAGGAGGTCGCCGTGCAGGGCGGGTTTACCGGGGACGACCAGGAGTTCGATGTCCGGGGGACGCATGAAAACCCAACCTACTCGCGCGTTCAGCCGGCTAGGAACTGGGCGCCGCCGCGGTGTCCTTCCGCGACTTCGCGAGGCTCGCCAGCGTGGTGACCGTCAGCACGACCACGATGACCCCGAGGGAGATCCAGTTGTTGATGTCCAGCCAGTCCGGCACCACGTGGTACTCGTGCAGCGCGTGCAGCACCAGCTTCGCGCCGATGAAACCGAGGATCACCGCCAGCCCGTAGGACAGGTACACCAGCTTGTTCACCAGCCCGCCCAGCAGGAAGAACAGCTGCCGCAGGCCCATCAGCGCGAACGCGTTGGCGGTGAAGACCAGGAACGCCTCCTGGGTGATGCCGAAGATGGCCGGGATCGAGTCGACCGCGAACAGCAGGTCGGCGCTCCCGATCGCGACGATCACCAGGAACATCGGCGTCATGTGCCGTCGCCCCTCGCGCCGGACGAACATCTTGTGCCCGTCGTACTCGTCGGACACCGGGTAGATCTTGCGGACCCAGCGGGTGACCGCGTTCTCGTGGTACTCCTCCTGCTCGCCGTTGCCGCGCAGCATGTTGACCGCGGTCCAGACCAGTACCGCGCCGAACACGAAGAACACCCAGACGAACTGCGCGATCAGCGCCGCGCCCACCGCGATGAACACGCTCCGCATCCCCAGCGCGAGCAGGATGCCGATCAGCAGCACCCGGTGCTGGTGGATCACCGGCACCTTGAACGAGGCCATGATCACCATGAAGATGAACAGGTTGTCGACCGACAGCGAGTACTCGGTGATGTATCCGGTGAAGAACTCGACCCCGGGATCGTGCCCGGCGAAGATCCACACCCCGGCGCCGAACAGCACGGCGCAGGACACGTAGAACACGACCCATTTGGCCGCTTCCTTGGTGGTCACCTCGTGCGGCTTGCGGTCCACCACCACGAGGTCGATCGCGATGAGGACGAGCAGGCCGGCGATCGTCGCGACCCACAGCCACACGGGAACAGTCATTTACGCAAACCTCCGGATAGCGCGCACAGCAGCTAGCCGGAGGTCTCTTCCGCCGGTGGAACCGGCCGACGGTGCCGGGGATCCCGAGGGATCGCCGTGCTGACGACACCGCCGCGAAGGAATACTCCCCTCCACGTCACGAACCATCATCGCGGATCCTCCGGCGAAGTGCCAGCTTAGGTAAGCCTTATCACCGGTGGAGCTGGGGACTCGGAGCTCGTTCTCAGGAAACTTCACCTACGGTCATGGGGTGCCCCGAATCCCGTTCCCGCACACCCGCCGCGGCCGCTGGCTGAGCGCGGGCGTCGTGGTGCTCGTCCTGGCCGCCGTTGTCGTCGTCTGGACCCGGTCCGGCAACGACGCCGCGCCGGTCGCGCACCGCGAACAGACGCTCTCCGTGCCCGCGGATCCCGGCTCCGCGGCACAGGTGCGCCTCGACACGACCGTGTACTTCCCGGCGACCACCCCCGCGCCCGCCGTCCTGCTGCCGCACGGGTTCGGCGGCAGCAAGGCGAGCGTCGACGGGGAAGCGCAGGAGCTCGCGCGGCGCGGTTTCGTCGTGCTGGCGTGGTCCGCGCGCGGCTTCGGGCACAGCACCGGCCAGATCGGGCTCAACGACCCGGACCACGAAGTCGCCGACGCCTCACACCTCGTCGACTACCTCGCCACCCTGCCGCAAGTCCGCCAGGACGGGCCCAACGACCCCAAGGTCGGCGTCGCGGGCGCGTCCTACGGCGGGGCGCTGGCGCTGCTGCTCGCGGGACAGGACAAGCGGGTCGACGCCATCTCACCGGAGATCACCTACAACGACCTCGCGCAGGGGCTGGTCCCGAACGCGGCGAGCACCACCCCGCCCGACTCGGCCACGCCTGCCGCGGGCGCCTTCGCCGCCGACGGCGTGTTCAAACGCTCCTGGGCCGGGCTCCTGTTCTCCGCGGGCTCGGGTTCCTCGGCGGGCGGGCTGAGCACCGACGCGCCGGAGCCGGGACAGGAGTCGGACAGCAGCAGTAGCCAGAGCGGCAGCAGCCAGGGCGGCTCGTCCTCCACGGCGGGCGGCGGCGCGAGCGCGCAACAGCAGCTGCCCTCCGCGGACAGCG
This sequence comes from Amycolatopsis acidicola, assembly GCF_007713735.2. Taxonomy (GTDB): domain Bacteria; phylum Actinomycetota; class Actinomycetes; order Mycobacteriales; family Pseudonocardiaceae; genus Amycolatopsis_E; species Amycolatopsis_E acidicola. The sequence continues at coordinate 12,671 of NZ_VMNW02000043.1, read as the reverse complement.
TGTGCGGGCGGTTCACCGCCGAGGTCTGCCGGGCGTACACCGAACTGGCCACCACCGGGAAGGCCGGCCCGCAGACGGTCGCGCTGCTGCGGCGGGTCTCCCCCGCGTCGGTGACGAACCGGATCACCGTGCCGACTTTGCTGGTGCAGGGCGAAAACGACACCCTGTTCGGGCTCGACCAGTCCGACGCGAACGCCCGGCAGATCGCCGCGGCCGGCGGCAAGGTGCAGCAGATCTGGTACGCGGGCGGCCACGACGGCGGGCAGCCGGGGCCGAGCCTGCGGGCGAAGATCGCGGACTGGATGTGGTTCCAGCTGACCGGCGAAGGCGGCAACCCGGTCACCGGATTCTCCTACGACGTCCAGGGTTCCCTGCGCGCGTCCGGATCGCCGTCGGTGCGGATCCAGAACGCCCCGGCGTACCCCGGGGTCGAAGGCGGCCGGACGCAACGGGATTCGTTCGCCCTGACCGGCGACGAACAGACGATCGTCAACCCGCCCGGCGGCGTTCCCGCGTCCGTCAGCGGGATCCCGGGGCTGAACTCGCTCGCCGGATCCTCCCGTGTGACCGGACTGTTCGGAGTGGACATGCCAGGGCAGTCCGCGAGCTTCACGTCGCGGGCGCTGGATTCGCAGCTGCTCGTCGCGGGTTCGTCCACGGTGCGGCTGCGGGTTTCCGGCACCACCCCGGACGCGGTGCTGTTCGTGAAGCTGTACGACCTCAACCCCGACGGCACCCGCACGTTGCCGGCCAACAATGTCGCGCCGATCCGCGTGGCGCTCAACGGCGGCACGTCCGAGGTCACCGTGACGCTGCCCGGCGTGGTGCGGCCGATCGAATCCGGGCATGCGCTGCAGCTCGTGGTGACGACCACCGACCAGGCCTTCTCGACGCCGGTTTCCCCTGCGACGTATCAGGTTTCGCTCGTCGGCGACCTCGCGGTGCCGGTGATCCCCGGTACCGCGGTCGGCGCGGGCTGGCCGGTCGGCAACCTGCTGGGCATCGCCGGGGTGCTGGTGGCCGCGCTGCTGGTGGCCCTCATCGCCGCGATCCGCAGGCGCCGCGCGCACCAGGCCGACCCGGAGCTGGACGCCGTGCCACTCGTCATCGACGGGCTCACGAAGTCCTATCCCGGCGGGCTGACCGCGGTGCAGGACCTGTCGTTCCGGGTGGAACCCGGCCAGGTACTCGGTCTGCTGGGCCCCAACGGCGCCGGGAAGACCACCACGCTGCGGATGCTGATGGGGCTGATCACCCCGAGCGCGGGCGAGATCAGGGTGTTCGGCCACCGGGTCACGCCCGGCGCCCCGGTGCTGTCCCGGATCGGGTCCTTTGTGGAGGGTTCCGGGTTCCTGCCGCACCTGTCCGGCGAAGCGAACCTCCGGCTGTACTGGGACGCGACGGGACGTCCCGCGGAGAAGGCGCATTTCACCGAGGCGCTGGAGATCGCCGGGCTCGGCGACGCGGTGCGCCGCAAGGTGCGCACGTACAGCCAGGGCATGCGGCAGCGGCTGGCGATCGCGCAGGCGATGCTGGGGCTGCCGGAGCTGCTCGTACTCGACGAACCGACCAACGGGCTCGACCCGCCCCAGATCCACCAGATGCGCGAGGTGCTGCGGCGTTACGCCGCCACCGGCCGGACTGTGCTCGTGTCGAGCCACCTGCTGGCCGAGGTCGAGCAGACCTGCACGCACGTCGTCGTGATGCACCGGGGCAAGCTGGTGGCCTCGGGACCGGTGGCCGACATCGCCGCCGCGGGCGGCGAGGCCACGTTCCGCGTGGACGACGCCGAAGCCGCGGCGAGCGCGCTGCGGTCGTTCGACGGAGTGTCCACTGTGGACGTCGAAGGCGATCTGGTGCACGCCGATCTCGACGGGATGCCGCGCGCCGACGCCGTGGCCGCGCTCGTGCGGGCCGGCGTGGCCGTGGAGCAGGCCGGGCCGAGACGGCGGCTGGAAGACGCGTTCCTGCGCTTGGTGGGTGAGGACGGATGAGCGGAACCGACCCGGACGCCGGGGTCCACACGGACCCGGCGGCGCTGGACGAACTGACCGAAGCGGCCGGACGCGAGCACACCGGCGTGGGCCAGGACGGCGCCGTCGAGGGCTACCGCGCGAGCCGCACCCTGCGGCTGGGCGTGGAGCTGCGGCGGCAGCTGAAGCGCCGGCGCACCCAGCTGGTGCTCGGTTTCGTGGTGCTGCTGCCGTTCATCCTGGTGGTGGCGTTCGAGATCGGGCAGTCCAGCCCGAACCGGCGCTCCGGCGGGTTCGTCGACCTGGCCACCGCGAGCGCGCCGAACTTCGTGGTGCTGGCGCTGTTCGTGGCAGGCGGGTTCCTGCTGCCCACGATCGTCGCGTTGTTCTTCGGGGACACCATCGCCAGCGAGGCGTCGTGGTCGAGCCTGAAGTACCTCCTGGCGATTCCGGTGCCACGGCACCGCGTGCTGCGGCAGAAGGCCGTCACGTCGGGGCTGCTTTCGATTCTCGCGCTGGTGCTGCTGCCGTTGATCTCGCTGGTGGTGGGGCTCCTCTGGTACGGCGCGGGGGACGCGATCAGCCCGACCGGGGACGCGATCCCGTTCGGCCGCAGCCTGATCGTGATCGCGTTGTCCGTGGTGTACATCGTGATCCAGCTGGCGTGGGTGGCCGGGCTGGCGCTGCTGCTGAGCGTGTCCACCGACGCCCCGCTGGGCGCGGTCGGCGGCACGGTGCTGGTCGCGATCCTTTCGCAGATCCTGGACCAGATCACCGCCCTCGGCGGGCTGCGGGACTACCTGCCGACGCACTACGCGTACGCGTGGATGGATCTCATCGCCACCGACATCGACTGGACGAACATGGCGGCGGGCGTGCTTTCCGCGGTCGTCTACGGCACGGTGCTCACGCTGCTGGGCGCCCGCCGCTTCGCGACGAAGGACATCACCAGCTGAGTTTTCTAGACTTCCCTTCGTGACCTCGATCAGGATCGAAAAGACCGGGCCCGTCGCCGTCCTGCGCCTCGAACACGGCAAGGCGAACGCGCTGGACACCGGGCTGTGCCGCGAACTGGCGGCCAAGGTGGACGAATCCGGGGCGCGGGCGCTGGTGCTCGCCGGGAGCGCCAAGGTGTTCTCGGCCGGCGTGGACCTGCGGCGGATCCGCGACGGCGGCGCGCCGTACGTGCGGGAGTTCCTGCCCGCGCTCTCGGACGCTTTCCTCGCGGTGTTCGGCTTTCCCGGCCCCACGGTCGCCGCCGTCACCGGCCACGCGATCGCGGGCGGCGCGGTGCTGGCGGCGGCGTGTGACCGGCGGGTGATGGCCTCGGGCGCCGGCCGGTTCGGACTGACCGAACTGGCGGTCGGGGTGCCGTTCCCGCTCGTCGCGATCGAGGTGCTGCGCTGCGCCTACGGGGATCCGGTGCTGTCGGAGCTGGCGCTGTCGGGCCGGACGTACGCGGCGCCGGACGCGCTCGCGCGGAACCTCGTGCACGAACTGGCGGCGCCGGACGCGGTGGTTTCGCGGGCCACGGAAGTCGCGCTGGAGCTGGCGGCCGCGCCGGAAGGGGCGTTCGCGCACACGAAAGCACAGCTGCACCACCCGTTCGACGAGCGGATCGGTGAGCAGCGCGCGGCCGACGACGGTCCCGTCGAAGCGATGTGGAGCTCGCCGGAAACGCTGGCGTCGATCGGGGAATATGTGCGGCGGGTGCTCGAACGGGGCTGAGCGGGCGTACGATCGCCGGATCTCGTCCCCGCTCCGCCTGGAGGCGCCGATGCCTCGTCCCGTCCACTTCGAGATCCACGCGACGGAGCCGGAGCGCGCGATCACGTTCTACACCACCGTTTTCGAGTGGTCCTTCGAACGGTGGGGCGAAAATCCCTACTGGCTGATCAGCACCGGGCACGGGCCCGGCATCGACGGCGGGCTCGTGCAGCGGCAGGGCCCGCCGCCCGTCACCGACGCGCCGGTAAACGCTTTCCCGAACACCATTCAAGTGTCCGACCTGGACACGTTCACGCGCCGCGTGACGCAGGCCGGCGGAACGGTGGTGGTGCCGAAGACGTCGATCGCGGGCATCGGCTGGCTCGCGTACTGCCAGGACACGGAGGGCAACATCTTCGGGCTGATGGAAAACGGCGGCTGATTCCCGCCAGCGGAGGGCGCGCGCCCTCGGCACGGTGGAGCGCGTGACCCAGGAGATTCCCGCGCACAGCGCGATCGAGCCCGGCATCCTGTACTTCGGCACCCCGGTGGTCCTGGTGTCGACCGAGAACGAGGACGGCACTGCGAACCTGGCCCCGATTTCGTCGGTGTTCTGGCTCGGCTGGCGGGCCGTGCTCGGCATCGCGCGCTCGTCGCGGACGACGGAGAACCTGCTGCGCACCGGCGAAGCGGTGCTGAACCTGCCCTCGGCGGCGCTCGCGCCCGAGGTGGACAGGCTCGCCCTCACGACCGGCTCCGATCCCGTGCCGCCGGGCAAACAGCGACGCGGGTACTTCCACGTCGGGGACAAGTTCGGCCGGGCGGGGCTGACGCCGGTGGCGTCGGAGACGGTCGGGGCGCCGCGGGTCGCGGAATGCCCGGTGGCGATGGAAGTGGTGATCGAGGAGACCCACCCCGTCGGGGCGAGCGTGCGGGCAGCGGGCGTTCCGGCGGGGCCGTCCGGCATTCTCGCGGTCGAGGCGCGGGTGCAGCGGGTCTTCGTGCACGACGAGATCCGGGTGGCGGACAAGGAAAACCACATCGACCCCGACGCGTGGCGGCCGCTGATCATGAGCTTCCAGCAGCTTTACGGGCTGGGGCCGCGGGTGCACCCCTCTACGCTCGCCCGCATCCCGGAGGAGCGGTACCGCGGCCCGGACATCGACCGGGCGCGCGAGACTCCCGCCAAAGACGGCGCTTCAGCGGCCTGACCGGTTTTCCTGCGGGAGAGCGCCCCGGGCTGCCACGATGCCCGTCATGGTGACGGAACTCGGGGACCTCGTCGGGAAACGGCTGCTGTTCAGTGTGCGCTACGTGGCGGACGACGGTTCGCCGCTGCGGGAGCTGGAGGAGTGCGGGGTGGTGACCGCCGTGGACGACTCCGTGGTGACCATCGCGCTGCCACGGCACGACGAGCCGTTCACCCTGCCCGCCGAGCCGGATGCCTACGACCACGCCCGGCCCGGCGAATACCGGCTGCGCACCACCGGCGAGGTGGTGGTGGACCCGGACTTCACTTCGGTATGGACGGTGCGGGCTCCTGCACCGGAGGCTCCTGCCGAGGAGGGGGCGGCGGCGCCGGAAGCCTGATGTCGGCGGTGATCGGCTTGCCGTCGAAGTCTTCGAGGTTCCGGCGGGCCGACCTGTCGAGACCACGGCGGCAAAGTGGCCAGGCGAGGTCGCCGCGGCGAGCCCGCGCCGCCGGTTCGCCGCCGCCGACGCGGCCGGTGGCGGCCACCAGCCGCCGAGCACGGCCCGGCATCGGGCCTCCGGCAGGCCCGATGCCGCGCTCCCTACTTCACCCCGGCGGCGTCCATTCCGCGCAGTTCCTTCTTCAGCTCCGAGATCTCGTCCCGCAGCCGGGCCGCCAGTTCGAACTGCAGGTCGCGCGCGGCCTGCATCATCTGGTCCGTCATGGACTGGATGAGATCCGCCAGCTCCGCCCGCGGCATGGTGGACACGTCCCGGTCCACGAGCACGCCCGAGGACCGGCCGCCGCCACCCTGCTCGGGTTTCTTGCCGCGCGAGGCGTTGCGACCCGAACCGCCGACTTCGACCTCCCGCTCGGAATCCTCGGCCTCGGTGTAGACGCGGTCGAGGATGTCGGCGATCTTCTTCCGCAGCGGCTGCGGGTCGAGCCCGCGCTCCTCGTTGTACGCGACCTGCTTGGCGCGGCGCCGGTTCGTCTCGTCGATCGCGTACTGCATCGAGTCGGTGATCTTGTCCGCGTACATGTGGACCTCACCGGACACGTTCCGCGCCGCGCGCCCGATCGTCTGGATCAGCGAAGTCCCGCTGCGCAGGAAACCCTCCTTGTCCGCGTCGAGGATCGCGACCAGCGACACCTCCGGCAGGTCGAGCCCCTCCCGCAGCAGGTTGATGCCGACCAGCACGTCGAAATCGCCCGAGCGCAGCTGCCGCAGCAGTTCGACGCGGCGCAGCGTGTCCACCTCGGAATGCAGGTACCGCACCCGGATGCCCAGCTCCAGCAGGTAGTCCGTGAGGTCCTCGGCCATCTTCTTGGTCAGCGTGGTGACCAGGACGCGCTCGTCCTTCTCGGCGCGCTCGCGGATCTCGTGCACCAGGTCGTCGATCTGGCCCTCGGTCGGCTTCACGACCACCTTCGGGTCGATCAGCCCGGTGGGCCGGATGACCTGCTCGACGAACTCGCCACCGGCCTGCCCCATCTCGTACGGGCCCGGCGTGGCCGACAGGTACACCGTCTGCCCGATCCGCTCCGAGAACTCCTCCCACGTCAGCGGGCGGTTGTCCGTTGCGCTCGGCAGCCGGAACCCGTACTCGACCAGGTTCCGCTTGCGGGACATGTCGCCCTCGTACATCCCGCCGATCTGCGGCACCGTCTGGTGCGACTCGTCGATCACCAGCAGGAAGTCGTCCGGGAAATAGTCGATCAGGGTGGCCGGGGCGGACCCGGCCGGGCGGCCGTCGATGTGCCGCGAGTAGTTCTCGATGCCGGAGCAGAACCCGACCTGGCGCATCATCTCGATGTCGTACGCCGTGCGCATGCGCAGCCGCTGCGCCTCCAGCAGCTTGCCCTTCTTCTCCAGGTCCGCCAGCCGCTCCTCCAGCTCGGCCTCGATGCCCTGGATGGCCTTCTCCATCCGCTCCGGGCCCGCGACGTAGTGCGTGGCGGGGAAGATCCGGACCTCGTCCACCTCGCGGACGATGTCCCCGGTGAGCGGGTGCAGGTAGTACAGCTTGTCGATCTCGTCGCCGAAGAACTCGACCCGGATGGCCAGCTCCTCGTACGCCGGGATGATCTCCACCGTGTCCCCGCGGACGCGGAAGGTGCCGCGGGCGAAGGCGATGTCGTTGCGCGTGTACTGCACGTCGACCAGCGCACGGAGGAAGACGTCCCGGTCGACCTCGCCGCCGACCTCGAGCTTCGTCGAGCGGTCGAGGTAGGACTGCGGGGTGCCGAGGCCGTAGATGCAGGACACCGAAGCGACCACGATGACGTCACGCCGGGAGAGCAGGTTCATCGTGGCGGAGTGGCGCAGGCGCTCCACGTCGTCGTTGATGGACGAGTCCTTCTCGATGTACGTGTCCGTCTGCGCGATGTACGCCTCGGGCTGGTAATAATCGTAATAACTGACGAAGTACTCGACCGCGTTGTGCGGGAACAGCTCGCGCAGCTCGTTGGCGAGCTGGGCGGCCAGCGTCTTGTTCGGCGCCATCACCAGCGTGGGCCGCTGGACCCGCTCGATCAGCCAGGCCGTGGTGGCCGATTTCCCGGTGCCGGTGGCGCCCAGCAGCACGACGTCCTTCTCGCCCGCCTTGATCCGGCGTTCGAGCTCGTCGATGGCCGCCGGCTGGTCACCGGCGGGCTGGTACTCGCTGACCACCTCGAACCGGCCGCCGCTGCGGGGGATGTCGGAGACCGGGCGGAACTCGGACTGGGCGAGCACGGGGTGTTCGGTTGCGAAAGCCACGGCTCCAGCGTACGAGCACCCACCGACAATTTCCGGCGCGGCGCCGCCGGCTCAGTGCGGCAGGCGCCGCGCCCGGCGGGCCGAGCGGGTCAGGCAGGCCTCGCAGGGCATTCCGCAGATCCGGTCGAGTACCTCGGCGTCACCGGGCACGATGAACTCGCCGCAGAGCGCGGTCAGGTATTCGGGAATGGGGCCCGCGTCGGGAATCGGGACGATGTGACACACCCGTTTACGCTCGCCCGCCACGCCACGACGGAGGCGGACGACCGCCACCACTTCGGTCGGCTCGGCGTGGATGACGTTCCCCATACTCGGATCGTAAACCGGAATAATCGCGATCGCTTCGTGCCAACGGCCCAACGATCACTCCGCTGACTGGTACGAAAGACCGAAAACCCCACCTGACCGGGACGCCTGACCCCCTCGGCGCGCACCCGGCGAAAAATCGGAAACCGCCGGATCCACCGAACGGGTTAATGCGGCGCGAGTAATCCGGAAGATCAACAGCGCCCGCCGGGCACCCGGTTTGCCCTTCGGCGCACGAGTTGGCCGCTCCCGTGCACATGTTGGCCGCTCCCGCGCACGAGTCGGCCGCCCCCGCGCACGAGTTGACCGCCACCGCGCACATGTTGGCCGCCACCGTGAACACGTGTTGGCCGCCACCGCGCACGAGTTGGCCGCCCCTGTGCACGTGTTGGCCGCTCCCGCGCACGAGTTGGCCGCCCCCGTGGACGTGTTCGCCGCCCGGTTTTTGCATCGCGGGGCGGAAAGAGAGGTTTCTCCGTGCGTCAGTCGGCGACGAGCACGGCCGAGCCGAGCCTGTCGCACAGCTTCAGGGCCAGCTCCACGTCCAGGCGATGCCCGCCGACCGGGCGTCCCAGCGCCTCCTCCGCCTTGCGCACGCGGTACTGCACCGAGTTCTTGTGCATGGTGAGCCGCGCGGCGGCGGCCGTGTAGCTCGAACCGCTCTCCAGGAAGACCCGCAGCGTGTCCCGCAGGCGTTCGTGCGCCTCGTCGTCGGTGGCCAGCGCGCCGAGGGTGTCCACGACCCAGCCGCGGGCGGCCGCCATGTCGGAGGTCATCAGGGAAAGGGCGCCGACGTCGCGGAAGGTCAGCAACCGGTCGCAGTCCTCGCCCGCCGCCGTGGCCAGCGCGTGCACCCGCAGCGCCTGGCGGTGGCTCCGGCGGAATCCCTCGATCCCCTCCCCCGGATCGCCCGCGACCAGCCGGACCTTGGGATCCGTCCGCTCCAGGACCTTGCGCACCTGCTCCTCGTCCGGCAGCACCGGGCGCTCCAGCGGATACCAGACCCAGGCGCACAACGAGTCGTACGGAACGACCAAAGGCGGGCCGGAGGCGGGCAGTGTCCCGCCGATTTCGGTGGCCACCCCTTCGAGCGTGCCCAGCACGTTGCCCTGCCCAGGCTCGGCGGAGAACCAGATGATCGCGGCGAGCTGGCCGCCGCGCAGCCGGTGGCCCAGCGCCTGCTCGCTGGCGTCGACCTCGTGACCGCCGCCGGCCAGCAGTGCGCGCACCCTGGCCGCGCGCACGGCGCTGCGGTTGAGCAGCCAGCGATCGCGTTCCTCTTGGTACGCCGAGACGACCTGCTGGGTCACGCGGTCGATGAAGCTGAACGTGACGGTCAGCGCGCGGCTCATCATCGCGCCCAGCAGCTCGCGGTCCATGGCCTGCTGGGTGGCCTCGTGCAGGGCGTGGTTGAGGATCGCCGTCTGGCCGAGGTAGTAGGCGCGGATGAGGTCGATGACGGGGGTGCCGCGCTGAGCCAGGCGCCGCGCGTACTCCATCGCCGCCGCGGGCGCCTCGACCCGCGCCGGGTCGATGCCGTGCTGGAAGATGCGCAGCGCCGTGTCGATGTTCTGGTACAGGCTGGCGGAAAGCAGGCTGACGACGCTCTCGTCGTCGTACACCAGATGCGGCAGCTCGCGCGCGTAGAGGGCGACGAGGTCCGCGGTCAGCTCGTCGATCTGGCCGCCGAGCCCGCGCGCGAGGCGGGCGACGTGCTCGTAGACGACCGCTTCCTCCACCATCCGATCATGCTATCGCCGTTACACTCGTGTCCGGCCTGTAAACCCGCGAAGATGTCGGACATGGCAGCTGACGCGGAGACGATCCACCCGCCGAAGACAGAGGTCTTCGATGTCGCGAACCGGACGAACGTCGACCCCAAGGGACACGTGCGGGCGGTCGAGGAGTACCGCGTCGAGCCGTTCGGCCTCTACGTCGCCCGCCCCGCGCCCGGCCGCCCGAACTTCCGCTACCTGGAATCCTGGCTGCTGCCCGCGCTCGGCCTGCGGCTGACGGATTTCTGGTTCAACCCCGGCTACGAACGCGACCAGGACTTCTACGTCGACGTGGTGGACGTCGAGGTCGACGGCGACGTCTGGCGGTCCACGGATCTGTACCTCGACCTGGTGGTCCGCGAAGGGCGCGGGCTCGAGGTGCTCGACACCGACGAGCTGCTCGCCGCGGCAGGCGCCGGGCTGCTCAGCCCCGCGGCCGCCCGCCGCGCGCTGGAGATCACCTACACCACCGTGGCGGGGCTGGCCGCGCACGGGCACAAGCTCCGGGACTGGCTGTCCACAATGGACATCGAGCTGACCTGGAAACGCCGCTGACACACCGGGGGTTTCAAACTAGCACAGGTGTGTTACTTTGAAACCATGGTGCGCACGATCGACCAGGACGCCCGGCGGCGGGAAATCGTCGACGCGGTGTGGCGGCTCCTGGAGCGGAGCGGGTTCCAGGGCGCGTCGGTGCGCGGGGTGGCCGCCGAAACCGGGTTGTCGGCGGGCTCGATCCGGCATTTCTTCCGCACCCAGGCCGAATTGCACGAGTTCGCGCTGACGTCGCTGTCGGAACGCGTCGCCGCCCGCGTGCGCCAGGCCGCCGAGGAGCCGGACGTGCGCAGGCGGGTTTCGGCGATGCTCGCGGAGTTCCTGCCGCTGCGCGACGACACCGCGCGGGAACTCGGCATCTGGCTGGAGTTCGTGCACCACGCCAAGTTCGACCCCGCGCTGGCCGCCGTGCTGCGCAAGCAGAACGCCGAGATGCAGCAGTTCTTCCGCCGCGTCGTGGCCGATCTCCGCGAGTTGGGGAGCCTGGGGCAGGCGGGTGACCTCGACGAGGTCGCGGCCGGGCTCGCCGCGTACGTCAATGGGCTCACGCTCAACCTGCTGACCTCGCCCGAGCTGATCACGCGCGAACAGGCCGCGCGGCTGCTCGAGGCTTACCTGTTCGGTGCCGGAACCTGAGGGGGAACCAGGATGGCCACCGCGATCACCACGACGAAAAACCGGACGCCGCTGGGGGTCACCGCGGGCGCGGTCGGGCTCCTGCTGGTCAACAGCCTCGCGGTCCAGCTGGCCGGCACCTGGCAGGTGGCGGCGGGCGCCTCGACCACGGTGCTGTTGTTCGTGCTGGCGTGGGCGTGCCGGGGCCGCTGGGACGCGGCGACGGATCTGGTGCTGGCGCTGGGGGCGCTGTCGGTGTTCGGCTGGGTTTCGGCTGCGCTGACCGGTTCCTGGGCCGGCACGCTTCCGGTCGCGGTGGCTTTCCTGGTCGTCAACGCGTTCAAGCTCTCGTCGGTGGCGTTGCTCGCGGTGATCGCGGCGCGCCGGCGCTGGTCGCGGGAAAACCTGCTCATCCGCGTCGGCAGCCTCAACGCGCGGAGCCCGGTTCCCTTGCTGCGCTGGGGTTTGCTCGGGCCGATCGTGATCGTGGCCGTGCTGGTCCTGTTCCTGTCGGATCCGGCCGTGCTGGCGAAAGCCGGTCCTGGCACGGTCCGGCTCGTGCTCGCCTGGTTGCCGGTCATGCTGGCCGGCGCGGTGGTGAACGCCCTGTGCGAGGAGTTGTTGTACCGCCACGCTTTGATCGGGACCGCCCGGCCGCTGCTCGGGACCGCGGGCGCGGTCGTGATGTCGTGTGCCGTGTTCGGGGCCGGGCACATCACGGGAAGCCCGGGTGGTTTGACCGGTGTGCTTTTCACGGCCGCGTACGGCGCGGTGTGCGCGGCGGCGATGCTCCAGAACCGGGGTATGGCCTGGAACCTGGTCATCCACGTCTTCGGTGATCTCGGCGCTGTGTCGGCCCTGCTCATCGCCGCGGGGTAGCGTCCGGGGCATGCCGATCTACACCCACGGGCACCACGAGGCGGTGCTCCGCTCGCACAGCAACCGGACGGCGGAGAACTCCGCCGCTTACCTTGTCCCGCACCTGAAAGCGGGCCAGTCGCTGCTCGACGTGGGGTGTGGGCCGGGCACGATCACCGCGGACCTGGCTGGGCTCGTGGCGCCCGGCGAGGTGACCGCGATCGAGCCGGAGTCCTCGGCGCTGGCGCTGGCCGAACACACGGCTGCGGAGCGGAAGGTGGCGAACGTCCGGTTCGAGACGGCGGATGTGCACGCGCTGGAGTTCGCGGATGACCGGTTCGACGTCGTGCACGCGCACCAGGTGCTGCAACATGTGCACGACCCCGTGCAGGCGCTGCGCGAGATGGGGCGGGTGTGCAAACCGGACGGCGTGGTCGCCGCGCGCGACGCCGACTACGCGGCGATGACGTGGTACCCGGAAAACCCGGCGCTCGATGCCTGGCTCGCGTTGTACCGGCGCACCGCGCGGCACAACGGCGGCGAGCCGGACGCGGGACGGCGCCTGTTGTCGTGGGCGCGGGAGGCGGGTTTCAGCGACGTCGTGCCCACCGCGTCCGTGTGGTGCTACGCGACTCCCGAAGCGCGCCAATGGTGGGGCGGGATGTGGGCCGACCGCATCGTCGACTCGGCGATCGCCGGGCAAGCGATCTCCTACGGCTACGCGACGCGCGCGGACCTGGAGCGGATCTCGGCGGGCTGGCGGGAGTGGGCCGCCACGGAGGACGGCTGGTTCACCATCCTCCACGGCGAGATCCTCGCGACGCCCTGAGTGCCGGGGGTGGTGGCGAGTGGCCACCCGGCGACCACCACCCCACCTTCCGCCGCCCGGCAACGCGAAGCGAGCCGTCCCACCGACCACACCCCTCCAC
>NZ_VMNW02000042.1 GCF_007713735.2 Amycolatopsis acidicola | reverse complement strand
CACCGGGGCGGGCCGTGGGATCGGGGCCGCGGCCGCGCGGGGGCTTTCGGAGGCGGGATTCGCCGTCGCGCTTTTGGACGTCGACGGCGAGGCGGCGTCGGCGCGGGCGGACGAGATCGGCGGGAAGGCCCTCGGCCTGCGGTGCGACGTCTCGGACGAAGCGTCCGTGCGCTCCGCGATGGCGGCGATCGTCGGGGAGTGGGGGCGGATCGACCTTCTGCACAACAACGCGGCGGTCTTCTTCGGCCTCGCCGGCGGGAACGACGGTCTGCTCGAGACGCTCGACCTCGACACCTGGCGCCGGACCCTCGACGTGAACCTGACCGGCACCTTCCTGTGCACCAAGTACGCCATGCCCCAGCTGATACAAACCGGCGGCAGCGTCGTGTGCACGGCGTCCGTGGCGGGCGCGCTGACCGGCAGCACGGTGAGCGCCTACGCGGCCAGCAAGGGCGGCCTCGCCGGGTTCGTCAGGTCACTGGCCTTGAACTACGGGCCGAAGGGCGTCCGCGCGAACGCCGTGTGCCCGGGCGCGGTGCTGACCGACATGTCCCAGCACATCCGCGAGGATCCCGGGCTGCGGCAGCGTGTCATGGACACCATCCCGGTCGGGCGGATCGCCACCGCCGAGGACGTGGCGAACGTCGTGGTGTTCCTCGCTTCCCCGGCCGCCGCTTATCTGAACGGGGTTCTCGTGCCCGTCGAGGGCGGGGTGGTGCTCGCGTGAGTCCCGTGGCCACGATGCCCGAGCTGCTCCGCCTCCGGAGTCTGGCTCGGCCTGACGACGTCTTCCTGGAGGAGGCGGGCGGCGCGCGCTGGACGAACCGGGAGTTCTACGAGGAAACCCTGAAAGTCGCCGACGCGCTGGCGACGCTCGGCGTGCGGCGGGGCGACCGGGTGGCGAGCATGCTCGACCCCGGCGCGCGGGCGCACTCGGTGTGGCTCGGCGCGTGCTGGGCCGGCGCGGTCGAGGCGCCGCTGAACGTCGACTACCGGGGCGCGCTGCTGGCCCACGCGCTCAACGACTCGCGCGCCGCGGTCCTCGTGACGACGGCGGAATACGCGGCGCGGCTTGCCGTGGTCGCGGATCGGCTCACCGCGCTGCGGACCGTCGTTTTCGTCGACGAACACGTCGAACTCCCTTGGGAGACTTGCCTTCTCGACGACCTGCTCCGCGTTGCCCATCCGGCCGAGCGGCCCGCGCCGGCCGAGTATGACCCGTATGCCGTGGTGTACACGTCGGGCACGACCGGACCGTCGAAGGGGGTGCTGACCCCGTGGGCTTCGCTGCACCTCACCGTCGAAGCGACCTTCCCCGGCGACCGGCCGGGGGAGTACCCGGGCGGTGCGATCTACTCGCCGTGGCCGGTCTTCCACGGCCTCGGCAAGTACGCCCTCGTCGTCGCCGCGGAGCTGGGGCTCCGGGTGGTGCAGCGGCCACGGTTCAGCGTCAGCGCGTTCTGGGACGACATCCGCGAGCACGGCTGCACGCACGTCCACCTGATGGGCTTCGGCGCGCTGCTGCTGAACCGGCCCGGGCGTCCCGACGACGCCGCCAACCCGCTGCGGCGCGCTGTCATGCTGCCGCTGCCCGTCCGGTTCCGGGAGTTCGAACGCCGCTTCGGCGTGCGGATCTCGACCGCGTGGGGGATGACGGAGATCGGGCTGCCCATCTCGACCGGCGATCCCGTCGACCCCGCGGCGTGTGGACGGCTGCTGCCAGGCTTCGAAGCCCGGCTCGTCGATAATCACGACTACGACGTTCCGGACGGGCAACCGGGCGAGTTCGTGATCCGCTCGACGCGGCCCTGGCGGCTGATGACGGAATACCTCGGCAGGCCCGAAGCGACGGCGCGCGCGTGGCGGAACGGGTGGCTGCACACCGGCGACATCCTCCGCCGCGACCCCAACGGGCAGTACTACTTCGTCGACCGCAAAGCCGACTACCTCCGCAGCAGGGGGCAGAACATCTCCTCGCTGGAGGTCGAGGCGACGGTCGCCGCGCATCCGGAGGTCGAGGCCTGCGCGTGCATCGGCGTGCCTTCGGAACTGGGAGAGGACGACGTGAAGGTCGTCGTCATTCGCGACGACGACTCTGGGCTCACCGAACCCGAGCTGCTCGCGTACCTGATCGAGCACCTGCCGCGCTTCATGGTGCCGCGCTACATCGAGTTCACCGACGGCCTTCCCCGGACCCCCACCGGCAAGGTGCGCAAGGCAGAACTGCGCGAAACCCCGGTCACACCGGGGACCTGGGACCGCGAAGCCGCCGGGATCGCCGTCCCGCGCTGATCCGAAAGGAAAGAAGTGACCGTACTGAACGAAGACGTCGTCGGGCGCCTGACCGAACACCTGCGCAACGACACGACGGACCTCGCGGACTCCGACCTCCGGGTGCCGATCGACCACTACGTCAGCGAGGAATGGGCCGCCGCCGAACGGGATCTGCTGCGCCGGCTGCCGGTGATCGCCGCGCGCGGATCGGAGCTGCCGAAGCCCGGCGACTTCGTCACGCGCACCATCCTGGGGCGCGCGGTGCTCATCGTCCGGCAACGCGACGGGTCGGTGCGGGTTTCGCTCAACATGTGCAAACACCGCGGCGGCCGCGTCGAGCCGGCCGACTCCGGGAACAAGCGCATCTTCATGTGCGCCTACCACGGCTGGGCCTACGGGCCGGACGGCAGCCTGCGGCACGTCCCGTACGAGGAGTCCTTCGAGCCGGTCGACAAATCCTGCAACGGGCTCACCGGTGTCCACGCCGAGGAGCGGCACGGGTTCGTCTGGGTCGACTTCTCCGGGCAAGGCAGGCCGGTGGCCGGCTGGCTCGGCCCGGCGGAGGAACAGGTCGCGTCCTTCGGGCTGGACGACGCCGTCACTTTTCTCGACCAGCGGTTCACCCTGGACATCAACTGGAAGATCGTGATGGACGGGGCCTACGACGTCCTGCATCCGAAGTTCCTGCACCCCACCGGCGTCGGCAAGATCATCGAGACCGGGACGTCGGTGTGGAAGGACTACGGCAGGCACGGGCAGCTGTTCACCCCGCGGATGAAGATGACCGCGATCGCCAAGTCCGGCGAAGACGTCGAGGGCGGCTGGAAGTACGTCGGCAGCAACCTGGTCGTCTACCCGAACTCGATGTTCATCGCCTCGCCCGACCACGTCGAGCACTGGGTCGTGTGGCCGGACGCGAAGAGCCCGTCGCGCTCGCACGTGCACATCCGGTTCCTGGTCCGCCCGGAGATCCTCGACGAGCGGATGAAGGGCCGGGTCACCCGCAGCTGGGAGATCCTGCGCGACGCCGCGCTGGAGGAGGACTGGCCGATGGCGCGCTCGATCCAGGAGAACGCGGAGGGCAACCCGGACGGCTCGTTCCTCTACGGTCGCGGCGAAGCGTCCTGCCAGCACCTGCACCGGCAGCTGATGCGCGACATCGGCGGCCGGTACGCGGGACTGTCCGGAAAGGACTCCTGATGGCGGACGTACTGCTGGTGGAGCGGCGTGACAGGGTCGCCGTGCTCACGTTGAACCGGCCGGACAAGCTCAACGCGCTGAACCAGGAACTGCACCGTGCGCTGTACGACGTCTTCGGTGAACTGGCCGGGGACGAGTCGATCGGCGCGATCGTGGTCACCGGCGCGGGCGAGCGCGCGTTTTCTGCCGGGTACGACGTCCGCGAACTGGAACCGCTCGACGAAGCCGAAACGCTGATGAGCAACCTGCGCCGTGAGCCGTACTGGGCGCGGATCTTCGACTTCCCCAAGCCGGTCGTCGCCGCGTTGAACGGGTTCACCCTCGGCGGCGGCGCGATGCTGGCGCTGTGCGCGGACGTCCGGATCGGCTGCCGGCGAACGGTGTTCCGGGTGACCGCCGTGCCGTATCTGGGCGTGATGGCGACGTGGAACCTGCCGCCGCTGGTCGGGATGGGCCGGGCGAAGGAGTGGCTGATGACCGCGCGCCCCGTCGAGGCGGACGAAGGCCTGGCCGCCGGGTTGCTCAACCACGTCGTTCCGGACGACGAGGTCGTGGCCAAGGCGATCGAGGTCGCGGCGGCCATCGCGGGACATCCGCCGGCGGCCCTGTCCGAGCTGAAGCGGCTCATCCACGACAACGCCGGGCGCTCCCTGCCCGACGGCGCCGAGGCGGAGAACTCCGTGATGCATCACGCACTGGCGCCGAAGAGCACGTCGGAGTTGTTCGCGGGGTTCCTGGCTTCGCGCGGCGACTGACCGTCACGCCATCCGCATGCGCACCGTGCGCACCCGGCGGCCTTCGTCGTCCAGGACGACGCCGATGCGTTTGGTGGTGCGGAGAACGACGGACCGGTCGATTATTTCGACGTCGCGGAGCTGGCCCTCGATCGCGGCTTCGAGGCGCGAGACATCGGGCAGCTCGCGCAGCCACACGGCCATGATCACGTTGCTGGGTCCCGCGACCTGGAGCACCGTGCGGATCTCCGGCAGGCTGCCCAGGCGCGGGCTGATCTTGTCGGTGGCGGTGGACGGCACGCGCAGGAAGAACCAGGCGTAGATCGGCCAGCCGCTCGCCCGGCTCTGCAGTTCGGTGCGCAGCGTGACGCGCCGCGAACGGAGCATGGCGCGAAGGAGGTCACGGGCGCGCCGGACCGGCAGCCCCGTGCGCGCGGCCAGTTCCGTCGCCGGGATGCGGGCGTCCTCGACGAGACAGTCGAGGATCGCGCGCTCGGTGTCGGTCAGATCCGCCGCCGCGGTGGCCGCGGCCGGTGCCTTCGGTTCGGTGAGCCGGGCGACCTGGGATTCGGTCAGGTCCGGCAGCCGCCAGCGTGCGCCCTCGGCGATGACGCGGGTGACGATGTGCGTGCGCACCGACCGCGCGTGTTCGAGCGAACCCAGCCTGTGCAACAGATAGTCGGTCAGGCTCGTGTTGTCCGGTGCGGTGACGGTGAGCAGCAGGTCGCGCCCGCCGGAGGTGATGTCGATCGTCGCGCATTCCGGATCGTCGACCAGCCGGCGCGCGACGGCGAGCGAGTTCCCGGCGCTCTCGATCTCGACGAGCGCGAGCGGGCCCGTCCACCCCGGGCGCCCGACGTACGCGGTGACCCATGCCGTGCCGGACTCGCGCAGCCGCTCCCATCGCCGCGCGACCGTGACCGCGTCCACGCCGAGTACCGACGCCACCTGCGTCCACGACGCACGCGGGCTGACCTGCAGCGCGTTGACGAGCAAGCGGTCCAGCTCGTCGAGGCGGACCTTATCCTGCATCACCACACGATATCCGAGCCGGATCCTGCAAGCAGCTGCGCGAACGGCGCTGGGAATCTGAACATCGACGGAACTTCCTCGTCGGATCCCGCCCTGGAGTGTGCCGATGTCCACCAGTCCCCCCGTCGCCGTCGCCACGCCCTCACCGCCGCGGACGGCCTCGCTCGTCGGTTTCCTCGTCGTGATGGAGCTGGCCTCCGGGCTCACGCAGGGCTGGATTTCGCCCCTGCTGTCCAGCTTCGTCGAGCGCTACGGCCTCACGTCGGCCGACGCGAACTGGATCACCGCTTCCGCCCTGCTGTCCACAGTGGTCTGTGTGCCGCTGCTGTCCAAACTCGGCGACATCTACGGCCACAAGAGGCTTCTGGCCGTCGCCGCGTCGTGCGTCGCGCTCGGTTCGGTCATCGTCGCTATCGCGCCTGACTTCGGGCTGCTGCTCGCCGGCCGCGTGCTGCAGGGCGCGATCACCGCGTTCCTGCCGCTGGAGTTCGCCATCGTCCGGGAACGCGCGGGGGAGCGGGCCGGCCGGGGGATCGGCCTGCTCGTCGGCGCGCTCACCATCGGCGCGAGCCTCGGCCTGCTGCTCGCGGGCGTCGCGAAGCAGTACCTGAGCCTGTCCGCGACGCTGTGGATCCCCGCGGTCCTGATGATCCTCGCCATCGTCGTCCTGCTGTTCCTCGTGCCCGAGACGACGACACGCAAAACCGGGGGCGTCGACTGGCTCGGCGCGGCCCTGCTCGGCGGCGGCCTGGTGCTTTTCCTTGGCGCGCTGGGAAATGGCGCGCGGTGGGGCTGGACGGACGCCCGCACGCTGACCGGCATGCTCGGCGGTCTCGCGGTGCTCGTGCTGTGGGTGTGGGTGGAACAGCGGGTGCGGCATCCGCTCGTCGACCTCGCGCTGTTGCGCGGCGGCGGGCAGGGGCTGCCACTGCTGACCGCGTTCGTGTTCGGCGCGCACCTGTTCGGCAGTTCCGCGCCCAACTCGGTTTTTCTGGCCACCAAACCGCGGAGCACCGGGTTCGGTCTCGGCCTCGCCGGTTCGGCGCTCGGCGGCGCGCTGCTGGTCCTTGGCGCCACGATGTTCCTCGGCACGGCGCTCGCCGCGTGGCTGACCAAGCGCCTCGGCAGACCGCGACGCTGGTGATCGGCGCGCTGCTCTCGGCGCTGTCCTACCTCGCCACCGCGGCGTTCCACGACAGCCTGCCCCCGTTCCTGCTCTGGCAGGCCGGGCTCGGACTGGGCGGCGGTCTCGTCGCCGCCGTGCTGCCGACGATCGTCGTCCAGCGGGCGCCCCGTGACTCGGTCGGGATTGCTTCGGGGCTGTACAACGCGGGCCGCACGGCCGCCGGTTCGGTCGCCGGTGCGGTGTTCGCCGCGGTGATGTCGGGGCTGGTGATCACGGTGAGCGGGAAGACGGTCTCGGCGGAATCGTCCTATGTGGTCGTTTGGATCATCTGTGCCGCGCTTTCCCTTGCTGTCGCCGGGCTTTCGATCGCGCTCGCGCGGGGTGCCACGGAGTGAGCGTGCCGTGACCGTCCCTCTTACCGAACCGCGAAGGAGTGTCCTATGACGACAGATCCGCGCGCCCGGATCATCGAGATCATCGATGAGCGCGCACCGCAGCTGATCGAACTCAGCCACGCCATCCACGCCAACCCCGAACTGTCCTATGAGGAGCGTGACGCCGCTCGCCTCGTCGCACGGGCCGCCGAAGCCGCGGGGTTCGCCACCGAGGTCGGCGCCTACGGGGTGAAGACGGCCGTGGAAGCCGTTGCGGGGGAAGGGGACCTGACCGTCGTGGTGTGCGCCGAGTACGACGCGCTCCCGGACATCGGGCACGCGTGCGGGCACAACATGATCGCCGCCACCGGCGTGGGTGCCGCGATCGCGCTGAAAGCCGTCGCCGCCGAGGCCGGCCTGCGGGTGAAACTCCTGGGCACGCCCGCGGAGGAACACGGCGGCGGCAAGGTGGACCTCCTGCTCGCCGGGGCCTGGGAGGACGCCGCGTTCTCGATGATGGTCCACGGCAGCACCGGAGCCGATGCCCCGTGCGACGCCATGCACAGCACCGCGGTCGAGCGGATCGAGGTCGAATTCACCGGCCGCGCCGCGCACGCCGCCGGTTTCCCGGAGCAGGGCATCAACGCCGGAGCCGCCGCGACGGTGGCGCTCACCGCGCTCGGCCTGTTGCGCCAGCAGCTCACCCGCGACGTGAACGTCAACGCCTTCATCTCGCACGGCGGCGAAGCCACCAACATCATCCCGGCGCGCACCGTGATCCAGCTCGAGGTCCGCGCCTACGACCTCGACGAGTGGCGCGACGCCCGCAGGCGCGTGCTCGCCTGCTTCGAGGCGGGCGCGCTCGCCACGGGCTGCGAATGGAAGTACCGCCGTACCGAAAACCCTTACGCCCCACTGGCTCCGCACGCCGGGATCGCGGCGGTGTGGAACCGCAACCTGGAGGGGCTCGGCCGCACGCTGGACCCCGGCCGCGTCTTCGGCGGCGGCTCGACCGACATGGGCAACGTGTCCCAGGTGCTGCCCGCCATCCACCCCATGGTCGCCATCGAGGGCAGCGACGCCGTCGGCCACCACGCCGACTTCGCCGCCGCCGCGGCGACTCCGGCCGCGGACAAGGCCGTGCTCGATGGCGCGAAAGCACTGGCGCTCACCGCGCTCGATGTCGCGCTCGACGGAACGTTGCGCTCGGAACTGCTGGAACTGCGGCGAAACCGCCCGGCCGGTGCCACCCGCAAAACCCTCGAAGCCTGAGAAGGAGCCCCGCGCCATGACCTCAGTGAGTGCACTGCGACCCCTCGTCGCGGAACTCGCCCCCGAATTCCACGCGCTCAGCGACGCCATCTGGGACCACCCGCAGCTGCGCTGGGAGGAACACGACGCCGCCGCCCGCCACCTCGCGATCGTCGAGCGGGAGGGTTTCGCCGTCACCCGCGACATCGGCGGGATTCCCACGGCGTTCCAAGCGGAAAAGGGCACCGAAGGCCCGGTCGTCGCCTTCCTCGGCGAGTACGACGCGCTGGCCGGGCTCAGCCAGCAGTCCGGTTCCGCCGTGCCCGGTCCTGATCCGGGCAACATCACCGGGCACGGACACGGCTGCGGGCATCACATGCTCGGCGCCGGCTCGCTGCTCGCCGCGGTCTCGCTCGCCCGGCACCTCGAACAGCGCGATCTTCCCGGGCGTGTGCGGTATTACGGTTGTCCCGCCGAGGAAGCCGCCGCCGGCAAGTCCTTCATGGCGGCGGCCGGGGCGTTCGACGACGTGGACGCCGCGCTCACCTGGCATCCGGCCGGCGGCACCGGCACCATCTCGACGCAGGGCCGGTGTCTCGCCTACGTGCAGGCGCATTTCCGGTTCACCGGCGTCGCCGCGCACGCCGGGGTGTCGCCGCACCTCGGCCGCAGCGCGCTGGACGCGGCCGAACTGATGAACGTGGGCGTGAACTTCCTGCGCGAGCACATGGCCGACAGTTCCCGGATCCACTACGCCTTCACCGACGCCGGTGGCGAATCGCCGAACGTCGTCCCTGCCACGTCCGAGGTCTACTACCTCGTGCGGGCGGAAACCGTGCCCGCGATGCAGGAGCTGTACGACCGGGTGGTCGCGATCGCGCGCGGTGCCGCGCAGATGACGTCGACCGAGGTCGAGGTGCGGCTGGACGGTGCCAGCGCGGAGATCCTGCCCAACCGCGTGCTCGAAGAAGCCTTGCACGGCACGCTGATCGAGGTCGGCGGCGTCCCGTTCGACGAGGCAGACCAGGAACGCGCCGCCGCTTTCAGCGCGGGCTTCGAGGCGGGAGAGGTGCGGCGCGCCCGGGTGGCGGCCGGGATGGCCGCGGGGGACGCGCGCTGCCTGCACGACGGGGTGCCGGAGCTGGCCGCGCCCGAGCACCGCCACCTCAACGCGGGGTCGAGCGACGTCGGGGACGTCAGCTGGATCACCCCGACCGTGCAGATCCTCAGCAGCGCGGTGGCGCTCGGAACTCCTTGGCACACCTGGCAATACGTCGCGCAGGGCAAGCTCCCCGCCGCGCACAAGGCCATCACGCACGCGGCCACGGTGATCGCCGCGACGGCGCTGGACCTGCTCGCCGATCCGGCGCTGCTGGCCGCGGCCCGGGCCGAGCACGCGGCGACCCTGAAGGAAACCCCTTACGTGTGCCCGATTCCGGACGGGATGCTCGCGCCGCCCGCGCGGGTCAGTCCGCCGTCTGCCCTCCGTCGATGAGGTGCTCGGCGCCGGTGATGTAGGACGACGCGTCGGATGCGAGGAACACGACCAGCTGCGAGACCTCCCGGGGTTCGGCCATACGCCGCAATGGAACGTCTTTGTTCAGCACGTCGATCGCCTCCTGCGGCACGGTGTCCCGCAGCATCGGCGTCAGCACCCCGCCAGGGTGCACGGAGTTCACGCGCACCTTTTGCGGCCCGAACTGGACGGCGGCGGCCTTTGTCAGACCGCGCACGGCGAACTTCGCCGCCGTGTAGGCCGGGTTGGGCACGTCGATCTGGTGCACGAACCCGGCGACCGAGGAGATGTTGACGACCGAGCCGCCGCCCGCGTCGATCATGCCGGGGATGACGGCACGCATCCCGTAGAAAACGCCGTGCTGGTCGATCGCGATGGTCTTCAGGTAGTCCTCTGTGGACATGTCCGCCACGGTGGCCGTGGGCCCGGCGAACCCGGCGTTGTTGACCAGCACGGTCACCGGGCCGAACCGCGCGGTCGCGGCCCGTACGACCTCGTCCCACGAGTCCGGGTCGGTCACGTCGTGCCGCAGGAACAAGGCGTTCTCGCCGAGTTCCGCGGCGAGTTTCGCGCCCGCCTCTTCGTTGACGTCCGTCAGGGCGACCTTCGCGCCCTCTTCGACGAACACCCGCGCGTGCTCCGCGCCCATCCCGCTGGCCGCGCCCGTGATGATCGCGACCTTGCCGTCCAGCTTCGTCATGAGTTCAGGCTACGCCTATCGGACAGTGTCCGTTAGGATCGGAAGATGACTTCGACGACCAGGCGGCTCGACGGCAAGGGCGTCCGGCTGGCCGCCGACTGGGCCGGCCCGGCGGACGGGCCCGCGGTGGTACTGCTGCACGGCGGCGGTCAGACCCGGCATTCATGGGGCGAGACGGTGGAAGCGTTGGTGCGCAACGGGTTCCTCACCGTCAACGTCGATCTGCGCGGCCACGGCGAGAGCGAGTGGGCGTCCGATGGGGACTATTCGGCGACCACGATCGCCGACGACATCCGCGCCATCGCGGCGGAGCTGGCCCGGCCGGTCGCGCTGGTGGGCGCGTCGATGGGCGGGCGCGCGGCGTTGCTCGCGGCGGGGGAGGAGCCGGCGGTGGACTGCGCCGGGCTCGTGCTCGTCGACGTGACGCCGCGGATGAGCGCGGCCGGGCGGCGGCAGGTGGTCGAGTTCATGCGCGGCGGGCTCGACGGGTTCGTGACGCTGGAAGACGCGGCCGCGGCGGTTTCGCGGTATCTGCCGCATCGCCCGCCGGTCAAAGACACCCGTGGGCTGGCGAAGAACCTGCGCCGGGGCGAGGACGGCCGCTGGCGCTGGCACTGGGACCCCGCGCTCGTCGACCACCCCGGCTACGACCCCGAGGACGACCCGGCGCGGTTCGAGGCCGCCGCGGCCCGCGTCACGGCGCCGTTCCTGCTCGTGCGGGGTGGCAGCAGTGAACTCGTCGAGCCCGAACACGTCCGGGCTTTCCTCGATGTCGCGCCCCAGGCGGAGTTCGCCGAAGTGGGCAAGGCGCGGCACATGGTGGCCGGTGACCGCAACCAGGAATTCACGGACGTCATCCGCGAATTCCTGGCGCGCGGTCTCTAGTCCTCTTCCAGCGGGACGGGGACGACGGGGCCGAGGACGGCGCCGCCGTCGATGACGAACTCCGAGCCGGTGCTGTAGGTGGCATCGGCGAGGAGGTAGATCATCAGCGCGGTGACCTCGGCGGTGCGGCCCTTACGCGGAATCGGTTGCGCCACATAGGATTCCTCGGTCACCTCGGTGGTCATCGGCGTTTCGACGACGCCGGGGTGCACCGACACCACGCGGATTCCCTGCTGCGCGAACTCCAGGGCGGCGGCCTTCGTCAGGCCACGCACGCCCCACTTCGACGCGACGTACGCCGGCTCGGCGGCGAATCCCTGCAGGCCGGCCGTGGACGACACGTTCACGACCACGCCGCCGCGCCCGGTCTTGAGCATCGACGGCAGGATCTCCCTGATCCCGATGAACTGCGCGGTCAGGTTGATGTCCAGCACCCGCCGCCATTCCGCGGTCGTGGTCTTCAGCCAGGGCTTGAACTGCACGACACCGGCGTTGTTGATCAGCGCGTCGACGGGGCCGAACGCCTCCTCGGTGGCCGCGATCGCGTCCTTCCACGACTGCTCGTCGGTCACGTCGAGGTGCACGAACAACGCGGGCTTGCCCAGTTCGTCGGCGAGCGCGCGGCCGTCGTCGTCGAGCACGTCGCCGATCACGACCTTCGCGCCCTCCGCGACGAGGCCGCGTACATGCGAGGCGCCCATGCCGCGGGCGCCGCCGGTGACGAGGACGACGAAATCGGTCAGTCTGTCCATTGTGGAACTCCCTATTTCTTGGGTGCGCCGGTGAGATACGGCGGAAGCAGATCGCGCAGCCGGTTCGCGAGCAGGTCGACGCTCTCCTCGCGGCCGCCGCGCAGCCACTGGGCGATCACGCCCATCACGCCCGCGGCCACGTACCGGGCGGCGGTGTCGACGTCGACGTGCTTCGGCAGGTTGCGCAGGCTCCTCAGCGTCTCCCGGTTCCGTTGCGTGAAGGCGTCTTCGACGGCGGAGAAGAACGGAGTCGATTCGGAGCTGAGCAGGCGCTCGTAGACGGTCGCGCGCACGGCGATGAACTCGATGACCTCGCGCAGCGACTCGAGGCTCGTGCCGTACGGGTCGCCGGGGCGGCTCTCGGCGTCGGTCAGCCCGACCTCTTCGAAGTAGTCGGTCATCGCGGCCATGGCCAGCGCGTCGACGCCGGAGAAATGCGCGTAGAACGAGGTGCGGTTGACCCCGGCCCGCCCGACCACGTCCTTGACCTTGAGGTCGGTGGCGCCCTCGGCGGCCAGCTCGAGGAAGGCCGTGACCAGTCTTTCGCGGGTGCGCTGCGCTCGCGCGTCCCCGCTGGTGATCATGCGTTCCCGCAGATCAGCCTGCTGTTCCTTCTCGTGTGGCACCCTGCAAGCATACACCGCTAACGGACAGTGTCCGTTAGCGGTGTATGTGTTCCTGAGATTAGACCAGATCAGCCGAACACCGGAAAGGTGTTGCGGATGTCGACGGTGTCCGGGATGTCGAAGTAGCCGATCCGGTTGCCGGTGAACTCACCGAAGTAGATCTTGCCCGGGACCGTGTTGTTCAGGTCGCAGGGCGAGGAGTACGGCGTCGGCGTGTTCAGCTCGTGGTACTCCCCGGTGTTCACGTCCAGCTGGCCCACCTGGTTGCCCAGGGTGAAGGTGCCCTGCATGATGTACAGCTTGCCGTCGCTGCCGAACCGCAGCTGGCCGGGGTTGGGCAGCGGGTTGCCGGTGCCGACGTTGCTGGGCAGGCCCTTGCGCAGGGCGAGCAGGTCGTACTCCTTGATCTGGCCGGTCGCGAAGTCCAGCCTGCCGACCTTGTTCGCGAGCGTCTCGCCGAAGTACAGGTACTTGTCGTCCGGCGACACGGACAGCCCCGCGGGCAGCGCGGCCGGGGTGGGGATCGTGTACTCGGTCAGCTTGTGCGTGGAGATGTCGAACAGGCCGATCTTGTTGCCGGTGCCCTCGGCGATCGCGATCGTGTCGCCGGGGCCCTTCTCCATCGCCAGCGGCCCGGACAGCGGCGTGGTGATCGGCCACTGCTGCCACTGGCCGGTCCGCGTGTCGTAGCTGCCGATGTAGTTCAGCCCGATCGAGGCGAAGTACAGCTTGCCGTCCTTGCCGAAGCTGTTGTCGAACGGCACGCCGAGCCCGGTGTTCAGATCGGACAGCGTCGGGATCCCGACCGGGCCGATGTTGCCCCAGGGGAACGGGAACGTGTCGATTTTCCGGGTGACCGGGTCGAGCCGGCCGAGGCCGTTGCCGCCCGTTTCGACGAACCAGATCTTGCCGTCGGGACCTTTGTTCTGCCCGCCGGGCAGTCCGAGGAGATTCGGCAGCGGGACCTCGCTGACCGCGCCGGTCGCGGGATCCACGTTGCCGTAACGGTTTCCGACGAACTGGTCCGTCCACAGCTTGCCCTGGTCGTCGGTGACCACCTCACAGGGAAGGCTGGCGAGCGTGGGGAACGGGGCGAATTCCTTGATCGGCCCGGCGCCGTTGACCGTGCCGGTGTCGGCCGAGGCGGCCGGGACGAGTGCGGTCGTGCCGGCGATCAGCGCGGCCCCGGCCACCGCGGTGGCCATCCGGCGTTTTCTGGTTGATGTTCGCACTGCGGCGTCCTTCCAGTGGCTTCGTTGACATGGTGGAGATGGATCGGCGCCGACCCCTGTCCGCCGATCGGGCGGACGCTATCACATAATCTTTACAAAGATTGACGGGTTAACCCATTCGTGTGTCCAGTTGCGACTCCTGCGGAAGTTGTTCCGTCCCTTCGGTTTCCGGCCTGTTCCGGCCCGCGATCACGACCCCGGCCAGGCCGAGTACGGCGAGCGCGACGAGCATGACGCCGAGCGCGGCTTTCGCGTTGCTCGTATAGGAAAGCTGCACGGCCAGCAGGGGAATGCAGGCCGCGCCGAGCATGTTGCCGAACTCGCGCGCCAGTCCCATGCCGCTGTAGCGGTACCGGGCGGGGAAGAGCTCGGCGACCAGCGGCCCGGCGGGCGCGACGATCGCGGACGCGGCGACCCCGTTGCCGAGGAACATCGCCAGCCACAGCCCCATCGGCCAGTCCGGCCGGATCAGCGCGAAGTTGGGGAACGCCAGCGCGCCCGAGGCCACCATGCCGATCGTGATCACCGTGCGGCGGCCCCAGAGATCGGACAGGATGCCGAACACCGGGATCAGCAGACCGCAGGAGACCTGGGCGACGATGAGCCCGATGAAGGTGTCGTTACTGGACAGTCCGATGTGGTTGCCCGCGTAGGAGACGACGAAGACCAGGTAGAAATAGCCGAACCCGGTCTGCGCGGTGACGATCGCGACGATGGCCGCGATCGCGCCGGGGCGGTGGCGCAGGATGTCGCGCAGCGGGGTGCGCGCCTTGCGCTCGATGGTCTTGAAGCTCGGGGTTTCCGGGAGCCGGATCCGCAGCCAGAGTCCGTAGGACACCAGGACGAGGCTGAGCAGGAACGGGATGCGCCAGCCCCAGTCGAGGAACTGCGCGGACGTCAGTGAACTCGACACGGCCAGCATGATCACGGAACCGAGCATCCCGCCGAACGAGGCGCCGGCCGCCGGCAGCGAACCGAGCAGGCCGCGCCGCCGCTTCGGGGCGAACTCGACGGCGACCAGGGTGGCCCCGCCGAACTCGCCGCTCGCGCCGATGCCCTGCAGGATCCGCAGCAGTACCAGGAGAACGGGCGCGAGCCAGCCGATGGTGGCGTGCCCGGGGATCAGCCCGACGCAGGCGGTCGCGATCCCCATCGTCAGCAGGGTGAAGATCAGCACGCGCTGCCGTCCGACGCGGTCGCCGAGGCTGCCGAGGAACGACCCCATCAGCGGCCGCACCAGGAACGCGATGCTGAACGTGGCGATCGACTGGAGCGAGGCCAGGAACGGCGACGCGCCGGGGAAGAAGACCTTCGGGAAGACGGTCGCGGCGGCGGTGGCGTAGAGGCTGAAGTCGTAGTACTCCAGCACCGAGCCGAAGAACGCCGCGGTTCCCGCCTTCCGGCGCACTTTCGGTTGCACCGCAGCGGTTTCAGGATGGGGCATCGTTGCTCCGTTTCCGGGGGACCGCCCGGCGGCGAGCGCGCCGGGCCTGGGAAATACGTGTTTCGAACCAGTTCGGGCACGCCTGATGAAGCGCTCGGCGCCCGGTGAAACTCCTCCCGGCTGCTTGCTGTGGGGCATTGCGCAGGAGGCCATAGTAACGGACACTGTCCGTTAGACAAAGTGGTCAGAGGTCGAGGAGCAGCCGGGCGCATTTCGCCCGTGAAACGCAGACCATCATGGTCTCGTTCGACGCCTGTTCCTCGGGCGTGAGCAAGGAGTCCCGGTGATCGGGTTCGCCAGCCAGTACAACGGTTTCGCAGGTGCCGCAGGTGCCTTCCTGGCACGACGAAGGCACGTCGAGGCCGGCTTCGCCGAGCACTTCGAGGATCGACTTCTCCGGCGGGACGGTCAGGACGCGGCCGGACTGGTCGAGCTCGACCTCGAACGACTCCGCGCGCGCCGGCTCGCCCAGGTCCTTCGGGGTGAAGCGCTCGACGTGCAGGGTTCCCGGCGGCCAGGCTTCGGCCTGCGCTTCCACGGCCTGGAGCAGCGGTTCGGGCCCGCAGCAGTAGATCGCGACGCCCGGCCGGGGTTCGCCGAGAAACGCGGCGAGGTCGAGCAACCCGGTTTCGTCCTGCGGCCGGATCCGTACCCCGTCGCCGTGCGCGGCCAGTTCGTCGCGGAAAGCCATACTGGACCGGGTGCGCCCGCCGTAGAGCAGCTGCCACGGGGCGCCGGTCCGCGCCGCTTCCTTGATCATCGGCACGATCGGCGTGATCCCGATGCCGCCCGCGATGAACAGGTACTCCTCCGCCGCGGACAGTTCGAAATGGTTCCGCGGGCCGCGCACCGAAATCCGGGTGCCTTCGGTGAGCCGGTCGTGCGCGAACTCGGAGCCGCCGCGGCTCGCGGGCTCGCGGAGGATGGCGACCTGCCAGCTGTGCTTGTCGTCGGGATCGCCGCACAGCGAGTACTGCCGCACGAGGTCCTCGGTGAACCGCAGATCGATGTGCGCGCCCGGGCTCCACTCGGGAAGCGGGGCGCCTTCGGGATCGGCCAGGCGCAGCCGGACCACGTCGTCCGCGAGTACCTCGCGGCGGTCCACCACGAGCTTCAGGTCTGCCTCTTCCGGTGTGCTCCGCACCTGATCCTCCGTCGTCGGTCTGTCCGGACGCATGAGACGCTAATCCTTGTAATCTTATATGTCTATTGGCGTTCGGTTGTTGCGCTCTAATCCTTGCAAAGATTACAAGCTTGTGCCAGGCTTTGACGGCAGCGGACAGCGCGGGGTCGACGAGGACGGAAGGGTGATCGCGGTGGATGTGCGGAACTTCGTGGGTGGTTCCTGGCAGCCGGCCGAGGGTGAACGGACCACGGTGAACTTCGATCCTTCGACCGGGAAGCAGCTGGGCCTGCTGGCCGAGAGTTCGGCCGCGGACGTGGACCGCGCGGTCGGGGCTGCCATCGAGGCAGGCCGCGAATGGCGGGAAACCCCGCTGTCCCAACGGATCGAGCTGCTGCACCGCGCCGCCGACATCGTCGACCGGCGGGCCGAAGAGCTCACCGGGCTCCTCGCCGCCGACACCGGCTGCGCGATCCGGATGTCCGCCGCGCTCCAGGTCGCCGGCACCTCGATGCTGCTGCGCGAATGGCCGAAGCTCGCGCCGTACCTGGAACGGCCCGAGGCCGCGCCGATCGACGCGTCGGCGTTCCTCGGCCAATGGGAGACGCACCGCCTGCCGCTCGGCGTGATCGCCGCGCTCACCCCGTTCAACGTGCCGATGTACGTGGTGGGGCAGAAGGCGATTCCCGCGCTGCTGGCCGGGAACACCGTTGTCGTCAAGCCTTCTCCGCTGGCGCCCGCCGGTCCGGCGTTGTTCGCGGAAGTGCTGGCGGAGGCCGGATTGCCCGCCGGTGCGCTGAACATCGTCAACGGCGGGGCCGCGCCGTCGCAGCATCTGGTGGCGCATCCCGAGGTCGCCGGGGTCTCCTTCACCGGCAGTTCCGCCACCGGCAGCAAGGTCATGGCCACCGCGTCGGAGACGCTCAAGCGGGTCCAGCTGGAACTGGGCGGCAAGTCTCCCGCGGTGATCCTCGAGGACGCCGATTTCGATCTCGCGCTGCCGGGCGCGGTGTTCGGTTCGGTGCTGCACGCGGGCCAGATCTGTGTCGCGACAAGCAGGTTGATCGTGCCGCGCGGCCGGTACGAGGAAGCCTGCGAACGGCTCGCGGGGCTCGTCGGCGCGTTGCGCGCCGGCCCGGCCACCGACCCGGACACCGACGTCGGCCCGGTCGTGTCGGCCTCGTCGGCGAAACGAGTGCACGACATGATCGCCCGCGCGCAGGACCAGGGTGCCAAGATCGCCGGTCGCGCGGGCACCAATGGCGAGCTCCCCGACGGCGGTTACTACGTGGTGCCGACCGTGCTGCGCGACGTGACGTCCGAAATGGACATCGCGCAGGAGGAGACCTTCGGCCCGGTGATCACCGTGCTGGCCGCGGATTCCGTGGACCACGCCGTGGAAATCGCGAACTCGACGCGCTACGGGCTCGCGGCCTCGGTGTGGGGGAGCGACCTCGTCGCGGCGCGCGCCGTGGGTGAGCGCATCGACTCCGGCACGGTCTGGGTCAACGAGTACGGCATGGCCCACGTCCGCGACTCACCGATGGAGGGCTGGAAGTACAGCGGCGTCGGCGCGCAGTACGGCACCGCCGCGCTCGACGGGCTGACCCGCACCAAGAGTTTCTACACCGCACTGGATCCGGACCCCGCGCGCCGGCCCTATGGGCTGCTCGGCGCCAAGTGGAACTGAAAGGAACGCAACGATGCGTCTGGCGAACAAGGTAGCGATGATCACCGGTGCGGGCTCCGGGCTCGGCCGGGTCTCGGCCCAGCTCTTCGCGCGGGAGGGGGCGAAGGTCGTCATCACCGACGTCCAGGAGTCCCGCGCCAAGGAGACTCTGGCGCTGGTGACGGAAGCCGGCGGCGAGGCGATCGCCGTCAAGGCCGACGTGACGGTGGAGTCCGAAGTGGAGGCTGCCGTCAACGCGACCGTCGAGCAGTACGGGAAGCTCGACGTGATGTTCGCGAACGCGGGCATCCCCGCCAAGGGGTTCGGGCTCGCGCCGTTCGAGGACATCACCGAGGAGGAGTGGGACGAGACCCACGACGTCGTGCTCAAGGGCGTCTTCTTCTCGGTCAAGCACGCCGTGCGCGCGATGAAGAAGAACCCCGGCGGCCCGGCCGGCAGCTCGATCATCTGCACCTCGTCGGCCGCGTCGCTGGTCGGCTACCCCGGTTTCCCGCAGTACGGCGCAGCCAAGGGCGGGATCAACGCGATGGTGCGGATCTGCGCGGCATGGGAGATCGGCAAGTACGGCATCCGGATCAACGCGATCTGCCCCACGCACGGGATGTCGGCGAACTTCATCCTGCCGCCGGAGGCGCCGGTGCTCGGCAAGTCGCACGAGGAAATGGGCGGCGAATGGATCCCCGAGCATTCGCCCATCCCGCTGAAGCTGCCGCGGCCGCCGCAGATCCTCGACAACGCGTACCCGGCGCTGTTCCTCGCCTCCGACGAGTCGATGTACATGTCCGGCGTCAGCCTCCCGGTGACCGACGGCGGGACCCTCG
Source organism: Amycolatopsis acidicola (assembly GCF_007713735.2). GTDB lineage: Bacteria > Actinomycetota > Actinomycetes > Mycobacteriales > Pseudonocardiaceae > Amycolatopsis_E > Amycolatopsis_E acidicola. Next base: position 52,341 of record NZ_VMNW02000042.1, on the reverse strand, counting down.
CGCAGGTCGCGATCCCGTTCGGTGACAACTGGCGGGAAAACATGATGGAACAGGCCGCCAGCGGGATCATGGGCGAGTAACGGGAGTGACCACAATGGACCAGAAGATCGCAGAACTGCGCACCGAACTCCGTCGTGACTACGACGTCTACGCCCAGACCACCATCGCCGAGCACCTGTCCGAGCTCGCGGACCGCCGCGAGAAGTGCCCGGTGAGCTTCTCCGCCGACGGCGGGTTCTGGGTGCTTTCCAGCTACGACGACATGAGCAGCGTGCTGCGCCGCAACAACCGCGGGTTCGTCAGCTTCCCCAACATGCCCGACGGTTCGCAGGCGTTCGGGCAGAAGCGGATGATCCCGCTGGAGATCGACGGCTCGCTGCACCGGCAGTACCGGCGGCTGCTCGATCCGCACTTCTCCCCGGAGGCCGTGGCGAAGCTCGAACCGCGGATCCGCGGCGTGGCCAACGACCTGATCGACCGGTTCATCGAGAAGGGCCACTGCGACTTCGACCCGGAGTTCGCTTTCCCTTACCCCGGAACGACTTTCCTCGCGCTGATGGGCTGGCCGCTGGAGGACGCGCCGAAGCTGACCAAATGGGTCGACGTGTTCCTGCACGGCATCCCCGGCGCTCCGCAGGAGGAGACCGACAAGGCCCGCGCCGAGGCCAGCGCCGGCGTGCACGGCTACGTCATGGAGCTGATCGAGCAGCGCAAGCAGAACCGCACCGACGACATCACCAGCGCGCTGCTGGAGTCGGAGATCGACGGCGAGCCGATCCCGGTCGACGACCTGTTCGACCTGTTCCTGGTGATGATGCTGGCCGGGCTCGACACCGTGCAGAGCGTGCTCGGGCAGAGCATGGCGTACCTGGCCCGCAACCAGGACAAGTGGGCGGAGATGTTCTCCGCGCCGGAAAAGCTCGAACCCGCCGTGGAGGAGCTGCTGCGCTGGGCCTCGCCCGCGGTGCCCACGCGCAACGTCGCCGTCGAGTCGGCGAAGGTCGGTGACCTCGAGCTGCCGCAGGGCGAGCGCGTGCACTGCCCGCTCGGCGCGGCCAACCGCGACCCGAAGTACTTCGAGGACCCGGACGAGGTCAAGTTCGACCGGCCGCCCAAACCGCATCTCACGTTCGGCCTCGGCGCGCACCGCTGCGTGGGCGTCCACCTGGCGAAGCTGGAGCTGAAGATCGCCTTCCAGGAGCTGCACCGGCGGATCCCGGAGTTCCGCCTCGCCGACGGGGTGGAGGTCGAGGAGCACCTCGGCCTCACCTGGGGCGTGGAGAACGTCGAGCTGGTCTTCGCGCCCGGCCGCCGCGAAACCGCCTGACCGGAAGGGAGGACACATGGGAGTCCTGTACGAGGCCGATCCGCACACGCACGTCGCGCTGATCACCATCGACCGCCCGGAGGCCCGCAACGCCGTCAACGGCGAGGTGGCCACGGGGATCGAGGAGGCGCTCGACACGATCGAGGCGGACGACGACATCTGGGTGTCGATCCTGACCGGCAAGCCACCGGTGTTCTCCGCGGGCGCCGACCTCAAGGTCGTCGGCGCGGGGAAGGACCGCGAGATGCGGACCCGCAAGGGCGGGTTCGCCGGGCTGGTCCGCCGGGAGCGGGCCAAGCCGCTCATCGCCGCCGTCGACGGGCACGCGCTGGCCGGCGGCACGGAGATGGTGCTGGCCTGCGACCTCGTCGTCGCGTCGACCAAATCGACGTTCGGGCTGCCCGAGGTGCGGCGGGCGCTCGTCGCCGGCGGCGGCGGGCTGTTCCGGCTCGGCCGGAAGATCCCGGTCACCGTGGCGATGGAGTGGGCGCTCACCGGTGAGGCGTACGGCGCGGAGCGGGCCTATGAACTGGGCCTGGTCAACGAGCTGTGCGAGCCGGGCGAGGCGGTGGCCGTGGCGCGCAAGCTCGCCGAGCGGATCACCGTGAACGCGCCGCTGGCCGTGCAGTACTCCCGTGAAGTCGTGCTGAACGCCACCTCGCTGCCGGACAGCGAGGCATGGCAGGTGTCGAACGACGCGACGCGGAAGGTCGGGAAGACCAACGACGTCAAGGAAGGCGTGCGGGCGTTCATCGAGAAGCGGGCGCCGGAATGGACCGCGTCGTGAGCCCGCGTGACGTGGTGATCATCGGCGCCGGGCAGCTGCGCGACAACCGCGGGCGTGCCCTCGACGCGGCGGTGGAACCGCTCGAGCTCGTACTGCGCGCGGTGAACGAGGCGGCCGCCGACGCCGGGGTGGACGCGCTGGCACTGTCCGGTTTGGACCTGGTGTCGGCGGTGAAGATCGTTTCGTGGTCCTACGCCGACGACGCCGGTGCCGTGGCGGAACGGCTCGGCGCGGCGAAAGCCCGGACCGCCACTTCGGGCGCGGGCGGGCACCAGCCGGTGGAACTGCTCAAGGGAATCGCGGAGCAGATCGCGGCTGGGGAAGCGGAACTGGCGCTGCTGTGCGGCGGGGAGTCCCAGTCGTCGCTGGAAGCGTTCCAGCGCGCGGAAAAGGAGCCGCCCTGGTCGCGCGATCCCGGTGGTCCCGGCAGGTTCAGCCGCGCGGTCGGCGGGACCGAGCGGATGTGGGACCTCGGGCTGGTCGGGCCGATCCGGATCTACCCGTTGTTCGAGAACAGGCTCCGGCACGAGCTGGGCCAGTCCTTCGCCGAGGCGCAGGACTGGTCGGCCCGCATGTACGCGGGGTTCAGCGAGGTCGCCGCCGGCAACGACGCGGCGTGGAATCCGCAGGTCCGGGCGCCTGAGGAGATCTCGGCTGTCGGCCCGAAGAACCGGATGATCTGCTTCCCGTACCCGCTGCTGATGAACGCGACCGCGAAGGTGGACCAGGCGGCCGCGCTCCTCGTCGCGAGCGTCGCGGAGGCGGACAGGCTGGGCGTGCCCGAGTCGAAGCGGATCCACGTGTGGTCCGCGGCCTCGGACAGCGACTGCGAGGACGTGCTGGAGCGCCCCACTTTCGGTGCTTCGGCGGGGATGGCGCGGGCGCTGGACGGGGCGCTCGGCGGCGCGGAACTGTCCGATGTGGACGTTCTCGACCTGTACAGCTGCTTCCCGGTGGTGCCCAAGCTGGCGAGCCTGCACCTGAAGGTGACGGACCGGCGGCTGTCGGCCACCGGCGGGCTGACCTCGTTCGGCGGGCCGCACAACAACTACTCGTCCCACGCGCTCGTCGCGGTGACGCGGGAGCTGCGCCGCAGCGGCGGCACCGGCCTCGTGTACGCGAACGGCGAGTACGTGACCAAGCATTCGGCCGTCGTGCTCTCCGGCACGGCACGGCCGGAGGGTTTCGTCGCGGCGCCGGGAATCGGGACACCGCAAACGATTGCGGTCGACGACCGGTACGCCGGCGACGCGGTCGTGGAGACGTTCACCGTCGAGTACGACCGCGAGGCGAACCCGGCCCGCGGGTACGTGGTGGCGAGCCTGCCCGACGGCAGGCGCACCGGGGTCCGGGTGTCCAAAAAGGATGGTTACACGCTGGGAGAGCTGGTGTCGGAGAACGCCGACCCGATCGGCCGTCGTGGCCGGATCACCGAGGCCGACGGCAGGCGGACCTTCGCGCTGGAGGGGGCGGCATGACGGCGACTCTCGACACGCACGAAGAGACCGGCACCTTCGGCTTCCTCGCGCTGTGGGACGCGATCGCCGAAGTGGTCGGCGACCGGGACTGCCTGGTGCAGAACGAGAAGCGGCAGAGCTGGGCCGAGACTCGCGACCGGACGAAGGCGCTCGGCTGGTGGCTCACGGCGCACACCGAGGGCCGCCGCGAGGGCGAGCACCACCCGTGGGAGTCGCCGAACGACCTCGTCGGGGTCTACGTGCGCAACAGGCCGGAGTTCCTCGAGGCGATCCTGGGCGGCTATCGCGCCCGGTGCGCCCCGTTCAACGTCAACTACCGGTACAAGGCGGGCGAACTGGCGTACCTGCTGCGCGACGCGGCGCCGAAGGTGCTGGTGTACCAACAGGAATTCGCGCCCGTGCTGCGGGAGGCGCTGGCTGAAGTGTCCGAGCCGCCCGTGCTGGTGTGCGTCGCCGACGACTCCGGCGCGCGGCCGGTGGCGGGCTCGCACGACTACGAGCGGGTCATCGCCGAGGCCGTCGCCCCCGCCGAGGAGCGCGTGCCCTCCGGTGATGACGTGCACATCCTGTACACCGGCGGCACGACGGGCATGCCGAAAGGCGTGATCTGGCGGCAGAAGGACGCCATCCCCGGGCCGTGCGGCATCCAGGTCCGTTCGATCGCGAAAGCCGTCGAGGGTGCCCCGCGCCGGGAATGGCTGCGTGCGCTGCCCGCGCCGCCGCTGATGCACGGCACCGCGCTCTGGTACGCGTTCAACGCGTGGTCCAGCGGCGGCACCGTGGTGCTCAGCGACGACCCGGTGCACTTCGACGCGGCCGAAACGGCGGAGACCTTGCGGCGGGAGCGGGTGTCGTCGCTGGCGATCGTCGGCGACGTGTTCGCCCGCCCGCTGCTGGACGCGTTCGCGGCGAGCACGAACCGGCCGGAGCACCTGCGGTTCGTTTTCTCCAGTGGCGCGGTGCTTTCCGAACGGTCGTGGAGCGGGTTCACCGAGCTCTTCGGAGACGTCACGGTCATCAACGCGCTCGGCTCCTCGGAGACGGGCCCGCAGGCGAACCAGACCCGCGGGGACACCGGCGGGTTCGTCGCCGGCCCGAACACCTGCGTCGTCGACGAAGAGAGCGGCGAGATCCGCGACGCCTCCGCGCCGGGCCGCGGCCTGCTGGCCAACGGCGGTTTCCTGCCGCGCGGGTACCTCGGCGACCCGGAGCGGACGCGTTCGGTGTTCCGCACCATCGGCGGCCGGTACCTCGCGGTGTCCGGCGACCGCGCCGAGATCGACGACTCGGGCCGGATCACGTTCCTCGGCCGCGACGCCACAGTGATCAACACCGGCGGCGAGAAGGTCTACGCCGAAGAGGTGGAGTCCGCTCTGCTGAGCCTGTCCGGCCTCGCCGACGCGCTCGTGCTGGGGCGTCCCAGCGAACGGTGGGGCAGCGAGGTCGTCGCGCTCGTGGTCACGGACTCACTGACAGACCAGGAAATGCGGGCCGCGGTCGCGGAGCGGCTCGCCGGATACAAGGTGCCCAAGGCGTTCCTGCGCGTCGAGCGGATCCGCCGGTTCGACAACGGCAAGCCCGACTACGGCTGGGCCAGGGCACAGGCAGGACAAGGAGACAGCTGATGCTGATCAAGGTGGGAGACCGGCTCGTGAGCCCGGTCTGCGGCACCCAGGTCATCGTGGTCCGGCCGCCGAAGAAGGCCGTCGCGATCACCTGCGGCGGCGCGCCGATGAGCCGCCTCGGCGAAGAGCCCGCGGAGCCGCCGGCCGGTACCGCGGTGGACCGCGAACGCGGCACGCTCATGGGCAAGCGCTACGTCCATCCCGGACTCGGGCTGGAGTTGCTGTGCACCAAGCCCGGCGACGGCACGCTCCGCGCCGACGGGCTGGTGCTGGAGATCAAGGAAGCGCGTTCACTGCCGTCCTCGGACTGAAGACCGCACGCGGAAGGGAGGTTTTCTCGATGGGCACAGTGCTCGACCATCTGTGGGTCGACGGCCGCCCCGTCCCGGCGACCGGGAGCGAGCGGATCACGCTGCTCAACCCGGCCACCGAAGAGGTCATCGGCTCGGCGCCGGTCGCGACGGAGTCCGATGTGGACACCGCGGTGCGGTCCGCTTCGGCGACTTTCGGTGCCGCGCAGTGGCGCAAGCTCGGCCCCGCCGACCGCGCCGCGCTGCTGCGCGGGCTCGCGGAGATCATCGAAGCGCGCGCCGGTGAGCTGGCCGCGCTGATCACGCGGCAGAACGGGATGCCGGTCAAGATGGCACGCTGGGGCAACGCCTACGGCGCCGCCGCGGCTTACCGCTACTACGCGGACCTCGTGGAAAACCTCGCGGAGGAGGAAGGCAGGCCGGGCGATCCCGCGCACGCGGTCGTCCGCCGCGAACCGGTGGGCGTCGTCGGGATCATCGCGCCCTGGAACGGGCCGCAGATCCTGGTGGCCTGGAAGCTCGCCCCGGCGCTCGCCGCGGGCTGCACCGCGGTGCTCAAACCCGCGCCGGAGACCAGTCTCGACGCGCACTGGCTCGCCGAAGCCGTGCAGGAGGCCGGTTTCCCGCCCGGCGTGCTCAACGTCGTGACCGGCGGCCGTGACACCGGGATGGCGCTCGTCGAGCACCCGCTGGTGTCCAAAGTGGCCTTCACGGGTTCCTCGGCGGCCGGGCGCGAGATCGCCGCGGCGTGCGGGCGAGCCTTGAAGCCCGTCACGCTGGAACTGGGCGGGAAGAGCGCGGCGATCCTGTTGGAGGACACGGATCTCGACGACTTCACCGGCCAGGTGACGCGGCTGTGCGCGCCGAACTCGGGCCAGGTCTGCTACTCCTGCACCAGGATCCTGGCGCCGGAGTCCCGCTACGACGAGGTGGTCGACGCCGTGGTCGCCGGGATGCGCACGGCGCGCCTCGGTGACCCGTCCGACCGCGGCACGGACTTCGGCCCGCTCGTCAACGCCCGGCAGCGCGATCGCGTGGCCGCCTACGTCGAGTACGGCAAGGGCGAGGGCGCCGAGGCCGTGCTCGGCGGCGAACGCCCGCCGGGGAAGGGTTTCTTTTACCGGCCCACGGTTTTCCGTGGGGTGAACAACGGGATGCGGATCGCCCGCGAGGAGATCTTCGGGCCGGTGCTGGTGGTCATCCCGTTCCGTGACGAGGACGAAGCGGTGGAGATCGCCAACGACTCCGACTACGGCCTCGGCGGTTCGGTGTTCACCGCGGACCCTGAGCGCGGGATGCGCGTGGCCCGGCGAGTGGAGACCGGCACCATCGGCATCAACGGGTACGACCTGAGCATGGAAGCCCCGTTCGGCGGCCGCAAGGCCAGCGGGCTCGGGCGCGAGCTGGGCCCGGAAGGGCTGACGCCGTACTACGTGCTGAAGTCGATCTACAACGCCCCGGTGGCCTCATGAGCACCGATCTGACCGGCAAGGTCGCCTTCGTCACCGGAGCGGGTCGCGGGCAGGGACGCTCGCACGCCATCGCGCTCGCCAGGGCCGGCGCGTCGGTGGTCGTGACGGACTGCTGCGCGCAGATCCCGACCGTGCCGTACCCGATGTCCACTTCGGACGATCTCGCGAAAACGCTGGCGGCGGTGGAAGAAGCCGGTGGCAGGGGGATCAGCGTGGTGGCGGATGTCCGGTACTCGCGGCAGCTCGCCGACGCCGTGGCGCGGACGCGCGAGGAGTTCGGGCGGCTCGACATCGTGGTGGCCAATGCCGGTGTCGCGCAAGGCTTCCCGGAAGAGGAAGCGCACACCCCGGACGAGATCTGGGGCGACTACCTCGCGGTCAACCTGACCGGGTCCTGGAACACCATCCGGGCCACCGCGCCGCTGCTCGTCGAGGGCGGCCGGGGCGGCAGCGTCATCCTCATCAACTCGACCTCGGGGTTGAAAGGCATGTCGCGCGGCGACCCCCGCAGCGACGCGTACACCGCGGGCAAGCACGGGCAGGTCGGCCTGATGAAGGCCTACGCGCTGGAACTCGGGCCGCACGGCATCCGGGTCAACTGCGTGCACCCGACCGCGGTGGCCACGCCGATGATCGACAACCCGGCGATGCGGTCCTGGGTGGAGCACAACATGGCGCGCGTCGCGACGGGTTTCGGCGACGCGATGCACGCCGGACGCCTGGAACCCGAAGAAATCAGCGCGGCCGTCCTGTGGCTCGCGTCCGACGCGACGAAGCACGTGACCGGAGTCAGTTTGCCGGTCGACGCGGGCTTCGCCGTCGTATGACCAACTTACCCGGAGGCCGGTGTGGACTTCAGTGATTCCGACCGCGGCGCGATACTGCGCCGCGAACTGCGTGACCTGGTGCGGTCCGCGATGCCGCGCGAGTACCTCGGGGCGTTCACCGACGACCCGAAGGATCTCGGGCTGGCGCAGAACTTCTGCAAGCTGCTGGCGGACAAGGGCCAGCTGACCCCGGCGTGGCCGGTCGAATACGGCGGCGCCGCGTCGAGCCCGTGGGAACAGGCGATCATGCGCGAGGAGATGTGGGCGCATTTCGAGCCCCGCGGCGCGCAGTACATGGGCGTGAACTGGGTCGGCCCGGCCATCATGCGCTTCGGCACCGAGGCGCAGAAGGCCGAGCACCTCGAACGCATCGCCCGCGGCCAGGTCATCTGGTGCCAGGGCTTTTCCGAGCCGGAAGCGGGCTCGGACCTGGCTTCCCTGCGCACCGCGGCGGTCGCCGACGGCGACGGCTGGCGGGTGCGCGGGCAGAAGATCTGGACCTCCTACGCGACCATGGCCGGCTGGTGCTTCCTGCTGGCCCGCACGAACCGCGGCGCGAAGAAGCACCACGGCATCACGGTGTTCCTGGTGCCGATGGACCGGGCGGGTATCCGCGTGGTGCCGATCAAGGCGCTCGTCGGCCCGCACCACCTCAACGAGGTCTACTTCGACGAAGTGCCGGTGACCCGGGAGGACGTGCTCGGCGAGGTCGACGAGGGCTGGTCGATCGTGCGCGAGGCGCTGGCCTTCGAACGCGTCGGCATCGCCCGTTACGCCCGCTGCGACCGGCTGCTCAACCTGGCGCCGGTCATGCTGGCCGACCGCTGGGAGCAGTTCCCCGTCGAGCTGAAACAACGCTGGGCCAACGCACTCGTGCACACCCGCCAGGCCCGGCTGCTGGCCTACCGGGTCATCGAGAAGCAGGAGTCCGGCACGGTCGACCCGGCCGACACCGCCGCGTACCGGATCGTCGCGACGCGGCTCGACCAGGAAGTGGCGGAGGTGCTGATGGACATGCTCGAAGAACGCGCGGTCGGCGCCGGTGACCCGGCCCGGCTCTTCGAACGCGCGGTGGACGACCACTGGCGCTACGCGCAGGCCGCGACCGTCGCGTCCGGAAGCATCGAGGTGCAGCGGATGCTGCTCTCGCGAACCCTGCTGGGGGCGAAATGAACACCGAACTGAGCAGCGAGGCCCAGGACCTCGAAGCCATCGTCGAATCCGCGCTGCGCAAGGCGGGCGGGTTCGAACTGGCCCGCCAGGCCGAAGCGGGCAACGCCGACGACACCGTGCAGCGGCTGCTCGGCGAGATCGGCGTGTGGGAGCTGCGCCCCCGTGAGTCCGAAGTGGACGGTGAAGCCGCCGCGGCGGTGTGCCGGGCGGCCGGGCGGTTCGCGCTGCCGTATCCCGTCGCGGAGCGGCTCGCCGGTGGGGACGAAGCGGTGGCCGTCGTGTCGCTGCCGAACCCGCGGGTGAACCTGGCCGGCATCGACCCCGCGCTGCGCTGGTCCGTTGTGGACGGTGATGGCCGCCGCGCCCCGGTCGTTTCGGTCGGTGAGCGGGTCGGCTCGAAGCTCGGCTCGCTGGCCTGCCCGGTCGAGCTGGGCGAGTGGACCGTGGACGACGGTGTCGTCCCGCTCGCGCTGACCCTGCCGTGCTGGGTGTTGCTGGGCATGGCCGACGAGGCACTGCGGATGACCCGCCGCCACCTGCTCGACCGCGAGCAGTTCGGCAAACCGCTGGCCACCTTCCAGGCCCTGCAGTTCCAGCTCGCCGACACCGCGGCCGGGCTGCAGAGCCTCGAAGAGCTCGCGAAGTACACGCTGTGGTCGGTGCTGGCGGGCAACCCCGGCGCGTCGGCGGACGCGCTCGCGCTGCGCACCTCCGCGATCGAGGTCGCGGAGAACGTGTTCCGCACCGGGCACCAGATGTTCGGCGCGATGGGCTTCTGCGACGAGACCGACCTGTCGTGGCTTTCCCGCTACAGCCAGCCGTTGCGCCGCCTGCCGTGGGGCCGCTCGCAGACCCAGGCCCGGCTGCTGAGCGCAATGGAGGCGGTCCCGTTCGCGAGCCTGTTCGACGATCTGTCCGGCGACCTGCTGGCACAGGGCTCATGACCGGGGAACGCAACGCCGCCACCGAGTTCTCGCAGCGGGTCGACGCGCCGTACTGGGAGGGCCTCGGCGAGCACGAGCTGCGGATCCAGCGCTGCACGTCGTGCCGGCGCTGGGCCTGGCCCGCGGACTGGCGGTGTCCCGGCTGCGGCTCGTACGAGCTGGGCTGGGAAGCCGTCGAACCGGTGGGCAGGGTGTTCAGCTGGATCCGCACGCATTACCCGTTCGTGCCCGGCTACGCCGAACTCGTGCCCTACGACAACGTGCTCGTCGAACTGCCCCAGGCCGGGGGAGCGCGGGTGATGGGCCTGCTGACCGGGGAGCCCGTGCGGATCGGGGACCGGCTGCGCGGCACGTTCGCCGCCGCCTCCGAGCGCACCGCCGGCCTGCCGGTGCTGACGTGGACGAAGGAGTCCTGACCATGACCAACCGGCCCACCCAGGTGGCGGTCGCGGGAATCGGGATCACGCCGTACCACAAACGCGGCCAGTCCCCGGACGCCGAGCGGAAACTGCTGCTCAAGGCGATCGACGCGGCCGCGGCGGACGCGGGCATCCCGGCGAGCGAGATCGACGGGTTCTGCTCCTACGGCGCCGATGTCCAGGAGGGCACGCGCCTCGCGGGCCCGCTCGGCACGAAGGAGCTGCGCTGGACCAGCCTCGTCTGGGGCGGCGGAGGCGGCGGCAGCGCGGGCGCGATCGCGATGGCCGAGGCCGCGATCCTGTCCGGGCACGCCGAAACCGTCGTCGTGTACCGCGCGACCGCCGAGTCGTCCAGCGGGCGGCTGCTGCGCGCGGTCAGCCAGGGCGTGTTCGGCCCGCACTACGCCGCGCACGGGGTGGATTCTCCCGCGCAGGCCTTGGGTTTGCGCACGCAGCGGCTGATCGAGCACGACGGCGTCTCCCCGTCGGCGCTCAAGGCGATCGCGCAGGCGTGCTACTACCACGCGGGCAAGAACCCCGGCGCCGTCGGACGGGGCGTCGACCTCACCGACGAGAAGTACACCTCGTCGCGGTGGATCGTGGAACCCTTGCGGCTCTTCGATTCCTCGCGTGAGAACGACGCCGCCGCGGCGATCATCCTGACCTCCGCCGAACGCGCCCGCGACCTCACCGGCAAGCCGGTTTACCTGCTCGCCTCCGCGATCGGCGCGGACGGCCCGCGGTGGGGCGAGCTGGAAGAGAACCACGAGCCGTACACGTCTTCGTCGCAGGTCTCGGCCGGGCGCCGGGTGTGGGAACGCTCGGGCGCCACGCCCGCCGACGTCGACGCCGTGCAGCTGTACGTGAACTTCACCGGCCCGGCCGTGTCGGCGTTGATCGACCTGGGTTTCTGCACCGCCGAGGGCGCGGGCGAGTTCTGCACCTTCGAGAACCTGATCGCCCCGGACGGGAAACTGCCGATCTGCACCGGTGGCGGCGACCTCGCCGAAGGGTTCCTGCACGGCATGGGCAACGCCGTCGAGGCCGTGCGGTTCCTGCGCGGCGAGTCGAGTAACCCGGTCCCCGGCGCCGAGCTGTGTCTCGTCTCCGGCGGGCCCATTTCGGAGCTGAGCAGCGTCGCGCTGTTCGCGACGACGGACGGAAGGTGAGCATGCCGGTACTGGCGGGACTGCGGGTTGTCGAGCTGGCGGAAGGGATTCCGGGCCCGTTCGCCGCCCGGTTGCTGGCCGAAGCCGGCGCCGACGTGGTCAAGGTGGAGCGTCCTGGCGGGGATCCCGCGCGCCGGCTGTGGCCCGCGGGCTTCGCGACCTGGAACCGCAGCAAACGCGGCACGCTCTGGGACGCGGACCGGTTCGACGAGCTGCTGGCGCGGGCCGACGTGCTGATCCACTCGCTGCCGATCGGCGAGGCCCGCGAACTGGGGCTCGACGAGGAGTCGCTGGCGAGCCGGCATCCGCACCTGATCCTCGGTTCCGTCCCGGCGTATCCCGAGGGGCATCCGCGCGCGGACTGGGCGGCGGCCGACTCGCTGGTGCAGGCCGCCGAGGGGTTCATGGACGAGCAGCAGGGCAACCGCGAGGGCCCGGTGTTCGTCCGGATGCCGTTCCCCAGCTGGTGCGCGGCGTACCTGGTCGCCTCGGGCGTGCTCGCGCGGCTGGTGCAGCGAGAGCGGACCGGCACCGTGCGCGCCATGCACACCAGCGTGTTCCAGGGCGCGCTCGCCCCGGCCGCGTTGTACTGGCAGCGTTCCGAACACCTGCCCGAAGGGCTGACCGGGCACACCCTGCCCAAGATCTGGCCGGACGCCGCGCTGAGCATTTTCGCATGCGCGGACGGCGAGTGGATCCAGCTCGCCGGCGCGATGGGCGGCTGGCTGGAGTCCCCGCCGATCCTGGAAACCCTGGCCGTACTGGACAAAGTGGACCTGTACGAGATCGGCGTGAACCCGGGAAACCGGGCCGAGTGGGCCGAAGTGTTCGCCCAGCACGACTCGGCGCACTGGATCGCGGAGTTCGCCGAAGCCGACGTGCCGTGCATGCGCATCCGCGACCTCGGCGACTGCTTCACCGAGGAACAGGCCAGGGTCAACGACTACGTGGTCGAGGTGGACGACGCCGAGATCGGCCGGTGCCTGCAGGTCGGCCCGCCGATCGGGACCACGCCGCCGAGCGTCGTGCGGTCCCCGGCGCCCCGGCTCGGCGAGCACGAATTCTCCGACGTGGTGGCGTCTTTCGGCGACCCGCGCCCGGAATTGTCGCGCGCCGGTGACGCGCTGCCGCTGGAGGGCTTGCGGGCGCTGGACTTCGGCAGCGTCGTCGCGGGCCCGTACGGCGCGCAGTGCCTGGCGGACCTCGGCGCCGATGTGATCAAGGTCGAGCCGAAGGGCGGTGACCGCGGGCGGGGGCTGACGCAGTTCGCCGGGTCCAACCGCGGGAAGCGTTCGGTCGCGCTCGACCTGAAGGCGCCCGAATCCCAGGAACCGTTGCGGCGCTTGATCGAAAGCGCGGACATCGTGCTGCACAACATGCGCCTGCGCCCGGCGGCCCGGCTCGGGATCGACGGGCCGGGGCTGCGCGCGGTCAACCCGCGCGTGGTGTTCAGCCACGTCAGCGCCAACGGCCAGAAGGGCCCGCTCGCGGCGTACCCCGGTTACGACCCGACGGCACAGGCGCTCACCGGCTGGGAACGGGCGAACGCGGGCGAAGGGCAGCCGCCGAACTGGCTGCGCAACTCGATCCTCGACGTGCAGGCCGGGCTTTCGGCGACGGTCGGCGCGCTGCTGCAACTGTTCCAGCGTGAGCACACCGGCGTCGTCGGTGACGCGGCCACGTCGCTGCTCGCGGTGGGGATGACGATGGCGAGCGAGGTCGCGCTGCCGGTTTCCGGCGAGCGGCTGCCGGTCGACCGGATCGACGCGGAGCAGACCGGAATCTCGCCGTGGCACCGGATCGTGCCCGCGCGGGACGGCTGGGTCGCGATCGCCGCGCTCACCGAGGAAGAGCGGGAACGGCTGGACGGCGTGGATCTCGACCGGACGGCCGGCGCACTGCTCGCGGCGCTGGAGGAAGCGGGCGTGCCCGCCACGCGCGTGACGCTCGACCGGATGGACGCGTTCTTCGACGACCCGGTCCACCGCGAACTGGGCGTGAGCCGTTCGTTGCGGACCAAGGGTTACGGCGCGCTGGACGTGGTCGGCGGATTCTGGAGTGCTTGCCGGAGCGGGGAATCCGTCCCCGCTCTCGGTGAGCACACCGCGGAGGTGCTCGACGAGCTCGCGGGAAAGACGGAGGTGATGGCGCGATGAACATCGCGATGCTGCTGGACATGGTGGCCGACGCGGCGGCGGAGCGGCGTGCGGTCGGGAACACGACCTACGGCGAGCTGCGGGAGCAGGCGCGCGCCGTCGCGGGCCACCTGACGGACCGCAAGGCGCGGCGGCTGGTGCTCGCCGGGCTCAACTCCGACGACATCCCGGCGATGGTGTTCGGCGGCGCGCTGGCCCGTGTCCCGTTCACCGCGGTCAACTACCGCCTCGCCGACGACCGGCTCCACGAGGTGCTCGGCCGGGCCGCGCCCGCGGTCGTGGTGGCCGACGAGCGCACCCGCGCGCGGATCGAGAACGTGCCGGGCCTGGATTTCGCGGACGACCTCCTGACGCCGACCTCCACCGAACCGGGCGAGGAGGGCTCCGACGTCGCGATCGCCCTGTTCACCAGCGGCACCACGGGCACCCCGAAGCTCGTGCTGCTGCGCCACCACAACCTCGTCTCCTACATCCTGTCCACAGTGGACTTCCTGAGCGCAGGCGAGGAAGAGGCCGCGCTCGTCAGCGTTCCGCAGTACCACATCGCGGGCATGGCGGCGGTGCTGTCCAATGTGTACCTCGGCAGGCGGCTGGTGTACCTGCCGCAGTTCGACGCCCGGCAGTGGGTCGGACTCGCGGCGGCGGAGAGCGTCACGCACGCCATGATCGTGCCCACCATGCTCGGCCGGATCCTCGACGTCCTCGAGGAAACCGGCACCCGGCTGCCGAGCCTGCGGCACCTTTCCTACGGCGGCGGGAAGATGCCCACCCCGGTCGTCGAACGGGCCATGAAACTGTTGCCCGAGGTGAACTTCGTCAACGCGTACGGGCTCACCGAGACCAGCTCGACGATCGCGCTGCTCGGGCCCGAAGACCACCGCTCGGCCGCCGCCGCGACCGACCCCGCGGTCAGGGCCCGGCTGGGCTCGGTCGGCCGGGCGGTGCCCGGAGTGGAGATCCAAATCCGCTCCGCGGAAGGGAAACCGCTCCCGGCGGGCGAGGTCGGTGACGTGCTCGTCCGCGGCGAGCAGGTGGCGGGGGAGTACGAGCACTCCGATGCCCGTGACGCCGAAGGCTGGTTCCGCACCAACGACACCGGGCGGCTCGACGCCGAGGGCTACCTGTTCATCGAGGGCCGCGCGGACGACGTGATCGTGCGGGGCGGGGAAAACCTGTCGCCGGGCGAGATCGAGGACGTGCTGGTCCGCCATCCCGCCGTGTCCGAAGTGGCCGTGGTCGGCGTGCCCGACACCGAATGGGGCGAGACCGTGGCGGCCGCCGTGGTGTTCCACCCTGGCCGGCACGCCGACGCCGAGGAGCTGCGGACGTGGGTCAAGGAGCGACTGCGGTCCTCGCGGGCGCCGTCGCTCGTGGTGGAGCGGGAAGAGCTGCCCTACAGCGAGACCGGCAAACTGCTGCGCCGCGTGCTTCGGGCCGAGCTCGCCGCGGCCCCGGCGGACCGCGGCTGAGCCCGTGTCCGCCCTAGTGTGCCGTCCAGCCGCCGTCGACGACGATGGTCTGCCCTGTCACGTACCCGCTGGCGTCGCTGGCGAGGTACAGCAGGGCGCCGTCGAAGTCGGCGGGTTCGCCGGCACGCGGGATGAGGGTGTTGGAGCGGACCCAGTCCTGGACCTTCTGGTGGCCGAGGACTTCGGTGGTCATCTCGCTGTAGAAGAAGCCGGGCGCGATCGCGTTCACCCGGATCCCGTGGCGCGCCCACTGCGCGGCCCATTCCCGGGTGATCGACTCCAGCCCGCCCTTGGACGCGGCGTAGGTGGCCTGCGGGAACCGGGCGATGCCCGCGCGAGCGACGATCGAGGTGACGTTGATGACCGAACCGCGGCCGCGTTCGGCCATCGAGGGGAAGACGGCCTGGGTCAGCCGGATCGGCGAGACCAGGTTCACGTTGAGCGTGGTGTCGATGTCGTCGGGCGTCTCGTCCTCGGCCCGCACCCCGCCCGCGATGTACGCGGCGTTGTTGATGAGCACGTCGATCTCGCCGACCTCGGAAACGGCCTTCTCGACCAGCCCCGGTACCACGGAGGGGTTCGAGAGGTCGGCCGGGACGGGGACGCAGCCGGGGTTCTTCTCCGCGATCTCCGCCAGCAGCTCGGCGCGGCGGCCGACGATGGCGACCTTCGCTCCGGCCTCGGCGAGAGTTTCGGCGAACCGGCGGCCGAGCCCCACCGTGGCGCCGGTCAGCAGCACCGATTTCCCTTGCAGGGAAAAGAGATCCTGTGCGGTGGGCATGGCGGTCCGCTCCTGTCGTCGACGACGTTAATGTTTGTAAAGATATACAAGATAAGCTACCGTATCAACCCGTGCTGAAAGACGAGGGTTCCATGACCGGGCACCCCTACCGGACGATTCTGACCGAGCGCACCGAGACCGGCGTCGCGATCGTCACGCTGAACCGTCCCGAAGTGCTGAACGCGTTCAACGAAGCCATGCGCGCGGACTTCGCTCGCTTGTGGACGGAGGTCCGCGAGGATCCTTCGGTCAAGGCGGTGGTGTTGCGCGCGGCCGGGGACAAGGCGTTCTCCACCGGGCTGGACGTCACCGAG
This sequence comes from Amycolatopsis acidicola, assembly GCF_007713735.2. Lineage (GTDB taxonomy): Bacteria > Actinomycetota > Actinomycetes > Mycobacteriales > Pseudonocardiaceae > Amycolatopsis_E > Amycolatopsis_E acidicola. The sequence continues at coordinate 36,089 of NZ_VMNW02000042.1, read as the reverse complement.
CGCACCGGAAACTCCGACAGCCCGTGGCTGGACAAGGACGCGCCGTGGGACGAGAAGGAAGATCCCGGGCACCAGCTGAGTCCGAAGCGCAACGGGGTGTGGAAGCCGGTCGTCGCCGCGGTGCAGGGGATGTGCGCGGGCGGGGCGTTCTACTGGATCACCGAATGCGACATCGTGGTGTGCAGCCCGGAAGCCACGTTCTTCGACCCGCACGTGACCTACGGCATGGTCGCCGCGCTCGAGCCGATCGCGCTGTCCTACCGTATGCACTTCTCGGAGACCCTGCGGATGGCGCTGCTCGGCCTTTACGAGCGCATGACCGCCGAGACGGCGAAATCCGCGGGCCTGGTCACGGAGATCGTGCCGCGCGACGAACTGCACGACCACGCGCTGAAACTCGCCGAGGCCATCGCCTCACAGCCCGCCGCGGCGGTGCAGGGCACGGTCAAGGCGATGTGGCAGTCGCTGGACCGTACCCGCGCGCAGGCCCTCGACACCGCGCTGATGTACACGCAGGTCGGCAATCCACTGGGTGCCGAGGGACTCGACCGCAAGAGCGCGAAGCCGGCGAAATGGTGGACACGATGAACGAAGACGAACTGCTGGCACGGACGGCCGCGGAAATCGCCGGGAAATGCCAGGGCGACACGCACGACAGCTGCTGGAAGGCCCTCACCGACACCGGGTTCTCCGCGCTGCGCGACGTCGGCGACGGCGGTGACCCGATGGCGACCGTGACCCAGACCGCGCTCGTGGTGACCGAACTGTCCAAAGTGGTCTGTGGCGCGCCGCTGATCGGCTCGCTGCTCGCGGCCGAGGCGTTGCGGCTCGCGGACGCCGAGGTGGACGAGCCCGCCACCGTCGTGCTGGGCAGCGGGCTCGGCTCACTGGGTGGCAGCGTCGGCTGGGACACAGCTTCCCTGACCCACGCCGTCACCCTCGACAACGCCGAACTGGCACTGGTCAAACTGGGCGATCCGGTCGAGGCCGGGGACTTCACCCGCGGCGTCGCCGAGCGCGGTGACCTCGTGCGCGGGCTCGGCGCCGGGCTCCGGGAGTCGCAGCTGCGCCATTGGCAGGACTTCGCGCGCCTGCTCGTCACGGCGGACCTGCTCGGCGCCGCCGAGGGCCTGTTCACCCAGGCCGTCGAGTACGCGAAGCAGCGCGTGCAGTTCGGCCGCGCCATCGGCTCTTTCCAAGCGGTGCAACACATTCTCGCCCGCGCGTTCACCGAACTGGAAGCCATCCGCAGCACCCTCGCGCACGCCGCGCACGCGATCGACACGGGCGAAGATCCTCACACCGCCGCGGCCGTGGCCAAGGCGTACGCCTCGGAAGCGGCCGTGTCCGTCGTCGAAGCCTCGATCCAGGTCTTCGGCGGTGTCGCGATCACCTGGGAGTTCCCCGCCCACCTGCACCTGCGCCGCGTGGTCGCCGACGCCGCCCTGTTCGGCACCGCCGACGACCTGTACGGGCTGCTGCACGACGAGCTGGAAGGAGCCGGACGATGACCGACGAGATCGCGGAGTTCCGCGCGCGGTTGCGGGCCTGGCTGGACACGAACGTGATCACGCCCGAGCCGGACGAGCCGCACGCGCTGTTCCTCAAGCGCTGGCACCAGACCCTGTTCGAAGGCGGCTGGGTCGGGCTGTCCTGGCCCCGCGAGTACGGCGGCCAGGGCCTCGGGAACATCTACGACGTGGTCCTCAACGAGGAGGTCGGCGAGTACGGCGCGCCGGACGCGCCCCGTATCGGCTACCTCGGCCGCGCGCTCCTGCAGTGGGGCACCGAGGAACAGCGGGAGCGGTACCTGCCCGGCCTGCTCAGCGGCGCCGACTACTGGTGCCAGGGCTTCAGCGAGCCGAACGCCGGCTCCGACCTGGCCGGGATCGCGGCGCGCGCCGTCCTCGACGGCGACACGTACCGGATCACCGGCCAAAAGGTCTGGACCACCTACGGTGACTACGCGGACTACTGCCTGCTGCTGGCCCGCACCGGCCCCGCCGACGGGCGCCACAAGGGGATCTCCGCGTTCATCGTGCCGCTGCGCTCACCCGGCGTGGAGGTCCGCCCGATCCGCGCGATCACCGACGAGTCCGAGTTCTCCGAGATCTTTCTCGACGAGGTCGAGGTGCCGGCCGGGAACCGTGTCGGTGCCGAGGGTGACGGCTGGGGCATCGCGATGATGACCGTCGCCTACGAGCGGGGCGCGGCCGACGTCGGTTACCTGTCCAAGTTCGGCGCCACCCTGCACGAGCTGCGCGGGGAGCTGGCGCGACGCCGTCCCGGCGACCCGCTGGTGCGCCGCGAACTGGGCCGCGTCGAGGTGCTGTACCGGGTGCTGAGCCAGCACGTCGGCCGGCGGCTCGGCGAGCGGGACGATTCGGACGCCCCGCCCGGGCCGGAGATGTCCGTGGACAAACTGCTGATGACCGAGGTCGACCAGGCCCTGCACGAGGCGGCGGTCAAGCTGCTCGGGCCGGCCGCGTTGCTGGGCGAGACGACTTCGCCGTGGCTGCGGCGCTACCTGTACTCCCGCGCCGCCTCCATCTACGGCGGTTCCGAACAGATCCAGCTGAACATCCTGGCGCAGCGGGTGCTCGGCCTGCCCCGATGAACACCGGGGCGGGCCGGCCCCGCCGGTCAGTCCTGCTGGTAGACGTGCAGATCCGTCTGACGCTCGGTGACGTCGCGCAACCCGCGCAGCGCGCGGGGCGAGGAGGCGTCCACGACACGGTTGCCGAACTCCGCGAGCACCCGCTTCTGCAGGGCCTTCGCGTGGGCGCGGGCGATGCGCTCCGCCTCGCCCGCGTCACCCTTGAGGATCGACTCGGCGATCCGCTTGTGCGCGTTGAGCGCGGTGCGCTGCTCACGGCGGTTGGGGTAGCGCCCCGCCTCGGACACTTCGTGCGCCCACGTCTCTTCCTGTGCCGTCCACACCGCGACGACGCTGCGCACGACGAGGCCCATCGTGGCCTCCGGCACGTGCGCCACGATCAGGTCGTGGAAGAGACGGGAGGTGTGGGTGAACACGAGCCCGTCACCGATGGCCGCCTCGGTCTCGGCCAGGTTCGCCTCGATGAGCGGCTGCAGCACCGTCGCGCGGTCGGCCATCCGGGCGCAGCCCGCCGCGCACAGCGGTTCCAGCTGCAGCACCGTGTCGGCGAGGTCGCTGAGGCGGACCCGCTCGCCCTGCAGCGTCATGCCCAGCGAATGCGCGACCGAACCGCCGTCCGGCCGGTGGATCACCGCCCCGCCGACCTTGCCGCGGCGCACCGTGATCAGCCCGTCGACCTCGAGGATGCGCAGCGCCTCCCGCATCGGCGGCGCGCTCACCCCGAACTGGGCGATCAGGTCTTCCTGCTTGGGCAGCATGGAGTCGCCGTACGCGCCGTTGAGGATCTGCTCGCGGAGTTCGGACGCGATCATCTCGGCGAGCCGCGGCTGCACGCGCGCGCGTCGCGGCCGGTCCAGATGGTCGAGCATGAACGGCTCCCAACTCGGTTCAAGCGAAAAACATTGTCAAGTTTATCGGTATTACGCGGTGACCCGTGCCCGCCACGCTCAAAGTGTGCCAGTCCGGGGCCGCACGACGAGCCGTGCCCAGCCGTTGTTCACGCCCAGCTTCTCGAACCGCCGGGACGCCGCCCGGTCCACCTCGTAGTCCGGCATTTCGGCCAGCAGGCCGGCCACCGCGAGGCGGAGCTCCATCTTGGCGAGCCAGATCCCCATGCAGAAGTGGATTCCGGCGCCGAACGTCAGCGGCGGCCCGTCACGGCGGTCGGGGTCGATCCGCTCCGCGCAGGGGAACCGGTCCTCGTCGAGGTTCGCCGACGGGATGACCGCGGCGATGCGATCGCCCTCGTGGATCAGTGCCCCGTCCAGTTCCACGTCCCGCACCGCCGTCCTCGCGACCACCGGCGTGGCGGGGTAGTAGCGCACCAGCTCGTCGATCACCCGCGGGATCCGGGCCGGGTCGGCGCGCAGCTCTTCGCGCAGCTTCCGGTCCTGGTCCAGATGCCAGACCACGTTTTCCAGCGTCGCCGCGGTGGTGCGGACCCCGCCGAGCACCAGCGACAGCGTCAGCGACACGATCTCGTCGACGGTCAGCTCCGGTTCCGCGGCCACCATGATGCCGATCAGGTCCTCGGTGGGCGCCACTTTCCTGGCCACGACCACGCTCTTGACCAGCGCTTCCGCTTCGAGGAACCGCGAGGAGGTCACCTGCGCCACCGAGTCGCGGTCCGAGCCTGCCTCGGGGTCGATGGCGAACGCGTCCTCCAGCATCCGGATGAACTCGCCCTTGTCCTCGATCTCGTCGTCGAGGCCGACGAGCCGGAAGATCGTGCGCACGGTCAGCTCGAAGCTGAACTCGGAGGCGAACTCGAACTCGTCGCGGTCGCGCAGCGTGGCGAGGAGCTCCGCGACGAACCCGGTGACCGCTTCGGCCATGTGGGCTTCCACGTTCGGGCGCAGGAAGAACCGGCGCAGCGGGTCACGCAGCCTGTCGTGCGGCGGGCCGTCCAGCGCGCCGGGGAGGATCAGCGGCGCGTGCGGCGCCGACGGGATCAGCTTCCCGCCGCGCAGGCCGTCCGCGCTGCGCTCGACGGTGAAGTTCTCCGGCTCGGACAGCACGCGGCGCGCGTTGTCGTAGGTGGTGGCCACCCAGTAACCGTCGTGGCTGGCGGTGTACCCGAGCGGGCACTTCTGCCGCAGCGCGGTGAGCTCCGGCACCGGATCACGGTTGAAGTCCGGCGAGTGGTGGTCGAACTCGACCGCGAGCTCCTTCTTCGTCTTCATCGTGCCGCTTCCCTTCCGTCCGCGCCGACGGGGACCATTGTGCCTTATCTTAGCAAAGATTACTATGTTGAGACTGAGTGCGAGGAGGCACGACACGGATGACCTTCGTTATCTCCCAAGGCTGTTGCCGCGACGCCTCGTGCGTGGCCGTCTGCCCGGTCCAGTGCATCCGGCCCCGGCCGGGTGACCCGGAGTTCGAAACGGCCGAGCAGCTCTACATCGACCCGGCGGTCTGCATCGACTGCGGCGCCTGCGTCGAGGAGTGCCCGGTGGACGCGATCCACCCGGACCACGACCTGCCGGCGGAGCTTTCGGGATACCTGGACGTCAACGCCGCGCACTTCGCGTCCGGAGCGGACTATGACCGGATCCCGGTGCGGCACGTCCGGCCGAGGTTGCCCGAAGCGGCCGAGGAACTGCGGGTGGCGGTGATCGGCACCGGGCCCGCGGCCTGTTACGCCGCCACGGAACTGGCCACGAACAGGGGGACGCACGTCACAGTGCTGGACCGTCAGCCCGCGCCGTTCGGCCTCGTGCGTTCGGGCGTCGCGCCCGATCACCCGCGCACCAAGCTGATCGCGGACCGGTTCGCCTCCGTGCTGTCGCGCTCCAATGTGGACTGTTACTTCAACGTGCACGTCGGCACCGACGTCACGGTCGCGGAACTGCTGGAGCACCACCACGCGGTCATCGTCGCGACCGGCGCGCAGGACGACCGCCGGCTCGGCATCGAGGGCGAGGACCTGCCGGGCTCCCACGGCGCCAAGGACTTCGTGGCCTGGTACAACGGGCATCCCGACCACTCCGGTGACGTCGTGGATCTCTCCGGGGAACGCGCCGTGGTCATCGGGACCGGCAACGTGGCGCTGGACGTCGCGCGGATCCTGATGCGGGACCCGGAAACCCTGGCTCGCACGGACATCGCCGAGCCCGCGTTGCAGGCGTTGCGGGACAGCAACATCCGCGAGGTGGTCATCGTCGGCAGGCGCGGACCGGAGTCGATCGCCTGCAGCGCGGGGGAACTCGAAGAGCTGGCGAAGCTGCCCGGCGTCGAGCTGACCGTCACCTGCCCGCCCGAAGACCTCGAGCACCTGGATCCCGGCGACCGCCGGTTCCGGGTGCTGACGGAAGCGGCGCGCGAGCCCAGCGGAGGCAAGCGGATCGACCTGCGGTTCCGGTCCGTGCCGGAGGCGCTGAACGGGACGGACCGGGTGGAGAGCATCACGCTGGCGGGGCAGGGTGAGCTGGCGGCCTCGCTTGTGGTGCGTGCCATCGGGTTCTCGTCGCAGCCGCTCGCCGGGCTGCCTTTCAACGCCGACAAGGGAATCCTGCCGAACGAACGCGGCCGTGTACTGGAACCGGAAACGGGCGAGCCCGTCGCGGGCGTCTACTGCACGGGCTGGGTGAAACGCGGGCCCACCGGCGTGATCGGCAGCAACAAGGTGTGCGCGGAGGAGTCGGTGGCCGGGCTGCTGGAGGACTTCGTCTCCGGCAGGCTCGTGAAACCCCTGCACACCAGGGAAGAGTTCGCCGCGCTGATGGCCGGACGCGTCCCGGGCGCCGTCGGCTTCGACGGGTGGCGGCGCATCGACGAAACCGAACGCGAGCGTGGCGCGGAGTCCGGGCGCCCGCGGCTGAAGATCGTGACCAAACAAGAGATGCTGACGGTCGCGAGTGGACGGTAAGCGACTCCGGCCGGCGTCCGGGCGGACGCCGGCCGGGCCGGGCTCAGAGCCGTTCGATGATCGTGGCGTTGGCCATCCCGCCGCCCTCGCACATGGTCTGCAGGCCGTAACGGCCGCCCGTGGCTTCGAGGTGGTTGAGCAGCGTGGTGAGCAGGCGCGTGCCCGAAGCCCCGAGCGCGTGGCCGAGCGCGATGGCCCCGCCGCGTGGGTTCAGCCTGTCCGGGTCGGCCCCGAACTCCTGCTGCCACACCAGCGGCACCGGCGCGAAGGCCTCGTTCACCTCGTAGGCGTCGATCGCGTCGATCGCCAGCCCGGACCGGTCCAGCGCCTTGCGGGTGGCCGGGAGCACGCCGGTGAGCATGAACAGCGGGTCGCTGCCGGTGACGGCGAACGTGTGGAAGCGGGCCTTCGGCCGCAGCCCGAGGCTGTTCGCCTTGTCCTCGCTCATGATGAGCACGGCGGAGGCGCCGTCGGTCAGGGGCGAGGAGTTGCCAGGGGTGATCTTCCAGTCGATCTCCGGGAACCGGGCCGAAAGCCGTTCGTCGCGAAAGGACGGTTTGAGCGCCGAGAGCCCTTCGGCCGTGGTGCTCGGCCGCACCGTCTCGTCCTGGGCGACCGAGCCGATCGGCACGATCTCGTTGTCGAAGCCCCCGGCGGCGATGGTCGCGGCCGCGCGGGCGTGGGAACGGGCGGAGTACTCGTCGAGCGCGGCGCGGTCGAGCTTCCAGCGCGCCGCGATCAGCTCGGCCGAAACCCCTTGGTTGACCAGGCCTTCCGGGTAGCGGGCGGCGACGGCGGGCCCGAACGGGTCCTGCCCCATCGGTGCCGTGCCGATCGGCACCTTGCTCATCAGCTCGACGCCGCAGGCGATCGCCACGTCGTACGCGCCCGCGAGCACGCCCTGCGCGGCGAAATGCGCGGCCTGCTGGCTGGACCCGCACTGGCGGTCGATCGTCGTGGCGGGAATGTGCTCCGGCAGCCCGGCGCCGAGTACCGCGCTGCGCGTGATGTTGACGGCCTGTTCCCCGGCCTGGCCCACGCAGCCGCCGATCACGTCGTCGATCAGCGCGGGGTCGATGCCGGTGCGGTCCACGAGCGCGGACAGGACGTCGGACAGCAGGGCGGCCGGGTGGAATCCGGAGAGCTGCCCGCCCGGTTTCCCCTTGCCCGAAGCGGTGCGCACCGCGTCGACGATGACGGCGTCGGTCATTTCTCGTCCTCCTTGGGATTTCGTGGCGGACCTGCCACAGAGTTCATCGACGATCGCGAATCCCCGGTGGAATTGTCAAGGGTCGCCTAGCTCACTGTCCACTGTGTACTTACCGGAAAGGAGTGCCCGATGGTGCGGACGAAGTTCTGTGACGTCTTCGGCGTCGAACACCCCATCGTGCAAGGCGGGATGCAATGGGTCGGCCGCGCGGAGCTGGTTTCCGCGGTCGCCAACGCGGGCGGTCTCGGTTTCCTCACCGCGCTGACCCAGCCCACGCCCGAGGCGCTGGCGAAGGAGATCGTCCGCTGCCGTGAGCTGACGGACAAGCCGTTCGGCGTGAACCTGACGATCCTCCCGTCGATCAACCCGCCGCCGTATGGTGAATATCGTGACGTGATCGTGGAATCCGGCGTCCCCGTGGTGGAAACGGCGGGCTTCAACCCGGCCGAGCATTTGCCCGCGTTCCGTGCGGGCGGGGTGAAGGTGCTGCACAAGTGCACCAGCGTGCGGCATGCGGTGAAGGCGCAAACCCTGGGCGTGGACGGGATTTCGATCGACGGCTTCGAATGCGCGGGGCATCCCGGGGAGGACGACATCCCGGGCCTGGTGCTGATTCCCGCGGCGGCCGAGCGGATCACCATCCCGATGCTCGCTTCCGGCGGTTTCGCCGACGCGCGTGGTCTGGTGGCGGCGCTGGCGCTGGGCGCGGACGGGATCAACATGGGCACGCGGTTCCTGGCGACGCGGGAATCCCCGGTGCACGACAATGTCAAGCGCCGGCTCGTCGAAGCAGGCGAGCGGGAGACCGAGCTGATCTTCCGTCCCCTGCGTAATACCGCCCGCGTGTCGCGGAACGCGGTGTCGAGCGAGGTCGTGTCCATTTTGGACAATGGCGGGAAGTTCGAAGACGTGCGGGAACTCGTGGCGGGTGCGCGTGGGCGCCAGGTGTTCGAGACCGGGGATCTCGACCTCGGCGTGTGGACGGCGGGGATGGTGCAGGGCCTCATCCGCGACGTCCCGACCGTCGCCGAGCTGATTTCGCGGATCGTGACCGAGGCGGGCGAGCTGATCGAAGGTCGCCTCGCCGCAACAGTGAGGAGTGGGAAGTGAACATCGAAGACACGGTCGCGCTGGTGACCGGCGGTGCGTCCGGCCTTGGCCTGGCGACGGCCAAGGAGCTGCTCGCCCACGGCGCGCGGGTGGCGATCGTCGACCTGCCTTCGTCACAGGGCGAGACGGTCGCGAAGGAACTGGGCGACGGCGTCGTGTTCGCCGCGGCGGACGTCACCGACGAAGAGCAGGTGACGGCCGCGCTGGACAAGGCCGCGGAACTGGGCCCGTTGCGGATCGCGGTGAACTGCGCCGGGATCGGCAACGCGATCAAGACGGTCGGCAAGAAGGGCGTGTTCCCCCTGCCGGACTTCGCGAAGGTCGTCAACGTCAATCTCATCGGCACCTTCAACGTGATCCGCCTTGCCGCGGAACGGATCTCGCACGCGGAGCCGGTCGGGGAGGAGCGTGGTGTCATCGTGAACACCGCCTCGGTCGCGGCTTACGATGGCCAGGTCGGACAGGCCGCGTATTCCGCGTCGAAGGGCGGGATCGTCGGCATGACCTTGCCGATCGCGCGGGACCTGGCGAGCCTGAAGATCCGCGTCGTGACGATCGCGCCGGGCCTGTTCCACACACCGCTGTTCGCGACGTTGTCGGATGAGGCGATCGCTTCGCTGGGCGCACAGGTGCCGCACCCGTCGCGGCTCGGCGACCCCACGGAGTACGCGGCGCTGGCCAGGCACATCGCGGAGAACCCCATGCTCAACGGCGAAACGATCAGGCTGGACGGCGCGATCCGGATGGCACCGAGGTAGGAAACCCGGCCGGCGGTGACCGGCCGTTTCCCGGGAACGAAAGCGGAGGCCCACCTCGCCCCCGCTTCCCACCGCGCAACCGCCACCCGGCAACGCGAAGCGAGCCGTCCCGCCAGCCTCGCCCCGTCAACCGCCGGTCGGCAACGCGAAGCGAGCCGTCCCGACGACCACCCGGCGCCAAATGTCACCCGGCAACGAAAGCCGGGAACACCCGACGGCCACACCCCTCCGCCGCTCCGATCCCCAGCTGTCCCTTGCGATCTTGGTGCCGGGTCAAGGCATCTTTCCCGCCTTGACGCGGTGCCGAGATCGCGAACACTTCCGGATCGGGGCGGCGGAGGGGTGCACACAGCGCGCCCTGCGCGCGTCCGTTGCTGCCTCAGGCCGCATCGAGCCCAAAAAGCCGAGGGGAAAAGCAAAAAGAATGTCCTCGCCGGACGGGCTGGCTCCGGGATGACAGGGGTTTTGCAGACACGCTTAACTCCCAGCGTGGCTGGGTTGGGGGAGTCGGGTGGTCATCCCGTCGCCTGCGGTAGCGGTATCACTTCACCCCGGGCCCGCAAGCTTTGTGTTCTCGGGCGCCGGACCCAGCAGAGGTTGCGGGCCCGGGCCGAAGTGATGAGGGCCAGGGCAGGCGACGGGATGACCACCCAACTCCGGGCGGGCGTCTGCTGGCGCAGACTGCCCGCCCGCCTGTGCGGACCGCCGCCCGTACGGCGCGGCTGGGGCCCGACGCTCACCCGAGCCAGAGGGAAGCGACCAGGTACACCAGCCCCGCGATGATGGCCGTCGCGGGGCTGGTCAGGACCCAGGCGCTGACGATGTTCCCGGCGACTCCCCACCGCACGGCGGACAGCCTGCGGGTCGCGCCGACGCCCATGATCGCGGAGCTGATCGTGTGCGTCGTGGAAACCGGCGCCTGCAGGCCGAGCGCCATCACGTACAGCACGCCCGAAGCCGTGGAGTCGGCGGCGAAACCGCGCACCGGGTCGAGTTTGATCACGCGGCGGCCGAGGGTGCGCATGATGCGCCAGCCACCGGAATACGTACCCAGCGAAATCGCCCCGGCCGCGGCGAGTTTGACCCACAGCGGGACGTCGTGGCCGCTGTGCAGTCCGGCCGTCGTGAGTGCCAGCACGATGACGCCCATCGTCTTCTGCGCGTCCTGCAGGCCGTGCCCGAAAGCGAGCGCCGCGGCCGAAAACGACTGTCCCGTCCGGAATCCCCGCTGCACGCGGTGGGGCGAGGCCCGGCGGAACAGCCACGAGATCCCGACCATCACCCCGTAAGCCAGCCCGAACCCGATCAGCGGCGAGATCACCATCGGGACGAGCACCTTCCCGATGATCACCGACCAGTGCACGGTCACCGCACCGGCGATGCCCGCGCCGATGAGCCCGCCGATCAGCGCGTGCGAGGACGAGGACGGCAGCCCGAGCCACCACGTGATGAGGTTCCAGGTGATGGCGCCGAGCAGTCCGGAAAGGACGATCACCATCCCGTGCTCGGTTTCCGGCGGCGTGATGATGCCGCTGCCGATCGTGCTCGCGACCCCTTCGGACACCAGCGCGCCCGCCAGGTTCAGCACGGCGGCGAGCAGCAGCGCGATCTTCGGGGTGAGCGCGCGGGTGGAGACGGAGGTGGCGATCGCGTTGGCCGCGTCGTGGAAACCGTTGGTGTAGTCGAAGGCGAGCGCGATCACGACGACCGCGATGACGAGCGCGAGGTCCACTCAGGACTCCTTGAGCGCGATCTGCTCGACGATGTTCGCCACCTTCTCGAACGAGTCGACCGCGGCCTCCAGCTCTTCCACCACGTCCCGCAACCGCATCACGGTGAGCGTGTCGTATTCGCCGGAGAACAGGTTGGCCAGGCTTTTGCGGTAGATGTCGTCGCCGACGTTTTCCAGCCGGTTGACCTCGATCCAGTACTCCTCGAGATCCCGCATCCCCCGCAGCTTCGGCATCGCCGCCGCGGTCAGATCCGCCGCGTGCCGGAGGACTTCCACCTGGTCGGGCACCCCCGGAGGCAGTTCCCGGATGTCGTAGAGATGGATGTAGTCGGCCGCCGCCTCCATGTTGTCCATGACGTCGTCGAGCCTGCTGGTGAGCTGGTAGATGTCCTCGCGGTCGAACGGGGTGACGAACGTGGAGTTCACGCGGCGGACGATTTCGTGGGTGACGTCGTCGCAGTCGTGTTCGACGTCCTTGATCTTGCGTGCCGTGGCGGCGCGATCGTTGCCGCTGTCGAGCATTTCGGTGAGCAGCCGCGCGCCGGTGACGAGGTGGTCGGCGGACCTGCCGAACATGTCGTAGAACGCGGTGTCGGTGGGCAGGACGGAGAATCGCACGGGAAACCCCTCGGTGGGTTGGGGAGAAGCGTGGTGGTGGGCCGGTTTTCCGGGCCGGCCCACCACGACCGGGCTCAGCTGCCGCGGACGACCTCGTCGTTCGCGAGCGCCGTGTTCCGCTGCTGCAACGTCTTCCGGAGAGTGTCGGCTTCGGAGTCGACGCTGCTCTTCGGGTTGGCGTTGAGCTTGTAGGAGGCCACGATCTTGTTCAGCGTGTCCTCGGCGTGCCCGCCGGCGAGCACGTCCTGGTACACCTCGCGGTACGCCTTTTCGTAGACGCCCTTGAACGCGTCGCTCGCCAGGAACCGCTCTTTGAGCTTGTTCCCGGACAGCCCGCCCATGCCGCCGCCCTGGGCACCGTCCGGCGGCTGCATGCCTTGCGGCAGCTGCATTCCCGCCTGCGCCTGGCCAGGCTGCCCCTGACCACCCTGGGCCTGGCCTGCCTGCTGCCCGCGGCCGCCCATCATGGCGCTCATGCTCTGGGTGTCGTGCGGGCCGGCGTCGGCGTCGCCGCTGAAGGCGAGGTTCATGTCCCAGCTGATGACCTTGAACTTCTTCGTGTCCTCGTCGTACCAGAGGTAGTAGTTCTTGCCCGGCCCCGAGATGTCGTCGAAGTTCATGACGATGTTCTGCAGCGCCAGGTACTTCGCGAACGACTCTACGTCGAGCCGTTGCGCGAGGCCGTTGGCGAACTCCTGGTCCGAGGACTGCTCGACCCATTTGATCAGGTCGATCACGGGCTGCAGATCCGTTCCGCCGACCTCGTTGATCTGCTTGAAGTCGTCGGTGTACTCGGTCTGGTCGTCGCCCTGGTAGCTGAACTGCCCGGTGGCCAGCGACTTGTACAGCACGCCGTTGCCGAGGTCGTCGGCGTAACCCTCGTCCAGGTACTCGACGAGCAGCCGCGGCGCCGACTCCCGGTCGTTCACCGTGACCCCGCTGTAGGTGTAGCGCTGAGCGGGTTCGCCGGAGGCGTCGACCATCGAGATCGCCAGCGACTCGTTGAGCTGCGCGCCCGATTCGCTGGTGCCGGGGCGGACCGAGATCTGCGTGTGGCCCTGGTAGCGGCGGCCCTCGACGTACTCGTCGAAGTTGATCAGCCAGGGCAGGTTCTCGGGTTCCTCGGCCTTGAGGTCGACGTTCATCGCGCCGCCCATCATGCCGCCCGCCTGACCACCGGGCTGGCCGCCCGCCTGGCCGCCGGGCTGGCCCTGACCCGCGCCCTGCGGAAGCTGCATCCCCTGGGGCGGCTGGCCGCCGCCCGGCCGGTTGCCGCCGCCGATCCCGCTTTCCCGCCGCTGCCCGTTCCAGGTCAGCGACGACAGTGTCGAGTTGCCCTTGAGCCGGATGCCGACGTTGTCGATCCTGGTGCCGTCGATGGTGACGGTGGCCGGGATGTAGTCCTTTTCGCCGCTGTCGAAGTACTCCTTCAGCATCTTCTGGTAGTTGGCTTCGCTGTAGTCGATCTTGACGTCGTGCGCGACGGTGGTGTCGAACAGGTCCTTGGTCCCGGCGATGTCCTCGGTGACCACGACGGGTTCCGCCTGCGCCGCCGAGGAGGAGTACGGGCGGATCATGCCCGTGCCGAACACCCCGGCGAGCACGGCGACGAAGGCGATGGTGCCGGCGACGAGCTTCCAGTAGTGCCGTAGCCGGACCGGGATGCGGTGGCGCAGCCGCTTCTTCGGCGCGGAGGTCATGCCGGGCTCACAGGTCGGTCTGGTCGTAACCGGTGAGCACCGTGACCCCTTGCGCGTGGTTGCGTTCCCGCAGCTCGGAGATCAGGTTCCCGGGTTCGTGCCCCTTCTTGATCTTCACCGTGTACATCAGCTCGTTCAGCGCGCCGCCGCGGATGGACTCCATGCTGACCAGCTCGAACTCGTCGGTGTGCCGGATCAGCACGTCGGAGATGACGTGGCTGTAGTCCTCGTCGGCGGGCACCTGCACCTTCACGACCTGGCGCTGCACGTTGAGCTGGAACCAGTTGAACCGGAACATCAGGAAGATGACCAGCGAGATCGCGACCGCGGACACCGCGGCCAGGCTGTAGAACCGCGTGCCGACCGCCATGCCGACGGCCATCACCAGGAAGATGAACCCGACGTCGCGGGTTTCCTTGATGGCGTTGCGGAAGCGGACCACCGACAGCGCGCCGACGAGCGCGAACGCCCGCGCGATGTTCGAGCCGACGACCAGCATGATCACCGAGACGAGCATGCACAGGATGATCAGCGTCTGCACGTAGGACTGGCTGTAGGAGACATTGCGGTGGGTGGCCCGGTAGACCCAGGCGATCATCGCGCTGAGCACGAAGGACAGCAGGAGCGAGACGGCGACGTCCAGCACGCTGAAGGTGCCGGTGAGGTCTTCGAAGGAGAGGTTCATCGGTGTGCGGTCTCCGAAACGGTCAGGGGCTGGTCGGTGGCGAGTTCGTCGACGGGGACGTGGAACATCGAGCGGGGAGCGTGCCCGTAGGCCTCCACGCTCTGGCAGTACTTGGAAATGCGGACGATCTGGAGGTTGTGCTCGGCGGCGAGGTCGGTGATCCAGTAGGGCACCCGCTCGTTGGCCTTGACCTCCATGATCGACATGCCGGCCGGCACGATGAGCCGGTTCTCCGCCTCGGTGCCGAGGTGGAAGTCGCGGTCGCGGCCGCGCACCCGCTGGTCGAAGGTGACCCGCAGGCCGAGTTCGCTGCCGCGCCCGAGATAGGCCTGCCGCTGGTAGCCGGTGATGGCCGAGGGACGCAGGTCGAGCCGCTCGACGAGGTCGAGGACCTCCTCGACGAAGCCCCGGGCGCCGGGCTCGATGTTCGCCGGCTCCTTGCCGGAGCACAGCCGCAGCGCCTCCCGGTAGGGCAGCTGGATCCGGCGCTTCTGGGTCACCCGGTTCACGCGCTGCTTGATCTCGACGTAGACCGGGGTGTCCTCGTCGACGTCGAAGCGGTTCCCGTAGTGCCGCAGGCGCAGTTTGCGCCGGAACTTCAGGCCTTCGATCTTCTCCCAGTAGAAGCGGAGCTGGCGGGTGTCGTAGTAGACGCTCCACACCCCGTACCCCGTGACATCGCTGTAGGGGTCGCGGTCCATCCGCGCTTCGATGGTCGGCGTCATCTCCTCGACCTGCTTCACCGGCACGAGGTACTTGACCTCGTAGCGGTTGAAGCTGCGGAGCGAGTTCGGGCCGCGCAGGGCGTGGCCCGTGTCGCCGTTCTGTTCGGGGGCCGGTGCGGGGTCAGGTGCCGCCGTGGGCCCGGGTCGTCGTCGTGACCGGAACAGCATGGTCCTCCTCTCGTTGGAGGACATGCCACACGAACAGTGTGCGAGAAGTGTGTGAACGGATGCTGAACTACGGGTGGATCAGGGTGCCGATTCACCGTGACCAGGGCCGTTGACCGGCAGCACGACCCGGAAACTCGTGCCGGAGCCGAGTTTGCTGTCCACGGAGATCCGGCCGTCGTGGGCTTCGACGAGCGCGGCGGAGATCGCCAGCCCCAGCCCACGCCCGCCGGGGGAGCGTGCCGGGTCGGCGCGGTAGAACCGGTCGAAGAGGTAGGGCAGGTGTTCGGCGGCGATGCCGGGACCGTCGTCCGACACCTCGATTTCGATGGCGGGTAGCGACTCTCCGGCGGTCAGCGTCGGCCGCAGCCGCACGCGCACCTCGCCCTCCGGTGAATGCGTGAGTGCGTTGCCGACGAGGTTCGCGACGACCTGGTAGAGCCGGTGGCTGTCGCCGAGCACGTGCATGCGCAGTGGTGGCGCGGAAACCGTGACCGAGCGGTCCGGGTGCCGGGCCAGCGCGTCCTGCGCCACGTCCTCGACCAGGCCGCGCAGATCCACATCGCTGAGATCGAGCGCGGGTTCGCGGTCGAGCCGCGCGAGCAGCAGCAGGTCGTCGACCATCCCGCCCATCCGGGCCGCCTCGTCCTCGATCCGGCCCAGGATCCGTTCCACGGCGGGATCCCGCTCGGCTTCCCCGTGCTGGTAGAGCTCGGCGAACCCGCGGATCGACGTGAGCGGGGTGCGGAGCTCGTGTGAGGCGTCGGCGACGAACCGGCGCAGCCGCTGCTCGGAGCTCTCCCGGTCCCGCATCGCGGTCCCGAGCCGGGTCAGCATCGTGTTGAGCGCCCTGCCCAGGCTGCCGGTTTCGGTGCGGGGATCGCTGTCGGCGACCCGGAGCTCCACGTTCCCGGCCGAGATCGCGGTCGCGGTCTGTTCCATCCGGGTCAGCGGGCGCAGGCCGAGCCGGACCACGACGCGGCCGACCGCGGCCACCAGGACGAGGATCCCGGCGCCCACCGCGACCTCGATCAGCAGCAGCCGGTGCACGGTGTCTTCCAGGTCCACCAGCGAGATCGCGACGACCATGCGGTCGGTGCCCTTGCCCGGCACGGAAATCGCCCGCCAGCTGGAGTCGCTGTCCCCATCCGCCACGGTCGTCGGCGTCGAGGACCGGTCGTGCACCAGGGCATTGGGCACGACCGGGCCGTCTTCGGAGTCCGTCGGCGCGCGCCACAGGAGCTTGCCGGATTCGTCGTAGGTGTAGATGGTGAAGTCGGTCGGGAGGTCGTCGTCCCCCGCCTGCGGTTCCGGTGCCCGCCAGCCCTTCTGCAGCCCGCCGGCCATCGCCTGCAACTGACCGTCCGCGCGCGCCGTCATCGACTGGTTCAACAGGAGCACGCTGCTGACGGCGAACGCCGCGAGCCCGGCCGCGCACAACGCCAGCACGGCCAGCAGCAGGCGCAGCCGCAACGGCCACGGCCTCCGCGCACGCCGCCGCAGGAATTTCGTCGTCCTCACCGGCGCGTGGACGCCTCGCGCAACGAGTACCCCACGCCCCGCAGCGTGTGGATCAGCGGCACGCCCTCGGCGTCGATCTTGCGGCGCAGGTAGCTGATGTAGGAGTCCACGACCCGGCTCTCGGCGCTGACGCCCTGGCCCCACACCCGGTCCAGCAGCTGCCCCTTGGTCAGCACCTGCCCGGAGTTGCGCATGAGGTAGGCGAGCAGGCGGAACTCCGTGGGGGACAAGCAGATCTCCCGCTCGCCGCGCCGCACGCGCTGGTTCTCCTCGTCCAGCAGGAGATCGGAGTAGCGCAGCAGTCCGTCGTCGTCCGGCTCCGGGGGCAGGCTCCGGCGCAGGATCGCCCGCAGCCGCAGGACGAGTTCCTTGATGCTGAAGGGTTTGGTGACGTAGTCGTCGCCGCCGGCGGTCAGCCCGGCGATGCGGTCCTCGACCCCGTCCCTCGCGGTGAGGAACAGCAGCGGCACCGTGTCGCAGGTGCTGCGCAGCATCCGCGCCACCGTGAACCCGTGCATGTCCGGGAGCCCGACGTCGAGCACCACGATGTCGGGCTCGTATTCGGCGGCATCCTCGAGCGCCCGCCCGCCGCTGGGCACCGCGCGCACGTCGAATCCGTTCAGTCCCAGGCCCGAGCTGAGCAGCTCCCGGATGTTCGGCTCGTCGTCCACCACGAGCACCTGTGGCTTACGGCCCCGTCCCTCAGCCTTAACACCCATGTCAGGGGTTCTATCGGACCGAGCTGTGCGAGGGCTGTGAAATTCCAGGTGAGCACACTGTGAACACGAAACGAACGGAAAGTGTCCCTTGTGGAGTGACCCCGGTCGTGTTCAGGCTTTCCGGTTCGCGGGATGGCGCTTGCGGTAGGTCGCCGAGCTCGCCTTTTCGCCGCAGGCGGCCATCGTGCACCAGCGGCGGTTGCCGGGGCGCGAGCGGTCCACGAAGAACAGGGAGCAGTCGTGACCGATGCAGGCCCGGATGCGGTGCTGGAGCGGGCCACCGAAGAGGTCGATGGTGTCACGGGCGAGCATCGCCAGGATGCCTTCCAGGGGCGCGTCGGCCGGGGGGAGCAGCGTGTGCGCGTCCGAACCCAGCAGCGCCGGCGGCGCGGCGGAGAGCGCGGCGGCGTTGATGATCTCGATGGCCGCGGGGTCCGGCGTGAGGCCGTCGACGTGACGGCGGGTGAGGGTGTGGATCGCTTCGCGGAGTTCCCGCACGCGACGCAGATCGGCCTCCGTGACGGACCCGCGCGCGGCCGGGAGTTCGGCGACGTGCAGCCAGGTGCGCAGCGCCGCCGGGCCGGTCAGCAGCTCGCGGTCGCCCATCCCGCGTTTGGCGACCGTCGCGACGAAATCGAGGCACAGCCTGCCTGACCGGAACGGGAATCCGGCACGCCTCAGGTCTTTGGTGGCCGCCACGGTCATGGCTCTCCTTACTGCGTCGTTGGTTATGAACCCGACGGCAGCCACGGCGGAAAGGATGCCTGCGAGCAGGTCGGTCGCGGACCGTATCCGCCTTCTTTCGGTCGGGTTCATAACAGGAGCGGGTCCGTAAGTCCAGCCCCGCCTCGCCCTGTCCCATATAGCGTGAGTGGTTTGACAACTCACTTTAGCCCGAAGACGCTCCATGGTCATCACGGCATTGATGAACAGGACGTCATGATGACTACTCAAACCCCTCACGCGGCCTTCGACGAGCCGGACGGGCTCGCCGCGCGCGGCACGGTGCTCGTGCTGCCGGGGCGCGGCGAGCGGCCCGGGCTGTACCAGCGGTTCGGGCGGCGGCTGGCCGCCGACGCCTACCGGGTCCGGGTGGCCGGGGACGCGACGGCCGACCTCGAAGCCGTTTCGGCGCAGGTCAAGGACTTCGCGGCGGACGCGGTGGGCCCGGTGGTGCTCGCCGGATCGGACACGGGCGCGCTGCTGGCGCGGCACCTGGTCGCGTCCGGCGCCGTGCCCGCGGACGCCCTGGTGCTCGCCGGGCTCCCCGGCACCGGGAAGCGCGCGATCGTGAACGAGGAGGTCGAGCTCCGCGCGTCCTGCCCGACGCACCAGACGATTCTGCGCGCCGGTGAACACGTCGAGCTCGGCGCGCTGCGCCCGGAACGGATCCCGCCCCTGCTGCGCGAGCCGGTGCCGCCGGTCTCCGTCCCGGTGCTGGGCCTGCACGGTGACAACGACTTCATCGCACCTTTCGCCGAAGTCGCCGGAGACTACGCGGGCGCGCGAGTGTCCCTTGTGGACGATGGAAGGCACGACGTACTCAACTCCGCGCACCACCGCAGCGTCGCCGCGACCATCGTGCTGTTCCTGGAAAACCTGCGCGCGGAACGCACCCCGGTCACCGGAGCCGGCGATGTCCGTTGAGTTCCTCGGGTTCCTCGCCGCCCACGACGCGCAGGAGATCCGCGGCCGCACGACCAGCCCGGTCGACCGCGGCTACGTCCGCGAGCTGGCCCGCGTCCAGGACGAGGGCGGGTTCGACCGGGTGCTGATCGGCAACGGTTCGGCCATGGCCGACGGCGCGCAGCTCGCGGCGTGGGCGGCCGCGCACACCGAGCGCCTGGGCTTCCTGATCGCGCACCGGCCGGGATTCGTCGCGCCGACGGTCTTCGCCCGCACCATCGCCACCCTCGACAACCTCAGCGGCGGCCGCACCGCGGTGCACCTCATCACCGGCGGCAGCGAAGCCGACCAGCGGCGCGACGGTGACTGGCTCGCCAAGGAGCAGCGCTACGCGCGGACCCGCGAATTCGCCGAGATCGTCAAGCGCGTGTGGACCGAGCGCGGCGAAGTGACCTACACCGGTGAGCATTACCGCGTCGAAGGTGTCGACGTCGACGTGCACCCGGTCCAGCAGCCACGCCCGAAGCTCTACTTCGCGGGCTCGTCTCCGGCCGGGATCGACGCCGGGGTGCGCGTCGCGGACGCCTTCGCCTTCTACGGCGAGCCGCTCGCGCAGACCCGTGAACAGATCGCCCGCATCCGCGCGGCGGCAAGCGAAGCGGGCCGCACCGAACCGCTGGGCTTCACCGTGTCCGTGCGCCCGATCATCGCGCCCACCGACGAACAGGCGTGGGAAAAGGCCGAGGACATCGCGAACCGGATCCGCGCGCGCGTGCACGGCGGCAGCTGGGACCGGGTGCGGCTGCGGTCGGTGACCGACAAGACGCAGAACAACGAGGGCAGCGAACGGCTGCGCCGGGTCAACGCCTCGGCCACGAAGCTCGACCGCGCCTACTGGACCGGGACTTCCCGCGCCACCAACGCTTCCGGCATTTCCTCCGCGCTCGTCGGCTCGCCGGAGACGGTCGCGCAGGCCGTCGCCGACTACACCGAACTGGGCGTGCGTTCCTTCCTGTTCAAGGGCTGGGACCTCGTCGAGGACGCGCGCGACTACGGGCGCTATCTGCTGCCCGCCATCAAGGACGTACTGGCCGACCGCGGCCTGACACAGGAAAGAGAGGTGTCGTGATGAGGCGAGTTCTCCTGGCCGTCGCCCTGCTGGTGCTCACCGCGTGCGGCGCCCCCGCGCCGGCGAAGCAGGCCGACGGCAGCCCGGACCTGTCCGGGGTGACCATCACCGCCGGCCAGTCCAACAAGCTGTCCAACCGGACCCTGCTGCAGGCCGCGGGCCTCGACGACACCCCGTACAAGATCAACTGGGTGGACTTCAACGCCACCCCCGACATGCTGCAGGCCATTTCGGCCGGTGCCGTGGACGTCGGCGGCAACGGCGGTACCACCGGCGCGATCCAGGCGCACTACGCCGGGGTGAACGTCAAGGTCGCCGCGGCCGCCGCCGGGACCGGCGCGGGCGCGCAGAGCTCCGCGATCGTCGTGCCCAAGGACTCGCCGGTGCACTCCGTCGCCGACCTGCGCGGCAAGAAGATCGCGATGACCTTCGGCGCGGGCGTGCAGTACTACAGCGTGCTGGCGCTCAAGCAGTTCGGTCTCACCACGAACGACGTGCAGCTGGTCAACCTGACCACGAACGCGGCGCTGGCGGCGTTCCAGTCCGGCCAGGTCGACGCGTGGGCGATCTGGGACCCGGTGCTGGCCACGGCGCAGACCCAGTTCGGCGCGCGGTCGATCCTCGACGCCGGGCAGATCACCGGTCTCGGCGCCCAGTACACGTTCCAGTTCACCAGCCCGGCCGTGCTCGCCGACCAGGGCAAACGAGCCGCCGTCGCGGACTTCCTGCACCGCGTGGCGCAGGCGCAGGACTGGGTCAACCAGCACCCCGACGCGTGGGCCAAGGCCGGGAAATCGGTCAGTGGGCTGCCCGACGAAGCGGCGAACCTCGCGGCACAACGGCAGGCGAAGAAATACGTGCCGATCGGCCCCGACGTGATCGCCGCACTGCAGAAGGAAGCCGACGAATGGGTCGCTTTGGGGACCTACAAGGAAAAGAGTGACGTCTCGACGGTGTTCACGACCGAACTGAACAACCAGGTGGTGACCTCATGAGCCGGTACGTGATCATCGGCGCCGGCGCGGTCGGCGCGACGGTGGCGGCGCAGCTGCACGAGTCCGGCGCCGATGCCGTGCTCGTCGCGCGCGGCTGGAACCTGGAAGCGTTGCGCACGCACGGTTTGCGGTATGTGCGGCCCGACGGGGAGCGCACGCTGGCGCTACCTGTCGTCGGCGGCCCGGACGAACTCGAGCTGCGCGCGGACGACGTGCTGGTGCTCGCCGTCAAATCGCAGGACACCGAGGCCGCGCTGCAGGACTGGGCGTGGCGCCCGGTCGAGGACGGCGTCGCCGCCGCGCGGCTGCCGATCCTGTTGCTGCAGAACGGACTCGAGAACGAACGCGCGGCGCTGCGGCGGTTCCGCACGGTCGTCGGCGCGGTGGTGTGGCTGCCCGCGAGCCACACCACGCCCGGGACGGTCGTCTCGCCCGCCACGCCGAAGGCCGGGGCATTGTGGCTGGGCCGCCCCTCGGCGGACCTGACGCGGGACCTGCGCGCGGCCGGGTTCGTCGTGACGGAGGTCGACGACATCCGGCCGTGGAAGGCCGAGAAGCTCGTCACCAACACCGTCAACGTCCTCGACGCGCTCTACCGGCCGAGCCCGTTGCGCGCCGCCGCGGCGAAAGCACTCCAGGCCGAGGCTCGCTCGGTCCTGCGTGCCGCCGGGTTCGACTTCGCCCGTCTGCCCGTCACCGTAGAAGGCGTTGTCGCGCAAGAGATCCCAGGGTACGCACGGGGCGGCAGCTCCACGTGGCAGAGCCTCGCCCGGCAGGCGCCCCCGGAAACCGACTTCCTCAACGGCGAAATCGTGCTGCAGGCCCGGCTGCTCGGCCGTGAGGCGCCGTTGAACGAGGCGCTCACCGAGCGGATCCACCGCGCGGGCGAGGCGGGCGCACTCGGCGACGAGGACCTGCTCGCGGCCTTGCCGGACCTCCAACGCCGGACTGTCCTCATCGGACCGGACGAGCTGCGTGAGCTGGTCGAGAACGACGACGCCCCAACGCTTCTGGACGTGCGCTGGGCGCTGGGCGATCCGCACGGGCGCGAGCATTACCTCGCGGGACACATTCCCGGCGCGGTCTACGTCGACCTCGACACCGAACTCGCGGCGCCGCCTTCGCCGGAACAGGGCCGCCATCCCTTGCCGGACCTGGAAAAGCTGCAGGAATCCGCACGCCACTGGGGCGTGCGGAGTGGCAAGCCGGTCGTGGTCTACGACGACAACGGTGGCACGGCCGCGGCGCGGGCCTGGTGGCTGCTGCGCTGGGCCGGGCACACCGACGTCCGGATCCTCGACGGGGCGCTTGGTTCCTGGACCGGTCCGCTGTCCACAACGGACGAGAATCCCGAACCCGGTGACGTCGTGCTGGCCGGGGACAACCTCCCCACGATCACGGCCGACGAGGCCGCGAACCTCGCCGGCAAAGCGATCCTGCTCGACGCCAGGGCGGGGGAGCGCTACCGCGGCGAGACCGAGCCCGTCGATCCGCGTGCCGGGCACATCCCCGGCGCGCTGTCGGCACCGACCGGCGACAACCTCACCGGCGACGGAACCTTCCGCACCACAACGGAACTCCGCGAACGCTTCGCCGAACTCGGCGCCGACGAGACCACCGAGATCGGCGTCTACTGCGGCTCGGGTGTCACCGCGGCGCACGAGATCGCCGCGCTCGCCGTCGCCGGACTGCCGGCGGCGCTCTACCCGGGCTCGTGGTCGGCGTGGTCGGCCGACCCGGCCCGCCCCGCGGCCACCGGCGAACGACCGAAGGGAGCAAGCTCATGACCGCCACCTCCGAACAGGTCGTGACCTCGCGCGAGGTCGACCTGGTCACCATCCGGCCCGAGCACACCACCCGCCGCTGGAGCCCGCCACGCCCGGTCCGCCGCGCCGCGGGCCCGCTCGGCGCCCTCCTGTTGTGGTGGGTGCTTTCGGCGACCGGCGTGCTGCCGAAGGACATCCTCGCCGGTCCGGGCGACGTGCTCGGCAAGGCCTGGGACATGATCACCGACGGCGAGCTGCCGACCGCGATCGCCGTGTCGGCGCAACGGGTGTTCCTCGGATTCGCCATCGGCGCGGCCCTGGGCATCGTCATCGCGCTCGTGGCCGGGCTGTTCCGGCTCGGCGAGGATCTCGTCGACTCGACCGTCGGCATGTTCCGCACGCTGCCGTGGGTCGGGCTGATCCCGCTGTTCATCATCTGGTTCGGCATCAACGAGGAACCCAAGATCGCGCTCGTCGCGCTCGGCGTGCTGTTCCCGATGTACTTCAACATCTACGCCGGCATCCGCGGCGTGGACGCGCAGCTCGTCGAGGCCGGCCGCGTGCTCGGCCTCAAGGGCTGGCGGATGATCCGGCACGTCGTGCTCCCCGGCGCGCTGCCCGGCGCGCTGGTCGGGCTGCGGTACGCGCTCGGCACCGCGTGGCTCGCGCTGGTGTGGGCGGAGCAGGTCAACGCGTCGCAGGGCATCGGGTACCTGATGAACAACGCGCAGCAGTTCTTCCAGACCGACGTCATCGTGGTCTGCCTGATCACCTACGCGATCCTCGGCCTCGTCTGCGACCTGATCGTCCGCCTCGCCACCAAATACCTGCTGTCCTGGCGCGCCTCGTTCGAAGGAGCCTGATGAACGTCCCCACCGCGGTCCGGATTTCCGGGCTTTCCAAGTCCTTCGGCGAACGTCACGTCCTCGACGGGCTCGACCTCACTGTGCGCCAGGGCGAGTTCGTCGCCCTGCTCGGCCGCAGCGGCTGCGGCAAGTCCACGCTCCTGCGGATCCTCGCGGGCCTCGACCCCGAGATCTCCGGCGACGTCACCGTGCCCCGCAAACACGCCGTCGCCTTCCAGTCCCCGCGCCTGATGCCGTGGAAACGCGCCTGGCACAACGTGGTCCTCGGCCTGCCCGGCCGTCCGGACCGGCGGCTCGCGCAGCGTTATCTCGAAGAGGTCGGCTTGCCGAACAAGGCACGAGCCTGGCCGAAAACGCTTTCCGGTGGTGAAGCCCAGCGCGTGTCGCTGGCGCGGGCGCTCGTGCGTGAGCCGGATTTGCTGTTACTGGACGAACCTTTCGGTGCGCTGGACGCGCTCACCCGGGTCACCGCGCAGCAGCTCGTGGCCAGGCTGTGGGAAAAGCACGGCTGCGCCGTCCTGCTCGTCACCCACGACGTCGAAGAGGCGCTCCTGCTGGCCGACCGCGTCCTGGTGATGGACGACGGGGTGATCGCGCATCAGGCCGTGGTCGATCTGCCGCGGCCCCGTGACGTCGGCGATCCCACGTTCGTCGCGCTGCGCACGGAACTGCTGGCGCGGCTCGGTGTGGAGGAGGTTTCCCATGCCGTTTAGCAATCCGATCAAAAGTAGGCGGATACGGTCCGCAGCCGAACTGCCGGAGGAAACCCATTTCCGCCGTGGCTGTGGTCGGATTGGTAAACAACGGCGCAGTAAGCGTTTTTCCGCCATTGTGAGCGCGCTCCTGCTCGCGGGCGGGCTCGCCGCTTGCGGTCAGTCCGGCGCGCAAGGACAGCTGACTCTCACCCTGGGGGACCAGGCCAACGGACTGCAGACCCTGATGACCGCCGCGCACGTCCTCGACGGCACCAACTACCAGGTCAAATGGGCCGAGTTCCAGGGCGCCGCGCCGCTGTTCCAGGCGATGCAGGGTGGGCAGGTCGACACCGGCACCGCCGCGGACCTGCCGACGCTGCAGGCGATCAGCGGAAAACTGCCGATCAAGCTCGTCAGCGCGCTGCAGGGCTCGGGCGCGGGCACCGCGATCCTGGTGCGCGGCGACTCGTCCGTGCACTCGGTCGCCGATCTCAAGGGCAAGACCGTCGTCGTGTCGTCCGCGCGCGGCAGCGTCGCCGAATACCTGCTCGCGAAAGTGTTGCAGGACAACGGGTTGAAGTTCTCCGACGTCACCGTGCAGTACGTGCTCCCGACCGCCGCGCAGGCCGCGTTCAACTCCGGGCAGACCGAGATCTGGGCGACCTTCGACCCCTACCACTCGATCGGGCTCGCCTCGGGCGGGCGGGTGCTCGTCGACGGCACGCAGGGCCGTGTGTCGGGCGTCGGGTTCATCTCGGCCGCGGAGTCCTCGCTCGCCGACCCGGCGAAGAAGGCCGCGATCACCGACTTCCTGCAACGCCTCACCCGCGCGGAAGCGTGGGCGACGGCCAACCCGGACCAGTACGCGCAGGTGTACGCGAAGACCAACAGCGTGGCGCCGGACATCGCGAAGAAGGTCGTCGAGCACGGCCAGACCGCCGCCGGCCCGGTGACGCCGCAGGTGGTCACGACCGTGCAGGGCGTCGCGGACCTCATGCACGGCATCGGCGCGCTGCCCACGGACGTGCGCGTCGCCGACGTCACCGACACCAGCGTCTACCACTGAGCGAGGAGTTCCCCAGGTCATGCCGGTCGAATTCATCAGCGCCGTCAACCCGAACCGCGCCTCCGACACCGACCCCGGCGCCACCGGGCTCGATGTCGAGTACGCGCGCCACTACGCGCACGTCCTCGACGACGGCGGCTTCGACTACACCCTCGTCGCCTACCACTCCTCGTGGCCCGACGCGACGCAGCTGGCGCAGTTCGTCGTCGCCAACACCGAGCGGATCAAGCCGATGCTCGCGCACCGCCCCGGCGTGGTGTTCCCGACCAACGCCGCCCGCACACTGGCCACTTTGGACCAGATCGCGCGCGGCCGCCTCGCCGTGCACATCATCTCCGGCGGCAACGACACCGAGCAGCACCGCGAAGGCGACTACCTCACGAAAACCGAGCGCTACGAACGCTCCGACGAGTACATCCGGATCCTGCGCCGCGCCTGGCACGAGCCGGAACCCTTTTCCCACGAAGGAAAGTACTACCGGTTCGAGGACTTCCGCTCCGACGTGCGCCCGTACCAGGACACCATCCCGGTCTCGGTCGGCGGCTCCTCGGCGGACGCGTACCGGGTGGGCGGGCAGCAGGGCGACATCTTCGGCCTGTGGGGCGAGCCGCTCGCCGAGACCAGGCAGCAGATCGCGGCGGTGCACGCGATCGCCGACGCGGCCGGGCGCCCGCGGCAGCGGATCTGGGTGTCGTTCCGGCCGATCGTCGCCGCCACCGACGAGCTGGCGTGGGAGAAGGCGCACCGGATCCTGGACCGGGTGAGCCGCACGCATCAGGCGCGGGCCGCCGCATCGCACTACCCGGCCAAAGGGCAGGGCAGGCCGGCCAACGTCGGTTCGCAGCGCTTGCTCGACGTGGCAGGCAAAGGCGAGCTGCACGATCGTGCACTGTGGACACCACTGGTGACGGCCACGAACGCGGCAGGCAGTTCCACGGCGCTCGTGGGCAGCTACGAAACCGTCGCGAAGGCGTTGCTGGACTACGTGGACATCGGGTGCGAGCTGCTGTCAATTCGTGGCTACGACCCGCTCAACGACGCCATCGACTACGCGCGCTACGTGGTTCCGTTGGTGCGTCAGGAACTCGCGAACCGCCGGGAGCCCGTCCATGCGTAGAACCGCCGCGCTGCTGGCGGGTGTCGTGCTGCTGCTGACCGGATGCGCCACCGGCGGCGCGTCCGGCGGCACCACGATCGTCCTCGGTGACCAGCAGGGCACCCTGCAGACCCTGGCGAACGCCAGCCACGCGTTCGACGGCACCGGCTACACCGTGAAGTGGGCCGAGTTCCGCAGCGGCGCCACGCTGTTCCAGGCCATGGGCGCCGGTCAGGTCGATGCCGCCTGGGCCGCCGACCTGACCACGCTGCAAGCGCTTTCCGGTGGCCTGCAGGCGAAGCTGGTGGGCGCGATCCAGGGCGACGGGTCGAACAGCTCCCTGATGGTGCGGGGGAACTCGCCGATCCGCACTGTCGCCGACCTCAAGGGCAAGGACGTCGTGGTGTCCTCCGCCCGCGGCGGGATCGCCGAATACCTGCTCGCGAAAGTGTTGCAGGACAACGGGTTGAGCTACCGCGACGTGCACGTGCGCTACCTCGCCTTCGCCGACGCGCAGGCGGCGTTCGCGTCCGGGCAGATCGACGCGTGGGCCACCAACGGGATCTACGCGGAAACGGCGAAGAGTCAGGGCGGGCGCGTACTCGCCGACGGACGTGACGGCCGGACCAGCGGACTCATGCTCGTCTCCGCCCTGCCCGCCGCGCTCGACGACCAGGCCAAGAAGACCGCGCTCGGTGACGTCCTCAAGCGGCTCGGCACCGCGTATGAGTGGGCCGGCGCGCACCAGGCCGAGTACACCTCGCTCTACGCCACGGCGAACAAGATCCCCGAAACCACCGCGTCCGTGGTGGTCAGCCAGGGCCAGGGCGTCGTCGGCCCGGTCACGCCCGCGGTGACGGGCACGATCCAGTCGGTCAACGACCTCATGACCTCCATCGGCGTGCTGCCCAAGGCTGTCACCGTGGCGCCGCTCGTGGACGGCGCCGTCTATCCCGCGCAGTAAGGAGAACCCCATGGCTGTCGAATTCGTCGGCATGATCGGCGCTAGCTACTACAGCGAAACCGCGCGGCCGGGAGGGCCCGCGGTCGACCTCGGCTACCTCAAGAAGTTCGCCAGAGCGTACGACGAAGGCGGTTTCGACTGGACGCTCGTGCCGTACGCGTCCGCGTCCCCCGAGGCGACCCAGCTGGCCGCCACGGTCCTGGGCCGCACCGAGCGGCTCAAGGTCATGCTCGCGCACCGGCCCGGGGTCGTGTTCCCCACCAACGCCTCGCGGCTTTTCGCCACACTCGACCAGTTGTCGGAAGGGCGGCTGGGCATCCACTTCCTGGCCGGGGGCAACGACACCGAGCAGCGGCGCGAGGGGGACTACCTGGCCAAGGACGACCGGTACGCGCGGGCGGGCGAGTACATCCGCATCCTGCGGCGCGCCTGGGCCAGCTCCGAGCCCTTCGACCACGACGGCACCTACTACCGGTTCGAGAACTACTCGTCGTCCGTGCTGCCGGTCAATCGCGGCCTGACCGTCTCGGTCGGCGGGTCCTCCGAGGCGGCGTACAAACTCGGCGGCGAGGAGGGCGACGTGTTCGGTCTCTGGGGCGAGCCGCTCGCCGAGACCGCGCAGCAGATCGCGTCGGTGAACGCCTACGCCGATGCCGCCGGCCGTCCACATCCGCGGATCTGGGTGTCGTTCCGGCCCATCACCGCCGCGACGGACGAGCTCGCGTGGGAGCGGGCCGGGCGGATTCTGGGCGGTATCAAGGGGAACTACGTCCCGAAGTCGGTCAACACGGCCGCGCCGCAGAACGTCGGCTCCCAGCGCCTGCTCGACGTGGCCGCGAAGGGCGAACGCCACGACCGTGCATTGTGGACTCCGACGGCCTCGGCAACGTCCGGCGCCGGCAGCTCGACGGCGCTCGTGGGCAGTTACGAGACGGTCGCGAAGGCGTTGCTGGACTACGTGGACATCGGGTGCGAGCTGCTGTCGATCCGCGGTTACGACCCGCTGAACGACGCCGTCGACCTCGCCCGGTACGTGCTTCCGTTGGTGCGCCAGGAACTCGCCCATCGCCGTGAGCCCGTTCATGCGTGATGTCGCGTCGCGGCTCGCCGACAGGCTGCCCGCGGACCGGCTGCTGCTCGACGACGACAGCCTCCGCGCGCACCGGCACGACCGCTCAGGCTGGGAGCCCGCGGGGCTGCCGTCCGCGGTGGTCACACCCCGCAGCACCGCCGAAGTGCAGGCGGTGCTGGAAGTCGCGAACGAGACCGGCACGCCGGTCGTGGTGCGGGGCGCGGGCACGGGACTTTCCGGCGCCGCCACGGCGACCGCCGGGGAACTGGTGCTGTCCACCGCGGCGCTCAACGCCATCACCGAGCTGTCCGCCGCCGATCAGCTCGCGGTCGTGCAACCCGGCGTGGTGACCGCGGAACTCGATCGCGCGGCGGGGGAGCACGGCCTGCGTTACGCCCCGGACCCTGCCAGCGTGGAGATTTCCACCATCGGCGGCAACATCGCGACGAACGCGGGCGGCCTGCGCTGCGCGAAGTACGGCGTGACCCGCGATTCGGTGCTGGGACTGGAAGTCGTGCTCGCGGACGGGCGAGTCGTGCGGACCGGGCGGCGCACGGTCAAGGGCGTAACGGGCTACGACCTCACCGGGCTGTTCGTCGGTTCCGAAGGCACGCTCGGCGTCGTCACGTCGGCCACCGTGCGGCTGCGCCCGGCGCCGGCGGAGACCGCGACCGTCGCCGCTTTCTTCGACAGCGTCGAGAAAGCCGCCGCGGCAGTGGGACGGTTGCGGGTGCAGCCCGCTATCGCGGAACTGCTCGACGCCGACGCGCTCGAAGCCGTCGACGCCGCGCAGAACACGTCCTTCCGGGCAAGGGGTGCCGCGTTTCTGCTGGTGCAGACAGACGGGCACGGCGCGGGCGCGGAAGCGGAACTCGTGCGTGCGGATCTCGCCCCGCTGGCCACCGGCGTCGAGGTCACCACCGACCCGGCGGTCGCGGGCGAACTGCTCGCCGCGCGCCGCTTCGCGTTGCCGTCCCTGGAAAAGCAGGGCCGGGTGCTCATCGAGGACATCGCCGTGCCGCGGGCGCGTCTGGCCGAGGCCGTCGCCGCGATCGCCGCGATCACCCGGCGGCACGGCGTCACCGCCGCCACCCTCGCCCACGCCGGGGACGGCAACCTGCACCCGATCTTCGTGATCGACCGCGCCGCCGCCGAGATCCCCGAAGCGGTGTGGGCCGCCGCCGGCGAGGTGTTCGAGACCGCGCTGCGCCTGGGCGGAACGCTGACCGGCGAGCACGGAGTCGGTGTCCTCAAACGAAAGTGGCTGCCCGGCGAACTCAGCCCGGACACGCTGGCCCTGCACCACTCGGTCAAGCGGCTGTTCGATCCGCGGGGCATTCTCAACCCCGGCAAGGCTATCTGACCCTGGCCGACGCGAGGCAGGCGGCGGCCAGGGAGGGGTGTTCGAACGTCGGCGTGCCGATCTAGCCGGGGGCGATGGCGTTGCCCCGGATCCGCGGGCCGAGTGCGACCACCTCGTCACCCGCGGCCGTCACCCTTCCCACCAGTGCCCAGCCAAACCCGGGCCGGTGCCGTCCGGCCGGGATGACGCGGAGCTGCCTCGGTCTTCACGCCGGCCCCGAACTCACTGGTAAGGACATTTCCAGTAACTGTAAATGGCATTACCGTAAAACATAACAATCTTACCAACCTCAGCGAGTACGGCTCGGTAATATTGCGAGTCGGCCATCCAGGCTGCTAGCGTCTGCCTCTCAGTCCGCCTGACCACGGCGGACGCACTGGATCACGGTCACGGGAAACCGTGGCGCCCGCGGTAATTTCCCAGCATTTTCCCAGCACGGCCGACAGCAGTTCACCCGCACACCGGAACACGAAGATCAACCAGTGCCGCCGGACCGTTACCCGGCAGGGAAACGTCGATTCGGCCACGGCTATCCGCTCACTTCAACGACGAATGCGTCCGGAGGGCCCCGTGAGTTCGACCTCCTCATCCCCCGCGGCCGGGAGTCCGTTCGGCAGTGCCGGCTGGACCCCGCGCCTCGTCCTGTCCCTCATCGCCATCCTGTGCCTGGTCGAAGCGGTGGCGTTCGCCTACGTGGGCACCACGACGGCGCTACCCCAGATCATCGAGCACTTCCAGACCACGCAGGCCGGCTGGCTGCTGACCGCGTACGCGCTGGTCGGCGCGGCGTCCGCGCCGTTGTTCGGCAAACTCGCCGACCTCTACGGCAAACGCAGGCTCGTGCTCGTCTCCCTCGGCCTGGCCGTGGTGGGCGACGCGCTGGCGGCGATCGCGCCCGCGTTCTGGGTGATGGTGCTGGGCCAGGTGCTGCACGGCTTCATCTCCGCGTGCATGTTCCTCGGCTATTCGCTGATGCGCGACGTCTACCCGAAGAAGCTGGTGCCGTTCAGCGCGAGTCTGTCGATCACCGGCGCGGGCATCCTCTCCATCGGCGCGCCGTTCCTCATCGGGTACCTCATCGACCACTTCGGGTTCCGCTCGGTGTACGTGTTCGACCTGTGCTGGGTGGTCGTGATGGGCGCGGTGATCGTGCTGACCACGCCCGAGTCGCCGCTGCGGCGCCCGGCGCGGGTGGACATCGTGGGCGCGGTGCTGCTGGCCGCCGGCCTCACCTCGATCCTGCTCGGTGTCAGCAAAGGCCAGGAATGGGGCTGGGGTTCCGGCCGCATCATCGGGCTGTTCGTGCTCGGCCTGGTACTGCTCGGCGTCTACGTGTTCTTCGCGCTGCGGATCCGGGAGCCGATCCTCAACCTGCGGCTCCTCGTCCGGCGGACGATCCTGTTCGCCGTGCTGACCGGCGGGGTCGCCTACGGGCTGAACCCGTTGAACCAGACGCTGCTCGCCCTGATGGCCCAGACGCCGCGGCAGCTGGGCGGCACCTACGGGCTGGGCTACTCGGCGAGCCGGTACGCGCTGATCACCGGGCCCTTGGCGCTCGCGAGCGTGCTGTGCGCCGTCGCGGTCGGGCTGCTGATCCAGCGGACCGGCGGCCGGATCATGATGTACATCGGGCTGGGCCTGTCCACCGTCGGCGCGGCGTTCCTGACGTTCCAGCACGACACGTTCGGCGGCCTGCTCACCGGGGCGCTCATCCTCGGCGCGGGGACCGGGTTCGCGCTGGCCGCCATGCCGAACCTGATCATCGTGGGATCGCCGGCGGCGGAACAGGGTTCGATGTCCTCGGCCGGCGAGCTCAGCGCAGGCCTGATCGGCGCCGCCACCCCGATCATCGCGTTCGCGATCATGACTCCCAGCGCGATGTCCCCGCTGCCGGGCGTGCTCATCTACAGCGATTCCGGGGTCACGACCAGCCTGGTGGTCTCGGCCTGCATCGCGCTCGGGACACTGCTCATCGGCGCGCTCTTCCTGCGCGCGCGAGGGCGCGAGGGCACCGAGGAACGCGAGTTCACACCGGTCCAGGAAGGCGCGGCCCCGGCGTGAAAAGCTCGGCGCCGCGGCCCTTCCGGCCGCGGCGTCCGGCTTCGTCTCAGAGCAGGCCCAGCTGCTCGAGATCGGTGATGTACTTGACGATCAGTTCGGCGTCGAGGTGCGGGATGTCGCCCTCGGCGCCGATCTTGTCCGCCTGCACGGTCTTCCGGAACTCGGTCGCCGGTGCCACCCCGCCCCGCAACGGTTCGGCCGGCTGCTCGTAGGCGTGCAGCAGCGGCAGCAACGAGTTCCGCCGCTGCGCTTCGGGCAGCTCGCGCAGCGCCTTTTCGAAGCGGCGCAACCAGTCCTGGTAGTCCTCGACGCGGTCGACGGGGTAACCCGCTTCGACGAGCCAGTCGACGAACGTGTCGAGCGAGATCTCGTCGGCGTGCGGGTTGAGGACGTGATAGGTCCGGTAGCCCTCGGTGTGCCGCGCGCCGATGGTGTTGACGGCTTCGGCGCTGAAGTCCGCGGGCAGGCCGTCGTAGTGCGCCTTGGGTGCGGCTCCGTCAGGACCCGTGCGGTAGAAGGACTTCGGCGCGACCCCGGTGGCGACCAGGCTGAGCATCAGCCGGGTGAACATGTCCGGCACGTTGAGCTGCCCGGTGTAGCGGCTGTGCGTGAGGATCATGTCCGAACGGAACACCGCCACCGGCAGCCCGCACCGGTCGTTGGCTTCGCGCAGCAGCACTTCGCCTGCCCATTTGCTCATCGAGTAGCCGTTGGCGTAGTCGTCGTTGCGCCGCCGGACCGCGCTCAGCTCGCGGATGTCGGCGATCTCGTCGAACCTGCCCGGCTCGACCTGGTCGGCGACGCCGATCGTCGAGACGTTGGTGAACGGCTTGAGCTTCCGGGTGACCGCCAGCCGGATCAGCTCCGCGGTGCCGACCACGTTGGGCCCGAACAGCTGTTCGTAGGGGAGCACGTGGTTGACCAGCGCGCCGGGGTGCATGATCACGTCGACCTCGTCCGCGAGCCGCGCCCAGGTTTTTTCGTCCAGGCCGAGGCCGGGTTCGCCGAGGTCACCGGCGAGCACTTCGAGGTGCTTCGCGGCCAGCTCACGGAAATGCCGGATGAGTTCGGCGTCCCCCGTGTCGAAGGTCGAGTCGAGGCGCTGCCACGCCGCCGCGTCGTCGGCGCCGCGGACGATGCACACGAGTTTCCCGCCGTGCTGGGCGAACCGCTCCAGCCAGTCGATGCACATGAACCGGCCGAGGTAGCCCGTGGCGCCGGTCAGCAGCACCGTCTTCGGCTCCCCCTCCGGGCGGGGCAGGCTCGCGGCCGCTTCGATGGTCTCCGCGGGGAGGAACTTTTCCAGGCTCAGATCGGTGGCCCTGATCTCCGTGGCGTCCTCACCGTGCACCGAGGCGAACGTCGGCCGCCCGCCCTCCGCGGAGCGCTGCGTTTCGACGTAGTCCGCGATCGAGCGCAGGTTCGCCGCGGGGCTGATCAGCACGCCGACCGGCACCTCGACGTGGAAGATTTCGCCCAGCAGCTTGGAAAACGTCAGCGCCGACAGCGAGTCGCCACCCAGGTCGGTGAAGTGCGCTTCGGCGTCCAGGTCCGAACTCGAGCAGCCGAGCAGGGCCTGCGCGGCGCGCGTGATCGTCTCGTAGACCGGCTGGCCGGGGCCGCCACGGCGAAGCGCGCGCAGTTCTTCGTTCTGGCTGCGGGAAAGTTCGGTGTACAGCTCCTCGAGCCGCTCGCCGTAACGCTCACGAAGCCTGGGGCGCAACAGTTTCCGGATGTCGGAGAGCAGCCCGTTGGCCATGGTGAACGGTTCGGTCTCGACCAGGAAGTCGCGCGGGATCTCGTACGACTCCAGCCCGGCTTCACGCGCCGTGCGCTGCAGCGCGTCGGCCAGCATCGTCTTGAGCTCGGACGGGCTGCCCGCCTGCCGCACCGCGCTTTCGGCGGGCACGATCACCGCGAGCAGGTAGGGCCGGTCCCCGCTGCCGTAGGCGTAGATCTGGCGGATCAGCGGGTTCGCGGTGAACACGGACTCCACTTTGGACAGTGTGACGAACTCGCCCTGTGACAGCTTCTGCACGTTGTTGCGCCGGTCCACGTACACCAGCCGGCCGGGGCCGGTCAGTGCCATGATGTCCCCGGTCTTGTAGAACCCGTCCTCGTCGAAGACCGAGGCGGTGACCTCCGGGCGGTTGTAGTAGCCCGGGAACATGTTCACGCTCTTGAGCAGCAGCTCGCCCCGCGGGTACGGCCGGTCGGTGCCGTAGTAGCCCAGTTCCGGGACGTCCACGAGCTTGTACTCGAGCACCGGCGGGCTCTTGACCTCGTCGTCGAACACCGCCATGCCGAACTCGGTCGCGCCGTAGCCCTCGCTCAGCGGGATCCCGAGGCAGGACTCGGCGAAGGACTTCATCTCGGGTGAGATCGGCGCGCTGCCCACGAGCGCGCTGGTGACCCGGCCACCGAGGAACCGCTCCCGCAGGTCGGCCTTCACCGCGGCGTCCAGCTCGGACTCGTCGGCGAACTCGCGCTCGCGCCGGTCGAGTTCGCTTTGGTACTCCTGGAAAAGCATGTCGAAGATGCGTGGCACCGCGAACAGTTCGGTGGGCCGCGCGAGGCCGATGTCCTCGAACAAGGTCGACAGATCGCTCTTCGCGGTGAAGTGGTTGAGCCCACCGCGGCCCAGCGTGGCGGCGATCGTGGTGCGGCCGAACATGTGACTCATCGGCATGTAGCTGATGGTGATCGCCGGGACGTCCTCGGCGGTCGGCAGCTCCCCGGTCCAGTACTTGCGCAGCATCGACTCCGGATACATCGCGCCCTTCGGCGCGCCCGTGCTGCCGGAGGTGTAGATCAGCAGCGCGAGTGGATCCTCGCCGGGCGCGGGTTCGCGCGGAGACGCGGCGGGCAGGGACTTCCCGTGTTCGAGCACCTCGTCGAGCGTGCGCACGGTGATCCCGGCGTCCGCGAGGCGCCCGGCGGCGGCCGTGAAGGTCTCGCGCTCGTCGTCGACCTCGGGGTGGTAGTCGAAGACCAGCAAGCGGGGCCGTGCCGGCGACTTCGTCGCGAGCTCCACCGCTTTGTCCAAATAGGACGGACTCGCCGCGAGCAGCCGGGGCGAGGTCTCGTCGACGATCTCCTGCAGCTGGGCCACGGCCGCGCTCGGCTGCAGCGGCACGGAAACCGCGCCGAGATACGTCGCCGCGAGGTCCAGCACCTCGTAGTTGCTGCTCGTGAAGCCGATCGTGGCCACGAAATCGCCCGCCACGATGCCCGCGTCCGCCCAGTCGGCGGCCACCTGCTTCGCCTGCGTCCACAGTTCGCCGTAGGTGCGGGTGGTGAACTCGGGCAGCAGGCGAAGCGAGCCGCGGCCCGAGGCCGGATCGGTGACCAGCTCCGTCTTGCGCTCGGCGGTCGCCGGGCGGTCGGCGTACCCGGCCATGATGCGCTCGACCGTCTGCGCGAGCCCGAGACCCGGTTCGCTCGCCGCCGCTTTGACTGCCTCGTCCGGCAGCTGCGCGGTGAACTGCGGATCGGTCTCCCGCAGCTTCGCCTTCAACCGCGCCGCGCGCTCGTCCTCCCACTCGGGTGCCGCACCCACGTTCCCTCACCAGCTTTCGTAGTCGCTTGCCGCCTCCATTAGTTGACTGTACTGACAAGTAATTAAATGCGGTTGGTGATCGAGGTGTGACAATCAGCTCCGGCCGGAGTGGCTCGCGATGTCTTGACCGACCGCGAGAGGACCACTACGTTGCGCCATTTCTTAGGCCGGTTGGCGTAGCGATGGGGTGCATTCGGGCGTATGGGGTTTTCCGGGCGTGGCTGGCGGCGACGGTGAGGTGGCGGCGACGGTGAGGTGGCGGCCGGGGCGGCGAACATGCGCGCGAGGGAAGGGTGAACTCCCCGCCGGAGCCGGGCGCCGGGGCCGGGGCCGGAGCGGGACTGGCGCCGGAGCGGGAGCCGGGGCCGGAGCGGGGGCCGGAGCGGGAGCCGGAGCCGGAGCC
>NZ_VMNW02000041.1 GCF_007713735.2 Amycolatopsis acidicola | reverse complement strand
GGCTTCGTCCCGCCCGCCCTCGTCTCGCCGGTCTTGCCCCAGCGAGCCCGTGTCTCGCGAACCCTTCCGCTGCCAGCCTTTCCGCAGCCAACGCTTGGCGTTCCCGGCCTTGCCCAGCCATCCCATGTGTCGAAAATCCTTGCCCTGCCAGCCTTTACCCTGCCGACTTTTACCCTGCTGACCTTCCTGCCAGCCCCTACCAATCCAGGCTTTGCCCTGCCAGCCCTGCCCCTGCCAGCCTTCGTCCCCCGAGCTCCTGCCCCGCCGACCTTTATCCGGCCAGCCCTTGCCCGGCGAACCCTTACCGGGCCAGCCCTTGCCCGGCCAGCTCCTGCCCGGCAAGCCTTCGCCCCGCGAACTCCTGCCCTGCCAGCCTTTACCTGGCCGGCCCTCGCCATTCCAGGCCCTGCCCCGCCAGCTCCTGCCCAGCCAGCCCCTCCTCAACCAGCCCGTGCCCGGCTGGCCTTCCCCCCGCGAGCCCTTCCCCCGCGAGCCCTCGGCCCGCCAGCCCTCGCCCGGCTCTCCTTCTCCCAGCCAGCCCGTGCCCAGCCATCCCTCGCCCCGCGAGCCTTCGCCCCGCTGGTGGGCCGGTTCGTGCGGTTCAGACCGCGGCGTCGGTGCCATGCAGGCTCCCTGGGGTTCCGGGGTCGGGCAGCGGCCAGGGCAGGATCTGGCCTTCGGTGGCCTGGCCGGGTGGCGGGTCCGTTCTGCCGACCGGGTTGCCGAGCTGGGCGTCCAGCCAGGCGAGCACCGGCGGCAGGTCCGAGCGGACCGCGTCCAGGTTGTGCCCGGACGCGGGCAGCACCCAGGTGGTCAGCTCGGCAGGCGGAGCCACCGCCGCGCGCAGCCTGCCGAGTGCGGCCACCTCGTCCCCGGCGGCCGCGTCAGCGGTGACGAGCATCCGCAGCGGCGAGGGATGCTCCCGCAGCGTCGCGGTCACATCGTTGGCATGCTGGATGTCCGCGCGGCCGTGGAACAGATCCCCAGTCTCGACGTCCTGCGGCGCCCGGTCATAACCGCTCATGCTGACGGCGACGGAGTACCACTGGGGGTGGCGCGAGGCGAGATTCAGGGCGCAGTACCCGCCCGAGGACCAGCCCGCGATCGCCCAGCCCTCGCGGTCCGACCGCACCCGCAGCTCGCTCAGGGCCCAGCCGCGCAGATCGGCGGCGAGATAGGTGTCGTCGGCTGGCCCCTGCACGGCGTCGACGCATTCCGAATCGTGCGCCATGCGGGGTTCGCCATTGGGGTCCGGCACGATCACCACGGTCGGCGGCATGCGGTGCGCGCCTATTTCCCGGTCGAGCAGATCCGGCAATCCGTACAATGTGGCGACCTGCCGGGGCTCGCCCGGAAAATGCGGAATCCATTCGATCACCGGAAAACGGAAATCCGCCCATTCCGGCTCGGTGTACCCGGCTGGCAGGTACACGTCCACGTCGCGGGTGAGCCCGGTGCGCCTGCCGGTGACGGTCAGGTGCAGCATCGAGCCGTGCCCAGCCGCCGCGCGGGCGCCGACGGTGGCCAGCGTGCGGGCGAGGTCGCGGCCGTCGGGCCCGGCGTCCGCCACCGTGCCTTCCCCGGGGTTTGGCGACGTGCCGAGTAGGGAACCCAGTGTGGGGTAAAAGCTTCCGGCGGAGTTGACGGCGAGCCCGCATGCCGTGACCACCGCCACCACGGCGACCAGGGTGCTCAGCGACCGGCCGGTGCGCCGGTGCTTCCAGGCGTCCCAGCGCCACGGCACCAGCACCACCGACAACAGGGCGAGCACGGCGCCGACGGCCACCACGGTCACGGTGTCGATGCGGATCTGCGAGGCGTGCACGCGATCAATTCAAGCCGATCGCGTTCCCGCAATTCACGCGGGCCATCCCTGTTTTCGCGCTCAGCGTCCTCTCAACAAGGTTGTTCTACCATTCCCGGGGAATAACTCCACCCAACCCGGGTAACCGGTTCCCGGAACCGAGTGGAGAGGAACAGCGAAATGAACGACAACGCCGAGCACAAGGCCGACGAACTCAAGGGCAAGGCCAAGGAAGCGGTCGGCAACGCCACCGACAACGAGCAGTGGCAGGCCGAGGGCAAGGCCGAGCAGAGCACCAGCAAGATCAAGCAGGCTGGGGAGAAACTGAAGGGCGCGGCCAAGGACGTGTTCGACAAGTGACGACACTCGGTATCCCCGGTCCAGACCGGGGATACCGAGACCCGGCGGCCATGGACCCCGCGCGGGCAGTGGCCGATCGGTTTTCACGGGGCTGGGAGTGAGCAGGGCGCTCCACGCACGTCGGAAAACGGTGCCGCCCGGGCACAGCGCCCACCCCACACCCGAACCACACTCAAGGCGCCACATCAGCCCCGTACCGCTCAGCGCAGAACTCCCGCAACCGCGCCGCGATGGCCGCCAGCCCGGGAGCCGCGTGGTGCCCGGAGGACCAAGCCGCGAAGAGCGAAATCCGCAACGGCCCCTGCGCTCCCTCGATACGCAAGCCGTGCAACCCGAATCGGGCGTCGTCGGAGACGACCGCGACGCCACGGCCCGCCGCCGCTAACGCCTGGGCCACCTGCGGGTTCGAGCATTCGATGCACTCCGGCTCGCCGAGGCCGGCGGCGCTCAGCGCGTCTTCGAGGATCTGCCGCGGCCGAAACGGCCGGTCCAGCACCACGAGCGGCTCCCCCACCAACTCCTCCAACGCCACGCTCGCCCGCGACGACCACGGATGCCCGGCCGGAACGTAAGCCCACAACGGCAACACGGCCAGATCCAGCCGCTCCCACGACGCCTCCGGCGGCCGCGTGGCGATCGCGAGATCCGCGCCCTCGTTCAGGACACTCGTCCCCGCT
Organism: Amycolatopsis acidicola; assembly: GCF_007713735.2. Lineage (GTDB taxonomy): Bacteria > Actinomycetota > Actinomycetes > Mycobacteriales > Pseudonocardiaceae > Amycolatopsis_E > Amycolatopsis_E acidicola. The sequence goes on along the minus strand of NZ_VMNW02000041.1, from coordinate 68,381 downwards.
GCCTCGACGACCGTGGGCAATGGATCCTCCTGGCCGAAGGTCGCGAGGAAGGGCGCGATCACGTCGGTCAGCGTGGTCGTCGGCGCGGCGATAGTGAGCTTGACCATGCGCCCCGCGGCGAACGCCTCGGCAGCGGACAACGCGTCCTCGGCACGCCGGATGACGTCGCGGACCACGGGCAGGAACTGCGCGCCCGCGGCGGTCAGCGTCAGCCGGTTGCCGTGCCGCTCGAACAACGCCAGCCCGAGTTCGTGCTCCAGCTGCCGCACCTGGCGGGACAGCGCCGGCTGAGTCACATGCACGACGCCCGCGGCCGCGTTCACCGAACCCCGCTCGGCGACGGCCACGAAGTACCGCAGAGTCCGCAGCTCCATGCCTGTAGAGCATAGTCAGGTTCCAAAACAAGCAGTGGACGGCATTCTCGCGGCCCCGGAGCATGAAGGGATGGAACTGGAGCAGACGCGCCGCCTCGTGACCGGGATCCCCGGGCCACGCTCGCGGGAACTGGTGGCACGCAGGGAATCCGCGGTCCCCCGGGGCGTCGGCACGACGATGCCGGTGTTCGCGGTGCGGGCGGGCGGCGGGATCGTCGAGGACGCCGACGGGAACCGGCTGATCGACCTCGGCTCCGGGATCGCGGTCACCACCGTCGGCGCGAGCGCGCCCAGGGTGGTCGAGGCCGTCCGCGCCCAGGCCGAAGCCTTCACGCACACCTGCTTCATGGTCACCCCGTACGAGGGCTACCTCGCCGTGGCCGAGCAGCTCAACCGCCTCACCCCGGGGACGCACGCCAAGAAGACGGTGCTGTTCAACTCCGGCGCCGAGGCCGTGGAGAACGCGGTGAAGATCGCCCGCGCGCATACCGGCCGCCAGGCCGTCGTCGCCTTCGACCACGCCTACCACGGCCGGACGAGCCTGACGATGGCGCTCACCGCGAAATCCTTGCCCTACAAGCACAATTTCGGCCCGTTCGCGCCCGAGGTCTACCGCGCGCCGCTGTCCTACCCGTTCCGCGACGAGCTCGACGGCCCCGCCGCCACCCGCCACGCCATCGAGACGATCGAACGCCAGGTGGGGCTCCCGGCCGCGGTGATCATCGAGCCGATCCAGGGCGAGGGCGGGTTCATCGTGCCCGCGCCCGGCTTCCTGCCCGCGCTCGCGGACTGGTGCCGCGAGCACGACGTGGTGTTCATCGCCGACGAGGTGCAGACCGGCTTCGCCCGCACCGGCGCGATGTTCGCCAGCGAGCACGAGGGCCTGGTGCCGGACCTCGTGGCGAGCGCGAAAGGCATCGCCGGCGGCCTGCCGCTCTCGGCGGTCACCGGCCGCGCGGAGATCATGGACGCCGCGCACCCCGGCGGCCTCGGCGGCACCTACGGCGGCAACCCGATCGCCTGCGCCGCCGCGCTCGCCGCGATCGAGACCATCGAAACCGAGCGGCTCACCGACCGGGCGCGGGAGATCGGGAAGCTCCTCACCGAACGGCTGCTTCGCTTGCAGGACAAGGACAACCGGATCGGCGACGTCCGCGGGCGCGGCGCGATGGTCGCGGTCGAACTGGTCCGGCCCGGCGGCGAGCCGGACCCCGAACTGGCCCGCACCGTCGCCACCTTCGCCCACCAGCAGGGCGTGATCGTGCTGACCTGCGGCACCTACGGCAACGTGCTCCGGTTCCTGCCGCCACTGACCATCACCGACGAGCTGCTGCACGACGCGCTCGACGTCCTCGAGGAGGGGTTCACCGTATGAGCGAGTTCACTGTGGACGATCCGGCGACCGGCGAGATCATCGCCACGGTCGCCGACGGCGGCCCGGCCGAGGCGACCGCCGCCGTGGACGCGGCCGAGCGCGCCGCCCGCGGCTGGGCCCGCACTCCCGCCCGCGCCCGGTCGGAGATCCTCCACCGCGCTTTCGACTTGATGCTGCGGGACAAGGAAAAACTGGCCGCGCTCATCGTCTCCGAGAACGGGAAGCCGCTCGCCGACGCCCGCGGCGAGGTCTCGTACGCAGCCGAGTTCTTCCGTTGGTACGCCGAGGAAGCCGTGCGCACGGACGGCTCGTACGGCCCCTCCCCCGCCGGCGGCACGCGCACGCTCGTCACGCGCCGTCCGGTCGGGATCGCGGCCCTGGTCACGCCATGGAACTTCCCCGCGGCGATGGCCACCCGCAAGATCGGCCCCGCGCTCGCCGCCGGATGCACCGCGGTGCTCAAGCCCGCGGCCGAGACCCCGCTGACCGCGCTGGCGATCGCGGACCTGCTGACCGAGGCCGGACTGCCGGATGGCGTGCTGACCCTCGTCAACTCCACCGACGCCGGTTCGGTCGTCGGCACCTGGCTGGCGGACGCGCGCGTCCGCAAGATCTCCTTCACCGGCTCGACCCGCGTGGGCAGGCTGCTGCTGGGCCAGGCGGCCGAGCGGGTGGTGAACACGTCGATGGAGCTCGGCGGCAACGCCCCGTTCGTCGTGACCGCAGACGCGGACCTCGACGCCGCCGTCGACGGGGCCATGATCGCGAAGTTCCGCAACGGCGGCCAGGCCTGCACCGCCGCGAACCGCTTCTACGTGCACGCCGACGTGGCCGACGATTTCCTTGCGCGCCTGGGCAAACGCGTCGAGGCGCTCACTGTGGGGTCCGGCGGTGAGATCGGCCCGTTGATCAGCGCCAAGGCCCTCGACGGCGTCACCGCGCTGGTGGATTCCGCCGTCGCCGCCGGGGCCCGGATCGTCGCGCGAGCCGACATCCCGGCCGACGGCAAGGGCCACTTCTTCCCGCCGACAGTCCTCGCCGACGTCCCGGCCGACGCCGAGATCGTGCAGGAGGAGATCTTCGGCCCCGTGGCCCCGGTCGTCACCTGGCGCGACGAGCGTGAGCTGCTGGACCTGGTCAACGACACCGAAATGGGCTTGGCCGCCTACGTCTACGCCGGGGACCTGCAACACGCGTTGCGCCTCGGCGAGGCGATCGAGGCGGGGATGGTCGGCATCAACCGCGGCCTGGTCTCCGACCCGGCAGCCCCCTTCGGAGGGCTCAAGCAAAGCGGGGTGGGCCGCGAAGGCGCGCGCGAGGGACTGCACGAGTACACCGAAATCCAGTACCTGAGCGTGGACTGGCCGGAGGCCTGACAGAGCGGGTGGGGGCGAGCGCGCCCCCACCCGCGCTCTCACTCGTGCAGCCCGGCCAGGCGGCTCCCCACCCGCGCGATCCACGACGTCTTCGCCAGGCCGCGCTTCTCCTCGCGCTGGTCGGCGATGCGGAACAGCTCGTACATCCCGTGCACCCCCAGCCAGCGCAACGGTTCCGGCTCCCAGCGCGGCGAGCGGTAGCCGACCCACGGCAGCCGGGCCAGCTCCGTGTCCCGGCCCAACGTCAGGTCCACCAGCGTGCGGGCGCCGACGTTCGTCGCCGTCACGCCGTGCCCGGCATACCCGCCCGACGAGCCGACGCGGGTCTCCCGGTCGTAGGTCACCCGCGCGCACCAGTCACGCGTCACGCCGAGCACCCCGGACCACGCGTGCGCGACCCGGATGTCCGCGCGCGGGAAGTACCGGTGAAGCCGGTCTTCCAGCTGCCGCACCGTTTTCTCCGCCGTCACCCCCGCACCGCCGGTGCCGGAGTTGAACCGGTACGGCGCACCCCGGCCGCCGATGGCGATGCGGCCGTCGGCCGTGCGCTGCGAGTAGACGAACGTGTGCGCGGCATCGCTGACGCACTCGGCCGCACGCCACCCGATGGCGTCCCAGTCCTTTTCGGACAGCGGCTCGGTGACGATCATCGAGCTGTTCACCGGGATCATGCTCCGCGCGCCCAGCAACGGAATCCCGTAGCCCTCGGTGCAGACGAGCACCCGGCCGGCGCGCAGCGTCCCCGGTTCGAGACGCACTCCGCCCGGCCCCACGGTGCGCACCCGGCTCTGCTCGAAGATCGCTGCACCCCGGCGTTCCACCGCCGCGGCCAGTCCGGTGACGAGCTTTCCCGGGTGCACCCGGACCACGGCCGGGTAGTACATGCCTCCGGACACGTGCTCGGCGTTGACCCGTTCCCTGGCCTGCGCCCGGTCCAGCCACACGACCTGGTCTTCGGTGAGCCCGTACCGCAGATCGCCGTCACGCCGCGCGGCGAGCCTGCTCGCGGCGGCCGGAGTCGTTGCCAGCACGAGGTTTCCGCCGCGGGCCTGGTCGGCCTCGATCCCTTCGCGTCCGCAGACGGCCAGGATTTCGTCGATGCCCTCGAACATCGCGCTCTGGAAGTCCCGTGCCCCGGCCGCGCCACGCGGGCCCCGCGCGTACCTTGCCCGGTTGCCCGGGATCAGGTGCGACGCCCAGCCGCCGTTGCGCCCGGAAGCTCCGTACCCGACGTGTTCGGCCTCCAGCACCGCGACGCTGAGCTCGGGCCGGTGCTCCTGCAGGTAGTACGCGGTCCACAGGCCGGTCAGCCCGCCACCGACGATCGCGACGTCCACTTCGGACGGTCCGGTGCCCGGGGTCCAGGATTTGCGGGTGGCGCGGGTGCCCGCGAGCCAGTGCGAGACCTCGCCGTTGCGGTAGGTCACGCGCTCGCCTCCGCCTTCGCCGGCGTCCGCCCGCGCACGGACTCCCGCTTGGGCAGGGCGAAACAGGCCAGCGCCATCAGCAGTGAGACCACGGCGGTCAGCGCGGCCACCGGCCACGAGGAACCGGTGCGGGACAACAGGTACGTAGCGATGATCGGGCCGAACCCGCCGCCGATCATGCCGGCCAGGTGGTAGCAGAGGCTGGTGCCGGTGTAGCGGACCTCGCGGGTGAACAGCTCGGCCACCTCGCCGGCGAGCACCCCGTAGGACGTGCCGACGAACACCATCGCGACCCCGACGGCCACGTACAGCAGGAAAGGTTCCCTGGTGTGCATGAGCGCGAAGGCCGGGGCCGCCCACAGCAGCAGGCCGAACGCCGAGACGATCGCGACGCCGCGCGCGGTCATCCGCTTCGCGAGCAGCACGCCGACGTAGATGAACGCGCCCTCGCTGACGGCGGCGATCAGGTTGGCGGGCAACGTGATCGACGTCGGCATGCCGAGCGTCTTCGTGGCGTAGGTGAGCACGAACGACGTGAGCAGGTAGTAGGTCAGGAACACCCCGGTGAACGACAGCGTGCCGATCAGCGCCGGGCGGAACTCCTTCGTGAGCACTCGCAGGAACGGCACCCGTGTCTGTTCCTGGCGTTCGGCGGCCTTGGCGTACTCGGGGGTCTCGGCCATCTTCAGGCGGATGAACAGGCCCAGCGGCACGAGCAGCGCCGAGAGCAGGAACGGGATCCGCCAGGCCCAGCTCTGCAGGCTGTCCGCGCTGACCGTGTTGCTCAGCACCGTGAACACCACGGTCGCGACCAGCAGGCCACCGGGGCTGCCGAACTGCGCGAACGAACCGTAGAGCGTTTTCTTGCGCTCGGGCGCGTTTTCGGTCGCGATCAGGACCGCGCCGCCCCATTCGCCGCCGACGGCCAGGCCCTGGAGCAGGCGCAGCACGACGAGCAGGATCGGCGCGGCCACGCCGATCGTGGCGTAGGTGGGCAGCACGCCGATGAGGAACGTCGCGATCCCCATCGCCAGCAGCGTGACCACCAGCGTGCTCTTGCGGCCCCACCGGTCGCCGAAGTGCCCGAACACGATGGCGCCCAGCGGCCGCACGATGAACCCGACCGCGAGCGTGGCGAACGAGAGCAGCGTGCCGACCAGCGGGTCGCTGTCGGGGAAGAAGACCTCGTTGAACACCAGCGCGGACGCGGTGCCGTAGATGAAGTAGTCGTACCACTCGATGGCGGTGCCGACGAACGACGCGGCGGCGATGCGCCCCGCCGGGGTCGCGGTGGTGCTCACGCGCTCACCTCTCGCTCCGGGGCGCCGTAGCCGCCGCCACCACCGGTGGTGATGACGATGCTGTCGCCACTGTTCAGGGTTTCCTCGTACACACAGGGAAGTTCGGTCACGGTGCCGTCGGCGCGGTGGATCGCGAAGTTGCCGGTACCGCCGGGCGCGCCGCCGTTGATCCCCTCGGCGCCGACGGTGTGGCGGTCGGCGTACCCGGCCACCGCGACGCCGTCGGCGGTCGCGACGTAGGTCCGCCGGATGCCGCGGCCACCGGCGTGGGTCCCGTCGCCGCCGGAGTCCCCGACGAGCGCGTACTCAGCGATGCGGAAATGGCTGAAGTCGGTTTCCAGTGCTTCGACGGGGGCGTTGGCGCAGTTGGAGATCGGGTTGTCCAGCCCGTCCGGGCCGCCGTGTTCGGCACACGCGCCCCAGCCGCCGCCGAGGATCTCCAGCGCCACCTGGTAACCGTCTTCGCCGCTCTTGCTCACGGCGATCGCCGTCGTGGTGTCGAACCCGGTCGCCACGGCCCGCTCCGGCAGCGCCTGCCCGAGCGCGCGGATGACCGCGTTGAACACACGCGACGCCGGAGTGAGCCGGGCCCGCACCGCGGCGGGCGGGCGCGGGTTGAGCACCGACCCGGAGGGCGCGGACACCGTGATCGGCCGGTTGCAGCCCTCGTTGAAGCCGATGTCGGGCGAGTCGAGCATGCACCGGACCGCGGACTGCACGGAGGAAACCGTTGAGGCGAAAGGACAGTTGACGTTGCCGGGGATCTGGCCCGCGGTGCCGGAGAAGTCGACGTCGATGGTGCTGCCGTCCACCGTCACCTTCGCGACGATCTCCGCCGTGCCGGCGTCCCACGGCGAGGCGTCGAAGGTCTCCGTGGCGTGGTAGGTACCGTCCGGAATGGACTCGATGGCCGAGCGCACCCGCTTTTCGGCGTAGTCCTTGACATCCGCCATCGCCTGCAGCACTTCGTCGCGCCCGTGCCGCGCGACCAGCTCGGTCAGCCGCCTGGTGGCAGTGGCGTTGGCGGCGAACTGGGCCTGCAGGTCCCCGATCACCGCGTCGGGCACCCGGACGTTCGCGGCGATGACCTGCCGCACGAAACCGTTGGGGTCGTTGAAGTCCCGGGACACGGAGAACCGGGAAAGCGGGAGCCGCAGGCCTTCCTGGTACAGCTCGGTCGCGTGCGCCGACAGCCCGGCGTGCGAGCCGCCGATGTCGACGTGATGCGCGGTCGAGGCGCCGAAGCCGATCAGCTCGCCGTCGGCGAAGATCGGGGTGAGCAGGTAGATGTCCTGCAGGTGCTGGCCGCCCTGGTACGGGTCGTTCATCAGCAGCGCGTCGTCGTCGGTCAGGCTCGCGAGGTCGATCCGCGCGGCGATGCCGCGCAGCGCGAGCGCGATGCCGGCGGTCATGATCGGGATGCATTCCGCCTGTGCCACCACTTCGCCGCGCGCGTCGGTCAGCGCGACGGAGAAGTCCCTGGCCTCGCGGACGATCGAGGAGGTGGCGGAGCGGCGCAGGTTGACGGCCATCTCGCGGCCGATCGCGTCCAGCCCGGACTTGATGACGGACAGCTGGCTCGGGGAAAGTCGCATGGTCAGCTCCGTTCCAGGACGAGGTTGGTGTGCTCGTCGACGTGGGCGGTCCAGCCCGTGGGCACGAACGTGGTGGACGTGCCGTCCTCCAGCACGGCGGGACCGGGTTGCTTGGTGCCGACGGCGAGACCGCGGCGGGAACGGAAGGTCGCGTCCACGGCCACTCCCCCTTCGATGACCGGCTGCACGGTCACCGGCAGCGACGGGTCGGTGTCCACTTTGGGCAGGACCAGCGCCGGGCGTGGCCGGGTGACGGTGAGCCGCACCGTGACGATCTGCACGGCTCGTTCGCTTTCCGCGTGCCCGTACCGGCGGGCGTGCGCGCGGTGGAAGGCTTCGGCGAACTCCTCGGCCGTGGTGGCGCCGGCGCGGGGCAGGTCGACCGGCATCTCGAAGCCCTGGCCGCGGTAGCGCATGTCGGCGGAGAACGCGAAAGTGGCGTCGTGCCAGGGAATCGACTGCTCCCGGAGGTGTTCTTCCGCGGTGGCGCGCAGGTTGTCCAGCGCCGGGGCGAGCCCTTCCGGTGGCAGCGCGTCGAGATCGGTCAGCCGGGTGAAGGCGAACTCGCGGCGGAAGCCCGCGGTCAGCAGTCCGTACGCGGAGGCGAGCCCGGCGTGCGGCGGAATGATCACGCGGCCCATCCCGAGGTCCTCGGCGACGGACGCGGCGTGCAGCGGGCCGGCGCCGCCGTAGGCGACGAGGGTGTAGGACTCCACGTCGTGCCCGCGTTCGGTGGTGGTGACGCGGATGGCTCCGGCCATCGCGACGCCCGCCAGCCGGAACACGTCCTCGGCGAGCTGCTCGACCGAGCGGCCGAGCCGGTCCGCCAAGGGGCGCAAGGAATCCCGCGCGGCCTCGGTGTGCAGGGTGTGGCGTCCGCCGAGGAACGTCTCGGGCCGCAGCAAGCCGCGGACCACGTTCGCGTCGGTCACCGTCGGCCGCGTGCCGCCCCGGCCATAGCAGACCGGGCCGGGATCCGCGCCCGCGGAACGGGGCCCGACGGTGAGGAGGCCGCCGCTGTCGATCGCGACGAGGCTGCCGCCCCCGGCGCCGACGGCGGTGATGTCGACCATCGGCACCCGCACCGGCAGCCCGTCGGCCACCACTTCCGTGGTCAGCTCGGGCTTGCCGTCGTGCACCACGGCGACGTCGGTGCTGGTGCCGCCCATGTCCATCGTGACGATGCCGCCGATCCCGGCGTTCTCCGCCACCGCGATCGCGCCGGCGACCCCGGCCGCCGGGCCGGACCGCAACATGCTCAGCGGCGCCGAACCCGCGGCGCGCGCCGGGACCATGCCACCATTGGACTGCATCACGTGCAGCTCGGACACGCCGAGCTCACGCGCCGAACCCTCCAGATCGGACAGATACCGGGAGATGCGCGGGCGCAGGAACGCGTCGATCGTGGTCGTCGTGGTGCGCTCGTACTCGCGGAACTCGCGGGCGCAGTCGCTGGACAGCGATACCACCAGATCCGGGAACTCCGCGGCCGCGATCTCCGCCACGCGCCGCTCGTGTACCGGGGCGGCGTAGGAATGGAGCAGGCTCACCGCGACCGCGTCCACTCCGGACTCGACCAAAGTGGACAGTGCACGGCGCACGCTGTCCTCGTCCAGCGGCTCCAGCACGGCGCCCGAGTGGTCGAGGCGTTCACTCACCTCGGCCACCCGCGCACGGGGCACGAGCGGCTCCGGCTTGCGGTAGCTCAGGTCGTACATGCTCGTGCGGTCCTGTCGCTGCAGTTCGAGCACGTCGCGGAACCCGCGGGTGACGATCAGCCCGACCCGCGCGCCCTTGCGCTCGATCAGCGCGTTGGTCGCGACCGTGGAACCGTGCAGCAGCACGGCTTTCTCGCGCAGTTCCGGGGACAGGCCGGTGAGCCCGGCCGTCACCGCCTTGTCCGGGCTCGCCGGGGTGGAGAAGACCTTGTCGGTCGCGCGGAGGACGCCGTCGTCGTCCAGTACCACGAGATCGGTGAACGTTCCGCCGCATTCGACGCCGATGCGCAATGCGCCCTCCTTTGTGGACAGTACGGGGATCAGTAGCTGGGGGGCGCCATCGCCCACAGCACCGTCGCCGTGCCCCCCGCGCTTTCCTTGACGCGATGGGGTTCGCTGCTGGAGTACGTGATCGAATCCAGCGCGGCGAGGTGGTGCACGGTCTGCCCGACCGTCACCTCGACCTCACCGGAGACCACGAACAGCAGCTCTTCGGAATCGCCGTGGCTGTAGGGCTCGACCCCGGTCGAGCCGCCCGCCTCGAACACCCCGAGGAAGGCCTCGAGGTGGTGGAACCGCTTGGGGGTCAGGCGGACCTTGCGGCCCGACTCCCCGAAGGCGAAGCCCTGCTGGTCGGTGAACCGGAGCACCGCGGGCGAGCGGTCCCACGTGAACAGGTCGCCCACGTCCAGCCCGAGCACCGCGGTGATCTTCTGCAGGGTGGCGATGCTGCCCGAATGCACGCCGCGTTCGAGCTGGGACACGAAACCCTCGGACAGCCCGGCCCCGTCGGCCACCTGCCGCAGCGTCAGGCGAAGCGCGAGCCGCCGCTCCCGCAGCCGCGCCCCGACGCTCTGGGTGTCCTGTGCCCTGGCGTTCTCTCCCGCCGCCGATTTGACCATGCCCCTCCGTTCGCTGGCGGTGACAGTACACAGCGCTGAGTCGGGCTACAAGAGTTCTGTGGCTTTTCCTCAGATTTCTGAGGTTGAACCACAGACCTGTGAAACCGTTGCGTAACAACGGGGTTTCCCGGGGCCTCAGTCCCGCCGCGAATCCAAGGCCATCACCGCGACGTGCAGCGAGGTTCGCGACTCCGGGGATTCCAGCGACACCCCGAGAACACGCTCGAGCGTGCGCAGGCGCGCGTAGAGGGTGGGCCGACTCAGCCCGCTCAGTTCGGCGGTGCGCGCTTTGCCGCCGCCGCTTTCGAGGTGCGTGCGCAGCAACGGAAGCAGCGGAACCTGGGCTCGCGAATCGTGGTCCAGCAGCGGGCCCAGTTCCCGTTCCGCGAAGGCCTGCACGCGGTGGTCGTCCTTCAATAGCGTGAGCAGGCCGCGCAACCGCACATCGGTGGAGCGGAACAGACGCCGCGGCTCGCCGAGGCTGAGGCCGGCTTCCGCGACGTGGTCGGCCTCGGCCAGGCCCTGGGCCGCCCGGACGAGCCCCGTCGCCGGGCGCGCCGTCCCTGCGACCCAGGCGTCGGCGGAAAGTCGTTGCTGCCGAAGGGTTTCCACGATGGCGTCGAGCGCGGGATCCGGCTTGGCCGCGGAGAACAAGGCGACCACGGTGCCTTCCCTGGGCAGCGAGACGATCGCGGTGTGCCCGCATCCGGTGATCGCCCGGCGCACCGCGGCGAGGAAAGCGCGGTCCAGTTCGCCCTTCCCGATCGCGTCGTCCTGCGGGCGGCGGGGCGTGCGCACGACCAGCGGCACGTAGTGCGCGTCGGCCGCCAGCCCGAGCGCGCCCGCGCGGGCGAGAGCCTCGGCTTCGTCGGTGATGCGGCCCGCGCGCAGGTCGTCGAGCAGCCCGCCGTGCGCCTGCCCGACGAGCGCGTCGCGCTCCTGCTGGATCATCCGGTGCAGCTGCAGCGACTGCGCCGCGCGTTCCAGCACCATCATCGCGCGCGCTGGGTTGCCGGTATCGCCGGGAAGCACGAGCCGTGCCCAGCGCTCCTGACCCAGCCCGACCGCGACGGCCGACCACCCGGAGTCCACTGTGGACTCGTTTCGCCGGGACCGTTCGGCCCAGTCGCCGAGCAGTTTCACGGCAGGCTCCCCCGCCGCGCAGAACGCGAGCACGTGCCGGTTGAGGTCCTCCAGCACCAGTGGCGCGCCGAGGATCTGCGACGCGCGCGTGACGATGTCCGTGGTGGAGGCGCGGGCCATGTTGAGCGAGGTGAACACCTCGTGCGTGGTGCGCGCGAACTCCACCTCCTCGTAGCGGTCGGCGACGATCAGCTGGTGCACCTGCTGGGTCACCTCGACGAACCGGATCGGCCGCGACAGCGCGGCCACCGGCAGCCCGGCCGCGTCGGCCGCCGGCCCGAGCCCGTCGGGCACCGCGGTGAGGTGGGTGCCCAGCTCGACGACAAGGCCCACGACGCCGAGCTCCGCGAGGATTCCCAGGTAGGCGGCCACTTTCGCGGGCTCGCCAAGCAGCGGAAGACCGGTGGTCAGCACCAGCTCGCCGCCTTTGAACAGCCCGGTCGGATCGCTGGACTCGCTGATGTGGACCCAGTTCACGGCGCCGTCCAGCCCATCGCGGCCGCCGAGCAGCTCGGGCCGCCCGGCCCGCACGAGCGGCAGCCCGAGCACTTCTCGCACGGTCGGGATCACCAACACAGTGTAAAGAATCCACGCCGCGCTTTTACGACCTGTCGGCCACTCGAGCGGCAGAGTCAGGGCCATGACAACCATCGCGCACTGGGTGAACAACGAGCCCTACGCGGGCGGCAGCGGATCGACCTCGCCCGTGACCAACCCCGCCACCGGCGCCGTGACCGGCGAAGTCGCGCTCGCCGACGCGCGGGACGCTCAGCACGTCATCGCCGCCGCGGCCGCCGCGTTCCCGGCCTGGCGGGACGCGTCGCTGGCCCGGCGCACAGCGGTGCTTTTCCGGTTCCGGGAACTGCTCGACGCCCGCAAGGACGAGCTCGCCGCGATCATCACCGCCGAGCACGGCAAGGTGCTCTCCGACGCGCTCGGCGAGGTGGCCCGCGGCCAGGAGGTCGTCGAGTTCGCGTGCGGGATCCCGCACCTGCTCAAGGGCGGGTTCAGCGAGAACGCCTCGACCTCGGTGGACGTCAGCTCGCTGCGCCAGCCGCTCGGGGTGGCGGCGGTGATCTCCCCGTTCAACTTCCCGGCGATGGTGCCGATGTGGTTCTTCCCGGTCGCGATCGCCGCCGGGAACACCGTGGTGCTCAAGCCGAGCGAGAAGGACCCGTCGGCGTCGCTGTGGCTGGCGCGGCTGTGGGCCGAGGCCGGCCTGCCCGCCGGAGTGTTCAACGTCCTGCAGGGCGACAAGGTCGCGGTGGACGAGCTGCTCACCAACCCGGCGGTGAAGGCGGTCAGTTTCGTCGGCTCCACACCGATTGCACGCAGTGTGTATACAACCGCCACGGCGCACGGAAAACGCGTGCAGGCCTTGGGGGGCGCGAAGAACCACGCCGTCGTCCTGCCCGACGCGGACCTCGACCTCGCCGCCGACTCGATGGTCAACGCCGGGTTCGGTTCCGCGGGCGAGCGGTGCATGGCGATCTCCGCGGTGGTCACCGTCGGGAGCGTCGCGGACGAGCTCGTGGCGCGGATCGCCGAGCGGGCCACGAAGATCCGCACCGGCGACGGCACCCGCGGCACGGACATGGGCCCGCTGGTCACGAAAGCCCACCGGGACAAGGTGAAGGCCTATGTGGACCAGGCCGAGACCGACGGCGCGAAGCTCGTCGTCGACGGCAGGCAGGTGCGGCCCGAAGGCGAACCGGACGGCTTCTGGCTCGGCCCGACGCTGCTGGACCACGTGCGCACCGACATGAGCTGCTACACCGACGAAATCTTCGGCCCCGTACTGTCGGTGCTGCGCGTGGAGACCTACGAAGAGGCGCTGGCGCTGGTCAACGCCAACCCGTACGGCAACGGCACCGCGATCTTCACCAACGACGGCGGGGCCGCGCGGAAGTTCCGGAACGAGGTGGAGGTCGGCATGGTCGGGATCAACGTCCCGATCCCGGTGCCGGTCGCCTACTACAGCTTCGGCGGCTGGAAGAACTCGCTGTTCGGCGACACGCACGCGCACGGCACGGAGGGCGTGCACTTCTTCACCCGCGGGAAGGTGGTCACGACGCGCTGGCCGGATCCGAGCCAGGGCGGCGTGAACCTCGGCTTCCCGCGGAACACCTGAGAAAGGCGAGACGACATGACGCTCAGCGAAGACGCCGCGCGGACGCACGCGCTCGACCGCAAGCACGTGTTCCACTCGTGGTCGGCGCAGGCGGCGCTGGACCCGATGGTGATCACCCGCGCCGAGGGCAGCTACGTCTGGGACGGGCACGGGACCAGGCTGCTCGACTTCTCTTCGCAGATGGTGAACACCAACATCGGCCACCAGCACCCGAAGGTCGTCGAAGCGATCGCCGGGCAGGCGCGGAAACTGGCCACGATCGCGCCGCAGCACGCGAACGACCAGCGCTCCGAAGCGGCGCGGCTGATCGCCGAACGGACTCCGGGCGATCTGGACAAGGTGTTCTTCACCAACGGCGGCGCCGACGCGAACGAACACGCCGTGCGGATGGCGCGCCTGGTGACCGGGCGGCCGAAGGTGCTGACCCGGTACCGCTCGTACCACGGCGGCACCGAGACCGCGATCAACCTGACCGGCGACCCGCGGCGGTGGGCCAACGATCACGGCACCGCGGGCGTCGTGCACTTCTTCGGGCCGTACCTGTACCGCAGCCAGTTCCACGCGGAAACCGAAGAGCAGGAGTGCGAGCGCGCGCTCTCGCACCTGGCGCAGGTGATCGAGCTGGAGGGGCCGGGCACGATCGCCGCGGTGCTGCTGGAGGCGATCCCCGGGACGGCCGGGATCATGGTGCCGCCGCCCGGATATCTCGCCGGGGTGCGGGAACTGTGCGACCGGCACGGGATCGTGCTGATCATGGACGAGGTGATGACCGGGTTCGGCCGCACCGGCGCGTGGTTCTTCTCCGCGGACGAGGGGGTGGTGCCGGATCTGCTGACGTTCGCGAAGGGTGTCAACTCCGGTTACGTGCCGCTCGGCGGGGTCGCGATCTCGGGGCGGATCGTGGATTTCTTCGGTGAGCGCCCGTATCCCGGCGGGCTCACGTACTCCGGCCACCCGCTCGCGTGCGCGGCCGCGGTCGCGGCGATCACGGCGATGGAGGACGAGGGCATCGTCGAAAACGCCAGGAGGATCGGTTCCGAGGTGCTCGGCCCGGAGCTGGCGAAGCTCGCCGCCCGGCACCCGGGCGTCGGGGAAGTGCGCGGGCGCGGGGTTTTCTGGGCGGTGGAACTGGTCAGCGACCCGGCGGCGCGCACGCCGGTCGCGCCGACCGGCGGCAGCAGCCCGGTGATGGCGGAGGTGACGAAGACGGCGAAGCAGCTGGGACTGCTGCCGTTCATCAACTCCAACCGCGTACACGTGGCCCCGCCGTGCACGGTCACCGAGGCCGAGGCGCGGGAGGGACTGGAGATCCTCGACCGCGTACTGGACCGCGTGGACGAGCTGGTTTCCCGGGCGGAGTAAGGGAAAGCGGTGTTCCCGTCCGTTCGGGCGGGAACACCGCCGGTCCGCGCCGGCACACAGCGCAGAATCCCGCCCGAAGTCTCCACCCCGCCCCTCGCTGACCCACCACTCGACCCGCACTCCGGACATCCCGGTACGAAACCGGCAAGTGTGCCGCTGCCCACTCCGATCTTGCCACTTAGGTAAGCCTTTCTTTAGATTGCGACGGTGTTCGTCACCCCACCGGACGCCGTCGCCGGCTTGTCCGCACGCCGGATCGACGTCGCCTACGGGCGGGAAGTCGTCGTGCGCGCCGCCTCGGTTTCGCTCGAGCCCGGCACGGTCACGGCACTGATCGGGCCCAACGGCAGCGGCAAATCGACGCTGCTGCGGGCGCTCGCCCGGCTGCATCCCCCGGTGTCGGGCGAGATCGAATTCGCCGACGGCGCGGAGTTGCGGGCGCTGTCGGCGAAGGATCTCGCGCGCCGGATCACCTTGCTGTCCCAGCAAAGGACCGCGCCCGGCGGCCTCAGCGTGCGCGAACTGGTCGAGTTCGGCCGGCATCCGCACCGCTCGCGCTGGGGCGGCCGCGACCCCGAAGGCCCGGCCGCGGTGCAGCGCGCGATGGAGCTGACCGGCCTCACCGCGATCGCCGAGCGCCCGGTGCAGGCGCTGTCCGGCGGCCAGGCGCAGCGCGTGTGGCTGGCCGGCTGCCTCGCCCAGGACACCGCGCTGCTCCTGCTCGACGAGCCGACCACGTTCCTCGATCTGCGCTACCAGGTCGAAATCCTCGACGTCATCCGCGACCTCGCCGACGGGCACCGGGTCGGCATCGGCGTGGTCCTGCACGACCTCGACCAGGCGGCGGCGATCGCCGACCGGGTGCTGCTGCTGGAAGGCGGCGAGGTCACCGCGGACGGCCCGCCCGCCGAGGTGCTGACCGCCGAAAACCTCACCCGCGCCTACGGCATCCGCGTGGACGTCGACACCGACCCGGTCGGCGGGCGCCTCCGCACCCGCGCGGTCGGCCGCTTCAACGACGACGGCATCCGCGCCGCGTCGGCCTGAGAAAAAGCAGGAGAGAAATGCGCCCCACCCGAGTGCTGACCGGGCTGTCCGTGGCCGCCGCGCTGTTCGCGGCCGGCTGCGGCACCACCGAGCCGGCCGGTTCCGGCACCCAGCAGACCACGGCCGCCGGCGCCCCGGTCACCGTCGTCGACTCCCGCGGCAAGGAGGTCAAGCTCGACCACCCGGCGAAACGGGTCGCCGCGACCGAGTGGAACGGCGTCGAGGACCTGGTTTCCCTCGGCGTGATGCCGGTCGGCGTGTCCGACGTCAAGGGCTACGGCCAGTGGGTCAGCGCGGCGCCGCTGGAGGGCAGCCCGGCCGACCTCGGCACGCGAGGCGAGCCCAGCCTCGACACGCTCGCCGGGCTGAACCTCGACCTCGTCGTGGTCACCGACAGCCTCACCGGCAGCGCGCTGGAGCAGATCGAGGCGAAGGTGCCGGTGCTGGTGATCAAGGGCGGCGACGCCGCGGACCCGGTCGGCGCGATGTTCGACGGCGTGGACATGATCGCCAAGGCCACCGGCACCGAGGACAAGGCGGCCCAGCTGAAGACCGAGTTCGACGCGAAGATCTCCGACGGCAAGGCACAGGTGGACAAGCTCGGCGCCGGCGGCCAGCCGGTCGCCTTCTCCGACGCGTACACCAGCTCCGGCATCGTGACGATTCGCCCGTACGCCAAGGGATCCCTCGTTTCGGAGGTGTTCTCGCGGATCGGCCTGACGAACCCGTGGCCGATGGCGGGCGACGGCGAATACGGCCTCGCGCAGGCCGACGTCGAGGGGCTCACACAGCTGCCCGACGTCCGTTTCTGGTACATGGCCAACAACTCCGAGGGCGACCCGTACGCCACGGACCTCGCCGGGAACGCCATCTGGCGGAACCTGCCGTTCGTGCGCAGCGGCAAGGTGGAGCGCCTGCCGGACTCGCTGTGGATGTTCGGCGGCCCCAGGTCGATGGAGCAGTACGTCGACGCCGCGGTGCGGGCACTGCAGGCGTAAGTCCACAGTGGACACCATCACCGTCCGCCCGCCCGCGCCGGTCACGACCCGGCGGGGCGGGCGGCTCGCGCTGCTCGTACTCGCGCTCGCCGTCCTGCTCGTGCTGGGCGCGGCGGTGCAGCTGACGCAGGGCACCGCGAACGTGCACGCGCTCGACCTGCTGCGCCTGGTCTTCGGCGGCGCCACCGACAACGCCGTGTCGGTCGTGGTCGAGTCGCGGCTCCCCCGGCTGCTCACCGCCGTCGCGGTGGGCGTCGCGCTCGGCACGGCGGGCGCGGTGCTGCAATCGGTGGCGCGCAACATCATGGCCGCGCCGGACACGCTCGCCGTCGACGCCGGGGCGCATCTCGCGATCGTGGCCGTGGCGGCGTTCGGGCTTTCCTTGCCACTGCTCGGTTCCGCCGGGGTCGCCTTCGCGGGCGGGCTGGCCGCGGCCGCGTTGGTGCTCGCGCTCTCGGGCACGGGCGGCACCGGGATCGTGCGGCTGGTGCTGGCCGGCACCGCGATCGCGCTCGCGATGTCGTCCGTGACCAGCATGTTGTTGCTGTTGTTCTCCGAGCAGACACGCGGGCTGTTCGCGTGGGGCGCGGGTTCGCTGAGCCAGAACGGGCTCGACGGCGTGCGGACGCTCGGCCCGGTGATCGGCGTGGCGCTGGCGTTGGTGCTCCTGCTGGCCCGGCGGCTGGACCTGGTGTATCTCGGCGACGATCACGCGCGGTCCCTCGGAGTACGGGTCGGCCGGGTCCGTTTCGCCGCGATCGTGCTGGCCGTGCTGCTGGCCGCGGCCGCCGTCACTCTCGCGGGCCCGATCGGCTTCGTCGGCCTCGCCGCGCCCGCGCTGGTGCGCCTGCTCGCCGGTGCTGTGCCGGGTCTGCACCGGCATCTCGCACTGATCCCGGTTTCCGCGGCGACGGGTGTGCTCCTGCTGCTCGGCGCGGACGTGTTGCTGCGCGCGCTGGCCGGGGCGCAGACGTCGCTCGAGGTGCCGACCGGCGTGGTGACCACCGTGCTCGGCGCGCTCTTTCTGATGCTGCTGGCCCGGAACGTCCGCGTGACCGCGACGGTGGAACCACCGGCGGCCGGGGTGCGGCGGACGCTGAGCCCGGCCCGGTACCGGCTGATCCTCGCGGTGCTGGTGGCCATCGTGCTCGGCGCGGTCGTCGGCTCCGTCCTGCTGGGTGACGCGAAACTGCTGCTCGGCGATGTCGTGAACTGGGTGAGCGGGCGTGCGGGGCCGATCGTCACCGGCGTGCTGGAGAACCGCCTGCCGCGCGTGGTCGCCGCGGTGCTGGCGGGCGCGTGCCTGGCGCTCGCGGGCGCGGTGATCCAGGCGGTGACCCGGAATCCGTTGGCGGAGCCCGGAATCATGGGCGCGGTCGGCGGGGCGGGGCTGGGCGCGGTCACGGCGATCACGCTCATCCCGGCCCTGGGGTTCTGGGCGCAGACCGGGTTCGCCGGGATCGGCGCCGCGCTCGCGACGGCGCTGGTGTTCGGGCTGGCCGCGAAGGGCGGCTTCGCCAGCCAGCGCCTGGTGCTCATCGGCTTCGGCGCGCAGGCGGGCACACAGGCGCTGATCACGTTGCTGATCGCGCTCTCGGATCCTTGGAACGAAACGAAAGCGCTGACCTGGCTCGGCGGTTCCACCTATGGGCGCACGTACGAACAGCTCGTGCCGATGGCGCTGGCGCTCGTGCTGGTGCTGCCGGTGCTGTTCCGCGCCAGGCATGAGCTGGACCTGCTGTCGGTCGACGACGAAACCCCGCGGGTGCTCGGCGTGAACGTGCCGCGGGCGCGGCTGTTGGTGCTGACGTGCGCTGTGCTGCTGACGGCCGCGGCGGTCGCCGGTGTCGGGGTCATTTCGTTCGTGGGCCTGGTCGCCCCGCACGCCGCACGCGCGATCACCGGCCGGCGGCACACGCGGGTACTGCCGGTTTCGGCCCTGCTGGGCGGAATCCTGGTGTGCGTCGCCGATACGGCAGGGCGCACGGTCATCTCGCCCGGCCAACTCCCCGCCGGCCTGATGACGGCCTGCCTCGGGGCGCCGTATTTCGTGTGGCTCCTGTACCGCAGCCGGGGGCGGTAGGTTTCGGGGCTGTCCAGGGGAACCTACCGACGCGGCAACGTCTTCACGTCCACGACCTCCGCCAGTGCGCGGCGAGGCGTCGCCCCCGCTGCGGTGCCGTAGCCGATGCGTAGCAGGGTATGGACTTCGCCGCGGCCGCGGAACAACTCACCGAGCGCGGCCCGGGTGCCGGCGACCTCGAAGGGCTGCGACAGAAACGAGACGCTCAGCTCGAACGTCGTCGCGGCGAGGAGGACATGTTGCATCGCCATCCCGGCCTGGACGTCCGCGCGTGCCCCGCGGCCCGGGGTGAGCAGCGCGGCCAGTAAGGGCTGTTGCTCGAACTCGCGCGGTGGGAGGTCGTCGCCGCCGGTGAAGCGGCGCATGGCGATCACACCGTCTCTCTCGGGCGGCGGGCCAGCCGCACCACGCGGCACACCGTCGGCGGCCTCGGCGGGACGGCCGGTCCACTGCGCGGTCTCGGCGGCGTAGCGCTCGTCGACGGACTGGATGTGTTCGGCGCGGCGGATGAGCTCGGCGATCATGTCGTACCGGCCGGTCCCGTCGATCAGATCCAGGGTCGCGCCGCTCTGCAAGGCCGCGGCCGACAACGCCGTCCGGATCCGGAAGGACACCGGCCGGTCGAAAAACGGGCGCCGGTTGGTGTGCCTGCGCCGGACCGCGGCGGCCAGCGCGCGTTCCGGGGCCGCGGCCCGCCAGTCACGACCGGTCTCGACGACGGCCAGCAGATCCTTCTCCGCGTGGTCCGGCAGCACACCGACATCGGCACCGCGACCCGCCGCGCGCAGTGTGACCGCGAGGTTGAACACGGCCGCGCCGCAGGACAAGCGGGCTTCGCGCGCGTCGGGGTCGGCTACGGAGAGCACTCGCTCGCGGTCGAGCCACCCCTCGATCCGGTCACCGTCGACGACGAACCGCCACGGCTGCGTGTTGTGTGGCGACGGCGCGAGAACGGCCGCGTGCAGCGCGTGCTCCAGCAGTTCGGGCAGGGTGGGTTCGGCGGTCACGGCGTCTCCCTCGCGGTCACGGCGGCCAGCGCGGCGGCGGGCGTCGCGGTCACCGGGTAACCCAGCCGCAGGAGCAGCTGCGGGAAACCGGGCAGATTCAGCCGTTCGATGAACCCGGCCCGCACCTCGTGCAGGTGCAGCGGCTGCGTCAGCACCGAGCCGACCAGCCCGCGCGCCACGGCCCGCAGCCAGGTCCGCTGCATCACCGCCCCGGCAGCCAGGTGGTCCCGGCGGGTGTCGTCCGGGGTCACGACGACGAACAGGCCTTCCCGCGCCAGCCGGTCCGCCAACGTCCTGGCGTCCGGCAGGTGGGTGTGCGCCGTGACCAGGCCCGTCCACGGCAACGTCGAGTTCTCGGGCAGCGGTTCCGGGAACTGCGTGGACCAGGCGCGCAGCTCGCGTTGGTAGGCCCGGTCGTCCCGGAGGACGCGGCCGGCGTAGCAGAGCAACTCCGCGAGCGAGTCCTGTTCGGTGACGACCCTCGCTTCGGCACCGTCGCCGCCCCCGAGGAGTTCCCGCAGGTCAGCTGCGGTAAGCACGTGTGAGCTGAACGGGGCACGGTAGCTGTGGCGGCGGAAGATCGCGGAGTACAGGCTGAGTTCGTCGTCCGTCGCCTCGTATCGCCGCGGCGCGGTGACCGAGGCCAGCAGGCCGGAGCGCGCGCTTTCGGGGAACAGCACGGTTTCCGGCCGCCGGCCGAGCGCGCACACGGCCAGCTCGAGGTTCGCCAACGCCGCCCCGCACGAGATGATCCTGTCCCGCCCGGTGGGATCGTGGCGGGGCAGCTGGGCCTCGGCCCGTTCGTACAGTTCGGCGCGGTCCGCGACGGCTTCGACCGCCCACGGCCGCAGGTTGTGCACCGACGGGGCCCGCTCCACGGCGCGCGCCAGCAGGCCTGCCTCCGCGCTCGACCACGTCATGGTGCGGACCTCCGTGTTCGCTTCGGACACTCCCCCAGCCTGTGCCATCGCGCTCCCCGCCGGGTAGGTCCGGCGGTCCTTTCCCGCGTGGGTCCTTCGGCCCTGCCCGGCAGGGCCGGAGTACCGCTGAAAGCGCTTTCTCCTACGGTGGCCCGCGACGGTTCCACTGTGGACCGGGGGCTTCTCGTCACGAACGGAAAACACTCTGGCGCGGGCGGGCGAACTGGGCCAGGATCGGAGGGGGAAAGGAGTGGCTGTGCCCGGAAGAACGTTGTCCCATCACGAATGCGTGAAGCGCGCGCGTTCACCCGAGCGTTACCACCGGGCGCGGCTGTCGATCGACGGGCGGGAGCCGGAGCGGTATGGGTGCTTCGTGCTCGACGACGGGGATCTGCTCGTGCCCACCGGCCCGGACCGGTCACTCGTGCGCGCGGCCAGCGGTCGCCCGGTCGTGGTCACCATTTCGCAGCCGGGCCGCGGTGAGCCGGGCTGGACGATCACCGGGATGGGGCTGGCCCGCCCGCTCGTGCCCGCGGACAGGCCACGGCCGGTGCCGCACACCACGGGCGCGCTCGCGGGCCGGTTCGCCAACGGCATCCGCATCGTGATGGCGCGGCTGACGGGCTGGGAGGAGCTCCCGGCGCCGCGCATCCCGCCGCAGCGCGAGCCGCCGGCGCAGTCCCCCGCCGTCCGTCCACAGTAGACGGTCCGGCGCCGTGGTCTGGTGCTTTGCCCCTGCTGATGTCAAGCTAATCGGGTGGGCGACGGAACCGGTGAAAGACCTTCGCTGCGCGGCACGCTTTCCCAGCTCCGCTTGCGCGAGCTGCTCAAGGAGGTGCAGGACAGCGTCGAGCAACTGGTCGGCGCGCGCGACCAGATGGACGGGCTGCTGGAGGCCATGCTCGCGGTCGCGGGCGGCCTCGAGCTCGATGCCACGCTGCGCCGCGTCGTGCACGCCGCGATCGAGCTCGTGGACTGCCGCTACGGCGCGCTGGGCGTGCTCAACCCGGACAAGATCGGGCTCGCCGAGTTCGTCTTCGAAGGGGTGAACGAGCAGGTCAGGGCCGAGATCGGGGAGCTGCCCGAGGGACACGGCCTGCTCGGGCTGCTGATCGAACAGCCGAAGCCGATCCGGCTCGGCGACCTGTCCCGGCATCCGGCCTCGAGCGGGTTCCCGCCGCACCACCCGCCGATGAAGAGCTTCCTCGGGGTGCCGATCCTGGTGCGGGACACCGTTTTCGGGAACCTTTACCTCACCGAGAAGACGGACGGCCAGCCGTTCACCGAGGACGACGAAGTGGTCGTACAGGCGCTCGCGGCCGCGGCGGGGATCGCGATCGAGAACGCCCGGCTGTACGAGGACGCGCGGCTGCGCCAGCAGTGGCAGGAGGCCACCAGCGAGATCCGCGCCGAGCTGCTGTCCCGGCCGGACTCCGACACGGTGCTGGAGCTGATCGCCGAGCGCACGCTGGCGCTGACCGGCGCGGACTACACCTTCCTCGCCCGCCCCGAGGATCCGGAGCTGCCGCCGGAGGAGGTCAGCGCACTCGTGGTCACCGTTTCCGCCGGGCTCGGCTCGGACTCCCTGCGCGGGCGCCGGATCCCGGTCGAAGGCTCCAGCTGCGGCGAAGCGTTCCGCACGGCGGCGCCGGTCCGCATCGCGCAGCTGCGCTACGACCTCAGCAGAGGTCTGGACGAGGATTTCGGCCCGGCCGCGATTCTCCCGCTACGCGCGTCCGCCGGCACGGCGTCCGGTGTGCTCGTCGCCCTGCGCAAACCGGGCGCCAAGCCGTTTTCCAGCTCGCAGGTGCCGCTCGCGGCGTCGTTCGCCGACCAGGCGGGCCTCGCCCTGCAGCTGGCCAGCGACCAGCAGCGCCTGCACGAGTTCGAGGTGCTCGCCGACCGCGACCGCATCGCCCGCGATCTGCACGACCACGTCATCCAGCGCCTGTTCGCGCACGGGCTGGCGCTGCAGAGCACCCGCCTGCGCACCCGCTCCCCCGACATCCAGAAACGGCTCGCCGACGCCACTTCCGACGTGCAGAGCATCATCGCCGAGATCCGCACCGCGATCTTCGACCTGCACAGCGGCCCGGAGGGCACCACGCAGCTGCGCAAGCGGCTGCACGAGGTGATCGCCGAGCTCACCGGCGAGAGCGAGATCCAGACCGTGGTGCGGATTTCCGGCCCGCTCGGGGTGATCTCCGCGCCGCTGGCCGACCACGCCGAGGCCGTGGTGCGTGAGGCGGTCAGCAACGCGGTGCACCACTCGGGGGCGGAAAACCTGGTGGTCACCATCTCGGTCGACGACGATCTCGTCATCGACGTCACCGACGACGGCCGCGGGATGCCCGGCGTCGTGGCCCGCAGCGGGCTGCACAATCTGCGCGAGCGCGCCGAGGACGCGGGCGGGAATTTCGTCATCGAAAGCCCGCCCGACGGCGGGACGAAGCTCGTCTGGAGCGCCCCGGTTTCCTGACCTTCAACGGCTTCCGGCGGGCGTGTCGGCCTGCTTTCCCCTCGAGGCGCGGTGCACGGGCACGGCGATCAGCAACACGCCGCATACGAGGAACACGGCCCCGCCGACGAGCACCCCGGTCGCGATCCACGTCAGGCCGGGCACCGTCGCGCCGGCTTCGGCCCGGACGTCGAGGCCGGGCGTGCCGTCGGGGTGCAGGACCACGGCGGTCCAGTTCCCCGGCCGCAGCGGCCACTGCACGGTCCGCGGCCCCGGCCCCGAAGACCGGGCGACCCAGATCCCGGCGTCCTCCGGGAGCACCGCGGGCGCGGATCCACTGTGGACACTGACCGCGCCGGACGAGACGTCCCGCACCGTGGTGTGCCCGACGCCGGCGAGGTAGCGCCCGGCGTCGGCGGACGCGGCGATGCCGACGAACAACGGCGTCCCGGCGTCCGTGGCGGAGACCCGCAGCCGTACGTCGCCGAACAGGTCCGCGGGCGAGTCCCAGCCGTCCAGGGTCACCGGGCCGGTCGCGAGCGCGTATTCGCTGGTGTGGAAGGAATCCGACACCGACACGTAGCCGTCGGCGTCACGCCCGGCCTGGTCGGCCCACAGCAGCGTGCCGCCGCCGGTGAGCAGGCCCATCGCGGCCAGCGCGAGCACCGCGCCCGCCACCACCGACGTGACCCGGCCGCCGGTCCAGCGGTGCACGGGCCAGCGCGCGCCCTCGCCGGGACGGCCGGGGCCGCCCGGGTCCGTGCCGCCGAGGTCGAGCCGGAACGGCGGGTAGACGTCCGTCATCAGCGCGGCGTAGGCCCCGGCGCGGACCACCCAGCGGTCCATGCCGAGCACGAAGTCGTAGACCGGTTTCGGGTAGGAACCGGTCACCAGCAGCACCACGCCCGCGACCAGGACCAGCACCCCGATCAGCCCGCCTGCCGCCCACTGGAAGTGCCCGGGCCAGGACTGTTCCGAAACCCAGATCCCGCCCCCGGCGAACAACGCGGCGATCAGGTAGTGCGGCAGCCCGATCAGCCACTTCACCAGCACGAGCCCGCGCGAGAGCCGGTCCGGGTAGTCGACCTCGAGCCGCGCCGGGTAGGTGGGTACCTCGGCCAGGGTGAACGGCGGGTACGCGTCGGTGCCCAGCGCCGCGTAGGCGTAGTAGTGCACGCGCCAGCTCCACCGCAGCACGCCGACGTTGAAGTCGAAGATCGCGCGCGGGTAGCGGCCGGTGACCAGGATCGCGAAGAACGCCGCGACCGTCAGCACCGCGAACGCCACCCACAGCAGCGCGAGCACGAAATAGTGCGGCACCGCGAGCAGCCATTTGACCAGCCACAGCCAGCGGGACAGGTGCCCGGCGGGCTCCGCCTCGACCCGCACCGGGAACGGTTTACGCGTCTCCATCTCGACCCCTTAGGAAATGTTTTCGAATGTGGTTTGCGTGGCGGTGCGGGTAGCGGCCCCTCCCGTCGCCCGCCACCACCCTCAACGGACGCGCTGCGCGGCGGAGCCCATTCAAGGCGGCCCCTGGCTGTGGGATCGCCTCATCATGAATGCCCATTCACCACTTCGGCGCTGTCCTCGCCAGGAACCACCTCAGAACCCCCGGCGGTGCCGGTTGACGGCCCACAGCAAGCGGCTCCGCCACTGACAGACAGGACCTAGGTCGCACTCACCGGCACGATCAGCAGCGGGCACCCCGCGTGGTGCAGCAAGGTCTGGGCGGTGGAGCCCAGCGGCAGCCCGGGAAACCCGCCGCGCCCGCGGGCTCCCGCCACGAACAGGCAGGCGTGCTCGCTCCAGCGCACTGACTGCCGGCGGGGATGGTCGTGTTCGATCACCAGCCGCACGGCGACGTCGGGGAACTTGCGCTCCCACTCCGCCAGCGCCTCGGCCGCTGATCCGCCGCGCGGCTCACCGACCGTGGCGTGCAGGGCGACCAAAGGCGACTGCCGCAGAGCGGCTTCCTCGAAGGCGAGCGCCAGGGCCGGCTCGCTGCCGGCGCTACCGTCCACGCCGACCACCACCGGCCCCTCGCCGACCCCGGGCAGCTCGCGGCCGCGGGTGACGGCGACCGGGCAGCGCGCGTGCGCGATCAACCCGGTCGCCGTCGCGCCGGCGGCCCCGAGCACGACCATCACCGCCCCGGCCGAGCGACGCAGCAGCGCCCGCACCGGTTTGTCCACAGTGGACTCGATGCAGACCTCGACGCGTTCGTCCACGGCCACCGGTGCCTCAAGCCGCTCACCCGGCGCGCTCGCGCAGTGCACGAGGTGCAACGGCATGCCCCGGCGGACGGCTTCGGCCGCGCTCCACCGGACGGCCCGCTCCGCCGCGCCCGACCCGTCCATCCCGACCACGATGGGGGC
The DNA here is from genome assembly GCF_007713735.2 of Amycolatopsis acidicola. GTDB lineage: Bacteria > Actinomycetota > Actinomycetes > Mycobacteriales > Pseudonocardiaceae > Amycolatopsis_E > Amycolatopsis_E acidicola. The sequence continues at coordinate 42,786 of NZ_VMNW02000041.1, read as the reverse complement.
GCTCATGGCTGCTCCCTCCCGCCCGTTCCCGCTGTCCCTCCAGGCTTCGGCACCGGCGCGGCGGGGCGAAGGGGCCTTGGTCCCTTCTGCCGGGGGCCGAGGGTCACGGAACGCGTACGCCCCCGGGTTTTGAGGACTTCCTGCCCTGACCCCCGGCGTGGCACCCGAGCAGAATCGGGGGCAGCGAGATCCACTCACGGCGAAGAGACGTCCCATGTCCCAGATCCGGCCGCTGACGCCGAAGGAATGCGTCGATCTGCTGGCCGCCACCCCCATCGGCAGGCTCGCGTTCTCCGAGGACGCGCTGCCCGCGATCCACCCGGTGAACTTCTTCCTGCACCGCGGCGACATCATCGTGCGCGCCGGTGGCACCGGCGCGCTGGACAGGCTCGGGCACACCGTGGTGGCGCTCCAGGCGGACCGGATCGACAAGAACAGCCACATCGGCTGGAGCGTCGTCGCGGTCGGGAAGGCCACCGCGATCGCGGCCGTCGACGGGCCGGCGGACCTGGCTCCCGGGGCGCGCACCCGTTTCCTCCGGATCCCGATCGAGATCATCACCGGCCGCCTGGTCCGGCTGATCGACGACGATCCGGGCGCCGCCGCGAGCTGACAGTCCACTTCGGACATCCGGCCGCGCCGTTAAACTCCTTCCGTCCCCTGTGCCCGGAACGGAGGAAGAACTTGACGGAGTGGAGCCGGTTCGCCGGAGCGTTCCGCACCCGGTGGCCGGTGGGCCTGCGCGCCGGGCTGAGCGTGGGGATCCCGCTGCTCGTCCTGGTGCCGGCCGGCAGGCCGGACTGGGGCGCGATCGCCTCGCTGGGCGGGATAGCCGGGGTCTACGGGGCCGGGACGCCGTACCGGTACCGGGTGCGCCTGGTCGCCGCGATCGGGCTGGCGCTGGCGGTGGTGGTGCCGGTGAGCAGCCTGTGCGGTTCGGTGCCGTGGCTGTCGGTGCTGTTCGTCGGCGTGGTCGCGGGGGTGGCCGGGTTCGTCTGCCTCGCCACCCGGATCGCGCCGCCGCGGGAGTACCTGATCATCCTCGCCACCCTCGTGGCCACCGGCACGCCCGTGGACTTCCGGGGAGCGATGACCGAATTCGCCCTCGTCGCGGGCGGGGCGCTTACGGCGTTGCTGGTGGCGGCGCTGGTGCTGCCCCGCACGCCGGAGACAGGCACCGTGGCGCGCGCGTGGCAGGCGATCGACGAAGTGCTGCGCACGGCGGGCACGCCGCAGGCGGGCGGGGCGCGGCGGCAAGCGGTGAGCGAGGTAACGCGGGCGAGGGAGACGTTGCGGCAGGCGCGCGCCGGGCGCGGGGATGAGCGCACCCGGTCGCTCGCCGCGGCGGAAGTCGTGCTCACGTGGGCGCTGTCGGTGTCGATCGACGCCAAGGCGCCGTTGGACCCGGCGTCCTGGGAGGCGGCGCTGCACCGGCCGGGCGAGCGTACCGACGCGCCGGAGCTGCCCGGGTTGCGCGAGATTTCCCTGACGGCGGACCGAATCCTGCGTGGCGAGGCGGTGGACGAGGTCGAGCCCGCCCGGCTCAGCCTCACCGAACGGCTCAGGGACGCGCTGAACCCGCACGCCGTCGTCCTGCCCGCCGCCGCGCGCACCGGTGTCGCGGTCGCGATCGGGGTGTTGCTGGGGCGGCTGCTGGGGCTCGGCCACGCGTACTGGGTCGGGCTGACCGTGGCCGCGGCTTTGCAGGCCACCAACGTGACGCTGCTGGTCCGGCGGGCCGCGCATCGCATCGTGGGCACGATCGCCGGGGTCGCGCTGGCGGCGGTGGTGTTCGCGGCCGATCCGCCGCTGCTCGCCGTCGCGTTCGTGGTGATCGTCGCGCAGGGCGTGTCGGAGATCCTGATGCCGGTGTCCTACGGCGTCGCGGTCGTTTTCGTCACGCTGGTGCCGCTTTCGCTGTACGACCTGGCGGTGCCGTCGGCCCAGGTCAGCAGCGCGGTCGGGGCCAGGGTGCTGGACACGGCGATCGGCGCGGTGCTCGTGGTGCTGCTGCGGGTGCTGCTGTGGCCAAGGGCGACGGCCGCGCGGCTGCCCCAGGTACAGGCGCGCACGCTGCGGTCGGTGGCGGAGGTGTTCCGGGGCCGCTGGCTCGACGGGGACGAGGCCGAGCTGCGGGAGAATCGGCGGCTGCTGCGTGAGCAGGTGCTGGACCTGCACAACATCGCCGAGGACGCCAGGGCCGATCGCGTCCGCGGCCGCGACACCGACCGGATCACGCTCGCCGTGGACGAACTCGCGATGCTGGCGCTCGGCGTCCCGTTCGGGCGCCCGCATCCGGCGCGGGAACAGGGCGAGCGGCTCGTGAACGGGCTGAGATCACTGGCCGACGCGCTGGGCCGGGGCACGGCGCCGGGCGAACGGCCGCCGCCGATCCCGGGCTACCCCCGCGTCAGCGCGGCGAGCGAATTGCTGGCGACTTCGCTGGGCTGACGTGGTTTCCTGGGAGGTATGGACGAGCGACCGCCCTTCCTCGACGAGCACCACGTGCTGACCGGCGCTTCGCAGGGCGCGGTGTGGCAGTCCCTCACCGACCTGCTCCACGCCCGGCAACCGGGCGCGGAGGTGGTGGCCCGGCTGGTGGGTGCCGGCCCGCGAGGGGACGGGCCGCCCGGGTTCACGGTGGCCGACACCGTGCCGCCGCAACGCCTGCGGCTGACCGGGCGGCACCATTTCTCCCGCTACGAACTGGTGTTCCTCGTCGAGCCCGATGGCGATCGGACAAAGCTCAGCGCGCGTTCGTACGCGGAGTTCCCCGGTGTGCTCGGCCGCCTCTACCGGGCGGCCGTGATCGGCAGCGGGGCGCACCGGGTGCTGGTGCCCCGGCTGTTGCGGGGCATCGCCCGCCGCGCGAGCTGATCAGGCGGCGCCGCTCGTCCGTTGTGGACAGTCAAGGGGACTGGACCGCGGCCAGCGCCTCGTCCATCGTGGGTGAAACCGGGAGCACCTCGCCCAGCCCGGACATCGTGATCGAGCGCAGCACGGGCCGCGACGAGCTGACGATCCGCAGCGACACCCCGCACCTGTCACAGCTTTCGAGCTCCCGCACCAGCACGACCAGCCCCGAGGACCCGAGGAACCCCACCTCGGCCAGGTCCGCGATCAGCCGCCCCGACGCCGCTTCCCGCCGCGCTTCCCTCAGCTGTTGCGCCAGATGCCCGGCGTTGGCCAGGTCGACCTCCCCGGCGACCCGGACCACCACCGCGTGCTCCCCTGTTTCCCTGCGCACCCGCAGATCCCGCGGGGCTCTGCCCGGCGTGCCGGGAATCTCAGGCATGTAAGTCATTCTCCGCCCTCCAGATGTGCACAACCGGTGCCGCTGAAGAAAGCGGCGGGCTGGAGGGTCCAGCCCGGGGACAATCCCGACCGTAATCAGTCTGGCCGCGAAAGCAACCCCCCATACCCCGCACGGGGCGGGTAATCCCGCTCACCGGTCCTTTGTGGACTCCACTCGCAGCCGCCGGGTGCCGTCCTCCCGCCGCCGGGTGAAACCCTTGCCGTCCAGCAGTTCCAGGAGGGGGACGACGACGCGGCGGGTGCTGTCCAGCGCGCGGCGGGCGTCGCTCACGGTGAAATCCGCGCCGAGTCCTTCGAGTATCCCGGCCGCTCGTTCGAGCGCGCCGGGCCCCAGCACGACTTCCGAGGTGATCCGGGTCAGCCTGCCGGCGCGTTCGGCCGCCGCCAGTTCCTTCACGCCGAGCCCGAGCGCCCGCAGTTCGCCCGCTTCCGGGGCGCGGAACGGGCGGTCCGCCAGTTTTTCCTCGATTTCCCGCACCGCACTGTCCACTCGCGCGGGCAGCGCCGTGCCCGGCCGCCGCACGAGCCCCTCCGCCACGGTCAATGTGGTGCCCTCCAACAGCGGCCCGGCCAACGCCGAGGGCAGCTCGAGCCGCTGCGCGAGCGCGTCGACCGGCATTCCCGCGGCCACGGGATGTTCGGCCAGCCAGGCACCGGCGACGGGCACCGCGCGGGCTCGCAGCGTGGCCCAGTTTTCCTCGTCGACCAGCCATTCCCCCACGCGCAGACCGGTTTCCGGAAGGCCGCGCGCGTGCGCTTCGCTCGCGCGCAGGAAACGCGGGATACGGGGCGGCGCGGACAGTTCGGCGTCGCGGGCGCGCGCGGCGCCCCGCCCCCGCAGGCGCGGCGGGCGGGCGTCGAGCACGTCGATCCCGGCCGGGATCCGGTGTTCGCCGGGATCGCGCAGCAGCCCGCGATCGCCCCGGCGCAGCGGCAACGCGCGCGAAAGGATCAGCCGCGCGGTGTCGCGGCCGAGCGGGCGGATCCGGCAGTTCACCCCGGCGGAACCCAGATGCAGCACCAAGTTCCGCTGGAGTTCAGCCGCCTCGGCGCCGCGCAGCCGGACATCCGCCTCGGTCGTGGTGAACCAGGCGCCCGGGGTGAGCAGCGCGTCGCCGCGGGCGATCCGCTCGCGGTCCACTCCCCGCAGGTTCAGCGCCACGCGGGCGACGGCGGCGGCTTCGTCCCGGGATTCGCCCAGCAGCTGCAGACCGCGGATGTGTACCGAAGTGCCGTCGGCGACTACGAGTTCGCCGCCGGCACGCACACTTCCGGCCGTCAGCGTCCCGGTGACCACCGTGCCCGCACCCCGGATGCTGAAGCTGCGGTCCACCCAGAGCCGGACGTCGGCGGCGGTGTCCGGCGCGGGCAGCCGGGCCGCGAGCCGGGTCAGTTCCGTGCGCAGCTCGGGCAGTCCTGCCCCGGTCGCTCCGCTGACCGCGACGGCGGGCACCTCGCCCAGCGATGTTTCCGCGAGCCGCGCGCGGGCCTGCGCGAGCGCGGGGCCGGGGTCCGCGCGGTCGGCCTTGGTGACCGCGAGCAGTCCGTGCCGCACGCCGAGGGCGTCCAAAGCGGACAGATGCTCCTCGGACTGCGGCATCCAGCCCTCGTCCGCGGCGACGACGAACAGCACCGGCGGCGCCGTGCCGACCCCGGCGAGCATGTTGGCCACGAAACGTTCGTGCCCTGGCACGTCGACGAAGGCGAACGTCGTGCCAGCGAGCGTGGTCCAGGCGAAGCCGAGGTCGAGGGTCAGCCCGCGCCGGCGTTCCTCCGCCCAGCGGTCGGGTTCCATCCCGGTCAGCGCGCGGATCAGCGTGGACTTGCCGTGGTCGACGTGGCCCGCGGTCGCTACGACGCGCACCGGCGCACCGCCTCCGCCAGCTCACCGTCCTGGTCCGGGGCGACGGTGCGCAGATCCAGCAGGCACCGGTCCCGCTCGAGCCGCCCGACCACCGGTGGCGTGCCCGCGCGCAGCAGCTCCGCATACCGCCGGGGGAGGCTCACCGCGGCGCTCGGCAGCGGCACGCCGGGCGCGCCACCGCCACCGACTTCGGCGACGCTGCCGACCGCCCGCGCGCCGAATTCGGCCAGCGTCTCCGCGAGCCGTTCCGCCCGTTCCGTCAGGCTTTTCAGTGACGTGTCCAGGGCTGCCCGCACCGGCGGCACCGGCCCGCGCAGCGAAGCCTCCAGTGCGGCCAACGTCAGCTTGTCGACGCGCAGGGCCCGCGCCGCGGGATTGCGCCGCAGGCGCTGGACGAGCTCCGCGTCGCCGAGAATCAGCCCGGCCTGCGGGCCGCCGAGCAGCTTGTCACCACTCGCCGTGACCAGGCTCGCGCCGGCCCGCAGCGCGCTTTCCGCGTCCGGCTCGTCGGGCAGCGCCGGATGCGGGGCGAGCAGGCCGGAACCGATGTCGGCCACCAGCGGGACGCCGAGACCGGCCAGCTCGCCGAGGCCGGGGCTGGCGGTGAACCCGGTGATCCGGAAGTTCGACGGGTGGATCTTGAGCACGAACCCGGTGGCCGGGCCGATCGCTTCGGCGTAGTCCCGCACGTGGGTCCGGTTCGTGGTCCCGACTTCGCGCAGCTTCGCGCCCGCGGACTCCAGGAGTTCCGGGATGCGGAACCCGTCGCCGATCTCCACCAGCTCGCCGCGGCTGAGCACGATTTCCTTGCCGGGCGCCAGTTCCAGCGCCGTGAGCAGGAGGGCGGCCGCGTTGTTGTTGACGACATGCACCTCGTCCGCGGCGGGCACGGCCTCGGCTAGCGCGGCGAGCGCTCCCGCGCCTCGCTTGGCGCGGCGCCCGGTCTCCAGATCGAACTCGACGTCGGTGTAGCCGCCCGCCTCGGCGACGGCTTCGAGCGCCGCCTCGGACAACGGCGCGCGCCCGAGGTTGGTGTGCACGATGACGCCCGTCGCGTTGAGCACCCGCCGCGACGAGGCGGCCGTGGGCGGCAGTGTGGCCAGCACTTCGGCCACCACGTCGTCGGCCTTGAGAAAACCTTCACGAACTCGCTGCTGCGCCGCCGCGACGGCCGCTTTGACGACTCCACGGCCGAGCCTGCGTTGCGCCTGCCCGAGTTCGGGACGGGCGAGCACGGCGTCCGTCCGCGGCACGGATCGGCGCGGGTCGGTCATGGCGTCATCCTGCCAAGTCCCCGGCTCGTACGCAGCGCTCCGCGGGCGGCGGAACGAGAATGGCGGGCATGACGGTACGGCTCACGCACTACGCGCACGGCGGCGGCTGCGCCTGCAAGATCCCGCCGGGCGAACTGGAACAGGTCGTGTCCGGGCTCACCGGGCGCGGACCGCGTAACCCCGCGGGCGAGTTGCTCGTTGGACTGGACGCGGGCGACGACGCGGCCGCGGTGCGCATCCGGGACGGGCTCGCGGTGATAGCCACCACGGACTTCTTCACGCCCGTGGTCGACGATCCCTACGACTGGGGCCGCATCGCAGCGGCCAACGCGCTTTCCGACGTCTACGCCATGGGCGGGACGCCGGTCGTCGCGGTGAACCTGCTCGGCTGGCCGCGCGAAACGCTGCCGTTCGAGCTCGCCGCCGACGTGCTGCGCGGTGGTCTGGACGTGTGTACCGCGGCGGACTGCCACCTCTCCGGCGGGCACAGCGTGGACGACCCGGAACCCAAGTACGGGCTGGCCGTCACCGGCACGGCGGACCCGGAACGCTTGCTGCGCAACGACAGCGGCGAACCGGGCACGCCCCTGTCCCTGACCAAGCCACTGGGCATCGGCGTGCTCAACACCCGGCACAAAACGACCGGAGAGCGCTTTCCGGCCGCGATCGACGCCATGACCACGCTCAACGACACCGCGTCGGCGGCGGCGCTGCGGGCGGGGATCACCTGCGCCACCGACGTGACCGGGTTCGGCCTGCTCGGGCATCTGTACAAGCTCGCGCGGGCCAGCGGGGTCACCGCGGTGCTCGATTCCGCCGCCGTGCCCTACCTACCCGGCGCGAGGGAAGCCCTGCGCGATGGTTACGTCAGCGGGGGCACGCGCCGGAACCTCGAGTGGGTGCGCCCGCACACCGATCTCAGCGCCATCAGCGAGGACGAGGCGCTCTTGCTCGCCGACGCGCAGACTTCGGGAGGCTTGCTCGTGGCCGGGGAAATCCCGGGCGCGCCGGTCGTGGGCGAACTCACCGCCCGGGGAGAGCACACCGTGGTCGTCCGCTGATTCTCCACTGTGGACGGCTAGGTTTCCCGCAGCAGCAAGGACAACCGGCCGTGCGCGGCCACCAGCTCGGTGGCGCTCTCGTCGTGCCGTCGCGCCTTGGCGTAGGCGAACGCGCGGCCGAGTACGTCCAGCGTGCCGGGCTCAGCCACGGCGAGCACCGCGCTGGCGGCAGCGGTGGTGTCCGCCAGACCCGCGAGCATCGCCGTCACCTCGGGCGCGCTCGCGTCCACCGTCATCGCGGCCGCGAGCAGCCGCAGCTGGGTGTGCAAACAGTGCAGTACCGCCACATCTCCATCGTCGCCGGTGCCCATGTCACCCCTCCCGAGGCCGGTTCCCCGCCGGCCGAAGCTGGGACGCCCGTGGCACGGGCTCGTGACGGTAATAGCGGCGGAATTCTTTTCCCGGTGGCGGCGATTACACCGGGCAACATCAAAATTCACCCGGGTATGGGATTCGTTCGGGGCAATCCGATGATTACCGTCGGGGCTGTGCAGTGCAGGAGGTCGCGGCACGCGAGGGGGTTTAGTGAAGGACGATCGGGATACTTTGAGTAACGGCACGCGGGTCACTTACACGATCCGCACCCGTACGGGGGAACCCGCGCGGCTGGCAAGGCGCGGAACTGTTGTCGGAGAACCGATTTTCGACCGGTACACCACACACGTGTGGGTGCCTGTACAGCCGGACGGCTCCTCGGCCGACATCGAGCCGAGTCTCGTCCGGAAGGACAGCATCATCGAAGTGCTGGAGCGGTCATGAACCCCGAAGAAAAACCGGTGACCGGCGAATCCGCCGAACCGACCCCGATTTTCGAAGCCGTGCTGACCGAACTGCTGGTGCGCGCCGAACGTGAGCCCGTCGCCGCGGGCGCGGAAAGCCCGTGACGAAGAATCAGTTCACCGTCTGATCGGTGATCTCGTCTTTCATCTTGCGCCCGGTCCGGGGTTCAGGTTCGGGCCGCCGTGGCTCGCGCACGCCACCTTCGCCACGGTCCACCCACAGCCGCACGAGCGAACCGGGCGGCACGCGGGCGCCGGATTCCGGGCTCTGGTCGGTCACCACGCCGCCCGGGCGGTCGAGCACGTCCAGCGGCACGTCGCCGGGGTCGGGGCTGACCGCGTGCAGGTCTTCCTTCTCCAGCAACGCGCGGGCGTCCTCGATGCTCCGGCCGATCACGTTGGGTACCTTCACCGACGAACGGCGGCGGTGCCGCGCCGAGCGGCCGCTGACGGGCTCCGGAGCGGGCGCCGGTTCGTCGATGTCCCGCCAGCGTTCCCACGCCGACTGCCTGGTCACGCCGAGGCGCACGGCGATCTCAGACCACGACCGGCCTTCGGCGCGGGCCGTGCGCACGGCCTCGAACTCCGTCTGATCGAGCAGGCGCCGGACCAGCCCGAGATCGTCCAGCGCGGAAAGCGCTTCCCCCGGGGCCGAGCCCGACCACCCGGCGAGCCGCCGCCACGCTTGCTGAGCTTCGTCCCACGGGTCCATGACCTCACCTCGCTGTCAGGATAGCCTGACAACGAGGGCGACTCCAGGCTCTTATCCGGCGAGACGCGCTTCGCCCGGGCTCACCGGGGCGCCGACCGTGACTCCGTGAAGGACGTGCGCGAGCACCTCGGCGCCGCGGACGACGCGCGGCCCGGGCCGGTTGAAGTAGGCCGGGCCGTCGACCACCCACACCCGTCCTTCGCGGACTGCGGGCAGGTCAGCCCAGCCGGGCCGGGTCGCGAGCACGTCCAGCTCGGCGACCGTCCTGTCCGGCGTGAGGCCGCACGGCATCAGCGCGATCACCTCGGGCCCGGCGTCGAGCACCGCCTGCCAGTCCACCGGCTCGGTGTGCTCGCCCGTGTTCGCCAGCAGGGGAATTCCGCCGGCCGTGTCGAGCTGTTCCGGCACCCAGTGCCCGGCGGGCCACACCGGATCGAGCCACTCGATGGCCGCCACCCGCGGCCGCGGCCTGCCCGCGACGGCCCGCCGCACGTCGTCCAGGCGCGTTTGGAGTGCGGCGATGCGGGGCTCGGCGTCGACGCCGAGCCGGTCCGCGACCTGGCGCAGGCAGTCGAAGATCCCGTCGAGCGTGCGGGGTTCGAGGCTCAGGACTTCCACGCCCGCGTCGAGCACGCGCACGGCTTCGGTGACCCGGCGATAGGACACCGCGCAGACTTCGCACAGGTCCTGGGTGAGCACGAGATCCGGCGCCAGCCCGGCGAGCAGCTCGGAGTCCAGCGCGTACAGCGACGAGCCCTGGTGCCCGCCCACGGCGGTGGAGATTTCGCGGCTGCTGAGCCGTTCCGGCTCGATCGCGCTGCCTGTCACCACCGGCACGGTCGAGACCGCGGCGGGCCAGTCGCATTCGTGGGTGCGGCCGACCAGCGCGGGCAGGCACCCGAGCTCGGCGACGATGTCCGTCGCGGCGGGCAGGAGCGACACGATCCGCATGCCGCCAGTGTCTCACGTGGTGAACTCCCGCCCGGCCGGTGACAGAATCGGAGGGGACGAAAGGGGGGCGCGGTGCCACGCGCTTCGGAACCGTTGCGGAAACTGGGTTTCCTCACCATCGGGCTGTTCGACGGGGACGATCCCCTGCCGGGCCACGAGTCGACGCTGGAGATCATCCGGCTCGGCGAGGAGCTGGGGTTCGACAGCGCTTGGGTGCGCCACCGGCACCTTCAGTACGGGATCTCGTCGCCCGTCGCGGTGCTCGCGGCCGCGTCACAGCGCACGAGCCGCATCGAGCTGGGCACGGCGGTGATCCCGCTCGGCTGGGAAAACCCGCTGCGCCTGGCCGAAGACCTCGCGACGGTCGACATCCTCTCGGGCGGGCGCCTCAATCCCGGCCTGTCGGTTGGGCCGCCGATGCACTACGAACGGCTCAAGGAAGCGCTCTATCCGGACACGGCCGACGTCGAGGATTTCAGCTACGAGCGGATGCGCCGGTTCGTGGACGCGGTGCGGGGTCAGCCGGTGACGGACTTCAGCGGCACCGAAGGGTTCGAGGTGTTCTCGGACCGGGTGCAGCCCCACTCCCCCGGGCTCGGGCGGCGCCTGTGGTACGGGGGCGGGAGCCTGCGTTCGGCGCAGTGGGCGGGCGAGCACGGGATGAACTTCCTGACCAGCAGCGTGGTCAAGGCCGGCGAGAGCACCGATTTCGCGGAGATCCAGCTGTCGCACGTGCGGGCCTTCCGCGCCCACCACCCCGACGGCGACCGGGCCCGGGTTTCGCAGGGGCTCGTCGTGATCCCGACCGACAGCGCCACCCCGGCGCAGCGCGCGAAGTACGAGGCATACGTCGCGAAGCGGACTCCACGCACGGCGGAGCCGCAGGGACCGGCGCGGTTGTTGTTCGCCAAGGACGTGATCGGCACGTCGGCGGAGATCGCGGAGCAATTGTACGCGCACGTGGCCTTCCAGGAGATCGACGAGGTCGCGTTCGCGCTGCCGTTCACCTTCGAGCACGAGGACTACGTGCAGATCCTCACCGACATCGCCACGAAACTCGGCCCGGCGCTGGGGTGGCGCGGCTAAACTCCGGTCGTGTGATCGAACTGCTGCCGGATGATCCCCGGCTCGGCCTGCGCGGGCACGCGGAACTGGTGCGGGAGGGCGGGTGGTGGCAGCCTTACCGGTTGCCCGCCGACCACTCGATGATCCACCCGGAGCTGCTGCCGCCGGTCCGGACGTCCGCGGGGGTGCGGCTCGATCTCGTCACCGACGCCACCGCGCTGGAATGGCCGGTGGAAGTGTCCCCTGTGGACAGTCGCCCGCCCGCGCCGGTCGAGCTGCTGGCGGACGGGGAACCGGTGGCGCGCAAGGTGATCAGGGGCGCCGGGGTGTTCGCCGCCGAGGGGTTGCGGCCGGGCGCAAGGCTGGAGGTGTGGCTCCCGCAGTTCGGCTCCAGCCGCATCGGGCCGGTCCGGTTGGAGGGCACGCACGTCGAGGCCGGCGGGCCGCGTCCGCGCTGGATCGCTTACGGCAGCTCGATCACGCAGTGTGCCCAGGCGGCGGGCCCGAGCACGACGTGGCCCGCGCTCGTGGCGCGCGCGAACGGCTGGGATCTGCGGTGCCTGGGGTTCGCCGGGCAGTGTCATCTGGATCCGCTGGTGGCGCGGTTCGTCCGGGACAGCCCGGCCGGGCTGATCAGCCTGTGCCTTGGCATCAACATCCACCGCCGCGCGAGCTTCACCGGCCGCTCCCTGGTGCCCGCGATCGCGGGTTTCGTCGCGACGATTCGTGACGGGCATCCCGAGACCCCGATCGTGCTGCAGACCCCGATCTTCGACCCGGACGGCGAAACGCTGGCGAACACGGCCGGGCTGACGATGCCCCAGGTGCGGGAACTGCTCGCGGAGGCCGCGGAAACGCTCGGGCTGCCGCTGATCGACGGGCGGACGGTGCTCACGTCCGACGAAACGCACCTGCTGGAAGACGGCCTGCACCCGAATGCCGAGGGCTACCGCTTGATGGCGGAGCGGCTCACTCCCCTGCTCGGTGCCCACCTGCCGCGGAACCCCGCGGTGGCTCCGGTCGTGGGGTGAGCGTGGTGGTGTCGATCCTCGAGTGGAGCATTCCGGGCGGGATGCTCGCGGTGGTGGCCGTCGGCCTGTTCGAACTAGCGCGGCACAAACGCCGCAAGCGCAGGGGCACGCCGATCACGGCCACGTACATCAACGAGGTCACCGCGATGTTCTACGGGACGAAGCGGATGGAACTCGACCACCGGGACGCCGTGGAAATGCTCCGCGAGGAGGACGCGCAAGGCGCCCCGCCGCGCTCCCGGGTGGACCTGGACAAGGGCGTCGCGCAGCTGAGGATGGAGAACGGCCGGCGCGAGTTGTAGTGGCAGGGCGCCCGCCCCGCGCCGGAAGGCGACCGGTGAGGGTTGTGGCGGCTTCTCCCTTGCACACCAACGCAACCCGGCAACGCGAAGCGAGCCGTCCCACCGACCACACCCCTCCACCGCCCCGATCCCCAGCCGTCTCTTGCGATCTTGACGCTGGGTCAAGGCATCTTTCCCGCCTTGACGCGGCGGCAAGATCGCGAACACTAAAAGATCGGGGCGGCGGAGGGGTGCACACAGCGCGCGCTACGCGCGTCCGTTGCTGTCTCAAATCGAACCGAACAATCTCAAAGCAGTCCTCGCCGGGCAGCCCACACCACGGCCTGAATGGGCGCGCCCAGCCCGAGCCGGTCGCAGATCGCCCGTAGGCGGCGGCGCACGGTGCGGTCGGAAAGGGCGAGCCGCCGGGCGATGGCGTCCAGCGGGAGTCCTTCCGCCAGCAGCTCCAGGAGTGCGATGTCCTCTTGCTCGAGGGCCGCGGTCACCGAAGCCTCCTCACGGCACGACGATCACGTGCAGGGCGCGCGGGCCGTGGACGCCCTCGACCCGGTCCAGTTCGATGTCGCTGGTGGCGCTGGGCCCGCTGATCCACGTCTGCGGCCGGGCCGGGTCCAGGCGCGCGATGGCCTGCGGGACCCCGGGCACGATCTGGTCCTCGCTCAGCACGCACACGTGCTTGTCCGGCACCAGGGTCAGCGCGCGGCGGCCCTGGCCTTCGCCGTGGTCGAGCACGATCGTGCCGGTGGTGGCGATGCCGAGCGCCGCGGTGGTGACGACGGCGTCGTAGTCGTCGAGGTCCGGGGCGTCCGGCACGCCCTCGATGTCCACCGGAAAGCCTTGTGGTACCAGCACTTTCCGCGCAGGCCCGAGCGCCTTGCTGATCACGCCGGGCAGTTCGTCGCGGCCGCAGCGGGTCAGGTCCGCGCGGTAGTCCACGACGCGTTCGGCGAACAGGTCGACCACGTTCGACGCCGCCACGGAACGGTATCCACGCGGGACAGGCCGTTCCGTGCGGTCGGCGCCGTGCAGCGCGCCCCGCACGGCGGCGAGGATTTCGTCACGGGCACTCATTTCCGGCCTCCCTTGCGCCACCACGCACGGAACGACTCCACCGGCGGCGCCGGCATGTCACGCGCGTTGGTCCACAACGAACCCGGCCACGGCAGCCGGCCGAGCGCCCGCCGCCCACCCGGCAGCACACGGCGCCCGAAGCGGGTGAGCACCTTGTTCGCCACACCCAGACCGCGCTCGGCGAAGCTCAGCCGGCGCGCGTCGGCGAACATCCACGACGCGGATTTCATCGCCAGCGCCTCGGGTTTCGGCGGCCCGGCACGATGCGCGTCGACGACTTTCGAGCGCAGGTGCACGAGCACCTCGGGGATGTCGATCCGCACCGGGCAGGCGTCGAAGCACGCGCCGCAAAGGCTTGAGGCATAAGGCAGCGAGTCGGTCTGCTCGTCCACTCCGACACCCTTGAGCAGCGGGTTCAGGATCGCGCCGATCGGGCCGGGGTAAACCGAACCGTAGGCGTGCCCGCCCGTGCGCTCGTACACCGGGCACACGTTCAAACAGGCCGAACACCGGATGCAGCGCAGCGCCTGACGGCCGACCTCGTCGGCGAGGGCGCGGGTGCGGCCGTTGTCCAGCAGCACCACGTGTGTCTCTTGTGGACCGTCGCCGGGCGTGCTCCCCGACCACGTCGAGGTGTAGGGATTCATCCGCTCCCCCGTGCTGGAGCGCGGCAGCAACTGCAGGAACACGTCCAGATCCGCCCACGTCGGCACGATCTTTTCGATCCCGACCACGGACACCAGCACCTCGGGCAGAGTCAGGCACATCCGCCCGTTGCCCTCGGACTCGACCACCACGAGCGTGCCGCTCTCGGCGACCGCGAAGTTCGCCCCCGAGATCGCCATGCGAGCGCGCAGGAACTTCTCGCGCAGGTGCAGCCGCGCGGCCCCGGCCAGTTCGGCGGGCTCGTCGGACAGGTTCTCCGGCGCCGGGCGGCCCGCGGCGGCCATTTTGGCGCGGAAGATCTCACGGATTTCCGCGCGGTTGCGGTGGATCGCGGGCACCAGGATGTGGCTGGGCAGGTCGTCGCCGAGCTGCACGATCAGCTCCGCCAGGTCGGTCTCCCACGCCGTGACGCCGTGCTCGGCGAGCGCTTCATTGAGCCCGATCTCCTGGGTGGCCATGGATTTCACCTTGACCACTTCGTCGACCTCGTGCCGCTTCGCGATCTTCGCGACGATCTCGCACGCCTCGGCCGCGTCCCGCGCCCAGTGCACGACGGCGCCGCGTTCTTGCAACGCCGTTTCGAGGGTGAGCAGGTGCTCGTCGAGGCGGTGCAGGACGTTGTCCTTGATCGCCTCCCCGGCCAGGCGCAGCTCCTCCCACTCGTCCACCTCGCCGACGACCGCGGCGCGCTTGGCGCGGATCGTGCCGGTGGCGTGCGCGAGGTTGCGGCGCAGCTGCGAATCCGCCAGCGCTCCCCGGGCCGCCTCCGGAAACGCGGGCATACCGACGAAAGTGGCGGTCACGCGTCCTCCTCGGTCGAAGCCAGCACATCGGCCAAATGCAGCACCCGGACCCCGCTGCGTTCGCGGGACAGCATCCCGCCGATGTGCAGCAGGCAGGAGTTGTCACCCGCCACCAGCACCTCGGCCCCGGTCTCGCGCACGTGCCGCGCCTTGTCCGCGCCCATCGCCGTGGACGTCTCGGCGTTCTTCATCGCGAACGTGCCACCGAACCCGCAGCACTCCCGCGCGGCGGGCAGCTCCCGCAAATCCAGCCCGCGCACGGCTTTCAGCAGTTGCAACGGCTTGTCCCCCACGCGCAGCATCCGCAGCGAATGGCACGTCGGGTGGTACGTGACGCGATGCGGGAAGTACGCGCCGACGTCGGTCACGCCGAGCACGTCCACCAGGAACTCGCTCAGCTCGTACACCTTGGGCGCGCCCTCGGCGAGCCGCTCGTCCTTCGCGCGGCGCGCGATGATCGGGTGCTGGTGACGCACCGACCCCGCGCACGAACCCGATGGCGTGACAATCGCGTCGTACCCCGCGAAGGCGTCCGTGAACGCGCGCACCACGGGCACGGCCTCGTCGAAGTAGCCGGTGTTGACCATCGGCTGGGCACAACAGGTCTGCCCTTGCGGGAAATCCGCCTCCACGCCGAGCCGCGACAGCAGCCGGAACACCGATTTCCCGGTGTCCGGGAACATCGCGTCGTTGATACAGGTGACCAGTACCGCGACCTTCACGCCACACACCCCGCCGTCAACCGGCCTTCCGCGGCCGCCCACTCGTTTTCCCGCCCCGAAGGCTCGTACCGCCGCAGCGCGTGGGTCTCCCGGATCAGCGCCCGCATGGCCGCGAGGTCCGGAAGATCCGCGCCCAGGGTACGCGCCTGCACCAGGATGTTGCCCAGCGCGGCGGCTTCGACCGGGCCCGCGAGCACCGGCGCTCCGCACGCCTCGGCGGTCAGCCGGCACAGTAGTTCGTTGCGCGCCCCGCCGCCGACGATGTGCACGATGTCGACCGGACGGCCCGATATCTCGGCGGCCTGGCGCACGGTGCGCCGGTACGCCAGTGCGAGGCTGTCGATGATGCAGCGGACCATCGCGGCCCGGTTCGCGGGCGGGCGCTGCCCGGTCTCGCGGCAGGCGGCCACGATCCGTTCCGGCATATCACCCGGGGGGAGGAAAGCCGGGGCGTCGATGTCCACGACCGCCGCCAGCGGCGGCGCCTCGGCGGCCTCGGCCAGCGCGGTGGCCACGTCGATCCGCTCGCCACGCGCGTTCCACAGCCGCAGGGTTTCGCTGAGCACCCACAGGCCCATCACGTTGCGCAGGAAGCGGATCCTGCGGTCGACGCCGCCTTCGTTGGTGAAGTTCGCGGCTCGCGCGGCCTCGCTCAGCTCGGGCTCGTCCAGCTCCAGGCCGACGAGCGACCACGTGCCGGAGGAGATGTAGGCGAAGTTCGCGCCGGGCTCGGCGGGCACCGCGACGACCGCCGACGCCGTGTCGTGCGAGCCGACCGCGATCACCGGCAGCTCGGGCAGCGCCAGCTCGGCGGCCGGCTCCGGCAGCAGCGTGCCGATCCGCTCCCCCGGCTCCCGCAGCGGCGGCAGCAATCGCGCCGGGATACCGACACGCGCGGCCAGCTCCGGCGCCCACGTCCGCGCGCGCACGTCGTAGAGCTGCGTGGTGGAGGCGTTGGTGCGCTCGGCGCCGATCTCACCGGTCAGCCAGTACGCCAGCAGATCCGGGATCAGCAGCATCCGGTCCGCGGCGGCGAGCCGGTCCTTTTCGGACACCAGCTGGTATAGCGTGTTGAACGGCAGCTGCTGCAGACCGGTGATCTCGAACAGCTCCCGCTCGGGCACGGTTTGCACGACCCGTTCGAGCACGCCGTCGGTGCGGGAATCGCGGTAGTTCACCGGGTTGCCGAGCAGCGCGCCATTGCGGTCGAGCAGGCCGTAGTCGACCGCCCAGGAGTCGATGCCGACCCCCTCGACCGCGCCCGCTTCCTGCAGGCCGGTGAGCAGCTCGCGGTGAATACCCAGGATGTCCCAGTACAGGGTCTTCCCGGCGCGGACGCCGCCGTTGGTGAACCGGCGGACCTCCTCCACCTCCAGCGTCGCGGGCCCGACCGTGCCGGCCATCACCCGCCCGCTGGAGGCGCCGAGATCGACCGCGGCCAGCCTCATCACACCCGCACCACGGTGAGTTCGAGTCCGAGCAGATCCGCGACCGCGGCCAGCTCCGCGGCGCGGTGGCCGGTGCCCAGCGCCCAGTGGTGGTCCACGCCGGTGGCCGACCACGCGTCGGTCCACTCGCCGGGATCGCAGCCGAAGTCGACCCGCGAGGTGGTGTTGCCGATCTTGAGCAGCGGGCCGGGCACGACCTCGCCCTCGGAGGCGACGAGCCGGAAGGTGCCGTCCCGCAGCTGTCCCAGCCCGAGCAGGGTGACCGGGCCGTGCTTGACGTCGAACTCCACGGACACGCCCCAGCCGCGTTTGCCGTGGTACACGCCGAGCCCGCGCAGCAACGGTTTCCGCGCGCTGATCGCCAGGTGCGCCGGGCCGTCGTGGCCCATCTCGACCACGTTGTCGTGGAAGTTCAGCGCCTGCAGCTCGGTGAACGAACCGCCGGCGCCGATCCGGTCCATGATCAGCATGGCCAGGGAGTTGCGCAGCTCGTACTCCCCCGCCGCCGGGATCCCGCGCGCGGTGAGCAGGGACGCGCCGAGGATGAACCCGGCGCCCACCCGCTCGTGCAGCTCACCGTCGAGCCCGCGGTGGTAGTAGGCCAGTGAGTCGAGGGAGAAGTCCTCGACCAGCCTGTCCAGCGCGACCGAAACCTTGGCGCCCCAGGCGAAATCCTCTTCGACGACGGAATCGTCCACAGTGAACACTTCGCGGGCGAGCGCCATCCGTGCCTTCGTCTCGGCGTCGGTGACCTTCTCCACGCGGACGCGCAGGTCGTCGATCTCCAGGATCTCGACGTGCCCGCCGAGCTGCGCGGAGACCAGTGTCGGGTCGGTCGAGACGTCCATCATGCCCGGGTACAGGTGCCCGAGCAGCCCGTGCCTGCCGTGCCGCAGCGCCGCGCGCACCCCGGCCGCGGACATCCAGCGGCCGATCTTCGCCCAGGCGCGCTCGTCTTCGAGATAGCCCGACACGGAACGGAATTCGACGCCCGCGCGGCGGAACGCGTTCGCCATCTCCGGCAGCGGGCAGGCGCCGCAGTAGGCCAGCCAGGCGCCGGTGTCGAAGGTTTCGTGGTCCATCGCCTCGGTCGGCTGCAGGTTGATCAGCAGCACCGGCGAGCCGCTGCGCCGCGCGATGGGCACGAGCATGCTGGACGTGAGGTAGGTGGTGAGGAAGCCGATGATCAGGTCGCAGTCGGCCACCCGCAGCTTTTCCGCGGCCGCGGCGCCTTCCTCGGCGTCGGAGACGAACCCGGCGTCCACCACTTCACAGTCCATTCCGGACAGTCGCCCGGCGACCCGCCGCGCCGAGGCCCGCAGCCGCGGCAGCAGCTCCGGGAACTGCGGCCAGTACGCGCCCAGCCCGCCGGCCACGAGGCCGATCCGGGTCTTGCGCGGGGTGATGCGGTCCATGGTTTCCCCCTCCTCAGCGAAGGAACGCGGCGGCTACTCCGGCGTCGACGGGCACGTGCAGTCCGGTGGTGTGGGTGAGATCGCCCGCGGTCAGCGCGAACACCGCGGCGGCGACGTGTTCGGGCAGCACCTCGCGCTTGAGGATGGTGCGCTGGGCGTAGAAGGCGCCCAGCTCCTCTTCGGGCACGCCGTAGACCGCGGCGCGCTGCGCACCCCAGCCACCGGCGAAGATGCCCGAGCCCCGCACGACGCCGTCGGGGTTGACCCCGTTGACGCGGATGCCGTGCTCGCCCAGCTCGGCCGCCAGCAGCCGGACCTGGTGCGCCTGATCCGCCTTCGCCGCCCCGTAAGCGACGTTGTTGGGGCCCGCGAACACCGAGTTCTTCGACGAGATGTACACGATGTCGCCGCCGATGCCCTGCGCGATCATCGCCTTCGCCGCGGCCTGCGATACCAGGAAGGAGCCCTTGGCCATCACGTCATGCTGGAGGTCCCAGTCCTTCTCCGTGGTTTCCAGCAGTGGCTGGGAAATCGACAGCCCGGCGTTGTTGACCACCAGGTCGATACCGCCGAACGCCAGCACCGTGGCGTCCACGGCCGCGGCGACGGCGCCGGCGTCGGTGACGTTCGCGGTGACCGCCACGGCCTTGTCCGTGGTGCCGATGCCGCTCGCGACCTCTTGCGCCGCTTCGGTGTTCAGGTCCGCGATGGCCACGCACGCGCCCTCGGCGGCAAGCCGTTCGGCGATCGCCTTGCCGATGCCCGAGCCCGCGCCGGTGACCAGCGCGACCCGGCCGGCCAGCGGCTTGGGCTTCGGCAGGCGCTTGAGCTTCGCCTCTTCCAGCGCCCAGTACTCGATCCGGAACTTCTCGCTCTCCGGGATCGGCGCGTAGGTCGAAACGGCTTCCGCGCCGCGCATGACGTTGATGGCGTTGACGTAGAACTCGCCGGCCACGCGCGCGGTCTGCTTGTCCTTGCCGAACGAGAACATGCCCACGCCGGGCACGAGCACGATCGCCGGGTCCGCGCCCCGCATCGCCGGGCTGCCGGCGTCGGCGTGCCGCTCGTAGTAGGCGCGGTAGTCCTCGCGGTACGCCTCGTGCAGCTCCTTCAGCCGCGCGATCGCGTCTTCGAGCGGCGCGTTGGCGGGCAGGTCGAACACGAGCGGGCGGACCTTGGTGCGCAGGAAGTGATCCGGGCAGGACGTGCCCAGCGCGGCCAGTGGCGCGAGTTTCTCCCGCGCCAGGAACTCCAGCACCGCGTCGCTGTCGGTGTAGTGGCCGACCTGGCGCGCGTCAGTGGACGCGAGCCCGCGGATCACCGGGGAGAGCGCGGCCGCACGCGCGTGCCGCTCGGTTTCGGGCAGCGCCTCGAAGCCCGGTACGACGGCGCCGAACGGCTCGGCCTTGCCGCGTTCGGCGAGGAACTTCTCCGCGGTGTGGATGATCTCCAGCGAATTCCGTTGGCACTCCCCGGAAGTCGCGCCCCACGCGGTGATGCCGTGCCCGCCGAGGATCACCCCGATGGCCTGCGGATTGGCCTGTTTGACCGCAGCGATGTCCAAACCCAGCTGGAATCCGGGCCGCCGCCAGTCCACCCACACCACGCGGTCGCCGAAGCATTCCTTGGTCAGCGCCGGGCCGTCGGCGGCGGTGGCCAGCGCGATCCCGGAGTCCGGGTGCAGGTGGTCGACGTGGGTGGCGTCGACCAGCCCGTGCATCGCGGTGTCGATCGACGGGGCGGCGCCGCCCCGGCCGTGCAGGCAGTAGTCGAACGCGGCGACCATCTCGTCCTCGCGCTCGACGCCCGGGTACACGTCCACCAGCGCGCGCAGCCTGTCCAGCCGCAGCACGGCGAGCCCGGCCTCGGTCAGCGTGCCGAGGTCACCACCGGATCCCTTGACCCACAACAGTTCCGCGGGTTTGCCGGTGACGGGGTCCACTGTGGACCCTTTGGCGGAGGTGTTGCCCCCGGCGTAGTTGGTGTTGCGCGGGTCGGCGCCGAGCGCGTTGCTGCGCGCGACGAGCTCTTCGGGCACGCTCATGCTCAAGCTCCCCATCCGGCCTGCTGCCCACCGGCACGCTCGGCCACGATCTTCTCCTGGTAACCACTGCGGTGGTACGCCGCGATCGGGTCCGGGTCCAGCCCCGCTTCGGTTCGCACCTCGGCCAGGATCGGGCGGACGTCGGTGTTGTAGGCGTCCATCAGGATCGCGTTGGCCTCCAGCACGTTCCCCGCCCGCTGCGCGGCGCGCAACGCGTCCCGGTCCACCAGCAGCGCCTTCGCGGTGGCCTCCTGCACGTTCATCACCGAGCGGATGATCGCCGGGATCTTCGCCTCGATGTTGTGGCACTGGTCGAGCATGAAGTTGATGCCGTACGCCGGGTCCAGCGCGTCGCCGCGGACGATCTCGTACAGGATGCGGAACAGCTGGAACGGATCCGCCGCGCCGGCCATCAGGTCGTCGTCGGCGTAGAAGCGCGAGTTGAAGTCGAAGGCGCCCAGTTTCCCGGCACGCAGCAGGAAGGCCACGATGAACTCGATGTTCGTGCCCGGCGCGTGGTGCCCGGTGTCGATGCACACGGTCGCCTTCGGGCCCAGTTCCACGCAGTGCGCGTAGGAGGTGCCCCAGTCCGGCACGTCGGTGGCGTAGAAGGCGGGCTCGAAAAGCTTGTACTCCAGCAACATCCGCTGGTCGCCGCCGAGCCGGTCGTAGGCCTCGCGCAGCGCTTCGGCGAGCCTGTCCTGGCGGTCGCGAAGGTCGTCCTGGCCGGGGTAGTTCAGCCCGTCCGAGAACCACAGCTTCAGGTCGCGCGAGCCCGTGGCGTCCATGATGGAGATCGCTTCGAGCAGGTGGTCGGTGGCCTTGCGGCGGATACCGGGGTCGGGGTTGGTCACCGAACCGAGCTTGTAGTCCTCGTCCTGGAAGACGTTGGTGTTGATGGCACCGATCCGCACGCCGAGGTCCTCGGCGTACGCGCGCAGCGCGCCGTAGTCGTCGACGCGGTCCCATGGGATGTGCAGGGCCACGGTCGGGGCGGCACCGGTGAACCGGTGCACGGTCGCCGCGTCCGCGATCTTCTCCTCCGGCGTGCGCGGCACCCCGGGCTGCGGGAACACCTTGAAGCGGGTACCGGAGTTGGCGAAGGCCCACGAGGGAGTCTCGATCCGCTGGGCCCGCAGCGCGGATTTCACGGCCGTCATGTCGGTCAACGCGATCACTTTCCTTCTTCGAGGTGGAAAACCTCTTCGAGCAGCACGAACCCCTCGTCGGGGCCCCGTCCGTCCAGACCGGTGAAGAACTCCGCCATCCGCGCCTGCCAGCGGGTGTTGACCTCGGTGCGGGCCATCGCCGCCTGCGCGGCCCCGAGGTCGTCCGCCTCGACGTAGCCGATCAGCAGCCCGTCGTCGCGGAGGAAGAGCGAGTAGTTGCGCCAGCCGGTTTCACGCAGGGCCTCCTGCATCTCCGGCCACACCGCGCGATGCTGCTGGGCGTACTCGGTCATCCGCTCGGGCTTCACCTGCAGGCAGAAGCAGTACCTGGCCACGGTCCATCCTTTGTGGAACCCGGCCGGGCCGCGGTCCGCGCGGCCCGGCCGGAAGTGCCGCTAGAAGTTGAACTGGTCGATGTTCTTGTCGTCGAAGACCGTCGGCGGGCCGAGGACGATCTCACCGTCCTTGCCGATGGTGTAGTCGCCGAGCTTGCCCGCCTTGAACTTCTGGCCCTCGGTACCGGTGATCTGGCCCGAAGCCAGCGCCACGCCCGCGTACGCGGCCAGGTAGCCGATGTCGGCCGGGTTCCAGAGCGCGAACTCCTTGACCGTGCCGTCCTTGATGTACTGGCGCATCTGGTTCGGCGTGCCCAGCCCGGTCACCGCGACCTTGCCCTTGTAGTTCGAGGAGCTGATGTAGCGCGAGGCGGCCGCGATGCCGACCGTGGTCGGCGAGACGATCACCTTCAGGTTCGGGAACGACTGCAGCAGGCCCTGGGCCTCCTGGAACGACTTCTGGTCGTCGTCGTTGCCGTAGGCGATCTTGTCCAGCTTCAGCCCGGCGTTCTCCGGCTTGGCCAGTTCGGTCTTCATCACGTCGATCCACGCGTTCTGGTTGGTGGCGTTGGGGGTCGCGGACAGGATCGCGATCTCCCCCGAGCCACCAGCCAGCTCACTGGCCATCTTCACCAGCTGCTCGCCGATGCTCTGCGTGCTGGCCTGGTTGATGAACACGTCGCGGCAGTCCTTGGCCGCGTCGGAGTCGAACGCGACGACCTTCACCCCGGCCTGGCGCGCCTGGTTCAGCGACGGGCACACCGCGTTCGGGTCGTTCGCTGCGATGCCGATCACGTCCTGCTGCTGCTGGATCAGCGTGTTGATGTAGCTGACCTGGCTGGACGCGCTCGCGTCGTTGGGGCCGACGAGCTTGTACTCGCCCTTCAGCTCGCTCAGCGCGGACTGCCCGCCACCCACCTCGATGTCGGAGTACGGGTTGTTCAGCTGCTTGGGCAGGAAGGCCATCTTCACGCCCGTCTTGGTGGCCGCGTTCGGGTCCGCGGTGGCGGTCGACTGCGCGGCGCCACCGGACGAGGAACTGTCGTTCTTCGTGGTGCCACCGCATGCGGCCACCGTCAGCACCAGTGCTGCCGACACCGCACCGGCGAGGAGTCGTGTCTTCATTGGGCTGGTTGCCTTTCTCCTGTGGTGGCCCGGCGCCGCCAAGCGGCCCGGGTCCGGGTGACGATGTTGGGGAGGAGCACCGAGATGATCAGCAGCACCCCGGTGACGATGTTGAGCGCCTCGTTCGAAACGTCCTGCAGCCGCAAGGCGTTCTGCAGGGTCGCGAGCAGCACGACCCCGGCGAGCACGCCCGGCAGCGTCCCTTTGCCGCCGAAGATCGAGACCCCGCCGAGCAGCACCGCCGCGACGACGGCGAGTTCGAGGCCGAGGCCGTTGTCCGCGCGGGCGCTGGAGTACCGCAGCGTCCACACCACTCCGGCCAGTCCGGCGACCGCCCCGCTGACGACGTAGAGCCAGAACTTGAGGCGTCCCACGCGGATCCCGGCGAACCGGGCCGCCTGCTCGGACGCGCCGGCCGCGAAGGTCGCGCGGCCGACCGGGGTCGCGTGCAGCACGAGGCCGAAGATCACCGCGAGCACGATGAGCGGGAGGAGCACGTTCGGGATGGGCCCGTCGCCGATGGTGCCGGTGATCCAGGACGTGTAGTCGCGCGGAAAATCCGCGACCGCGTTGTCGCCCAGCACCACGAACGCGAGGCCGCGGTACAGCGCGAGGGTGCCGATGGTGACCGCGAGGGAAGGCAGTTTCAGGACGGTGACGAAGAAGCCGTTGAGCGCGCCGAGCACCGCGCCCAGCACGATGCACACCGGCATGATCGTCTCGATCGCCATGCCCTTGTCCCACAGCTCACCCATCACCGCCGAGGTGAGCCCGAGGGTGCTCGCCACCGACAGGTCGATCTCGCCGGTGACGATCACGAAGGTCATCGGCAGCGCGACCAGCGCGATGGGCAGCAGGTCCAGCAGCAGGAACGTGAAGTTGCGGCCGGTGCCGAAGTTCTCCACCGCGCCGGAGGCGATCACCAGCACCAGCACCGTGATGACGATGACCGCCGCGTCCCAGCTCGCCAGCCTGGACAGCCACGCCGGGCGAGTCCCCTTGTCAGACATGGGAATCCCTCTTCTTGAGTGCCTTCGCGACGCGGGCCGCGACCAGCCGGTCGGCGCCGATGGCGAGCAGGATCAGCGCGCCGACGATGGCCTGCTGCCAGAACTGGTTGATGTCGAGCACGGCCAGCGCGCTGCCGATGACGGTGAGCAGCAGGGCACCCAGGGCCGCGCCCCACACCGAACCGCTGCCGCCGAACACCGCGACCCCGCCGACCACGGCGGCGGCCACCACGTTGAGCTCGTAGCCGTTGCCCGCGGCGGCGTCGATCGTGCCGAACCGCGCGGCGAACAGCACGCCCGCGAGCCCGGCCAGCGCGCCGCTGACGAGGAACGCGCCGATCGTGTTGCGGCCGACCTTGATCCCGGCCAGCTCGGCCGCCTGCGGGGAGGAGCCGATCGCGTACAGCTCACGGCCCGCGCGGTAGTTGCGGAGGAAGAGCCCCGCGATGACGAGCACCACGACCGCGATCAGCACCAGCCACGGGATGCCGAGCACCGAGGAGTTGCCGAACTCCAAAAAGGACTGTGGCAGCTTGTCGGCGTTGATCTGCTGCCCGCCGGCCCAGAAGTAGACCGCGCCGCGGTAGGCGTAGAGCGTGCCGAGGGTGACCACCAGCGCGGGCACCTGGCCGAACCGGACGAGTACGCCGTTGACGAGACCGCAGGCCGCGCCGAGCGCGAGCCCGGCGAGCACCGCCACGATCACCGGCAGGCCCTGGTTCGCCCGCAGCAGCGAACCGACCGCGAACGCGGACAGGCCCAGCACCGAGCCGACCGACAGGTCGATGTTGCGGGTGATCATCACGATCGCCTGGCCGATCGCGAGCACCGCGAGGATCGCGGTGCCGAGCAGGATGTCGCGGATGCTCTGGCCGGAGAGGAACCGGTCGTTCTGGGTCGCGGTGAACGCGATGAGCACCACCAGCGCGAGCACGATCCCGGACTCGCGTGCCTTGAACACTGTGCCGAACACCGTCCGCCTTCCCGGTACGGTCGCCTCACGAGGAGCCGGCGCCGCCAGCTTCGTCGCGTTCACGCTGCCTCCTGCCCCATCGCCGCGAACATCACCGAGTCCTCGGTGGCCCCGGCGCGCGGGATCTCCGCCACGATGTGGCCTTCCCGCATCACGAGCACGCGGTCGGCCATGCCGAGCACCTCGGGCAGCTCGGAGCTGACCATGATCACCGCGACCCCTTCCGCGGCCAGCGAGGACATCAGCCGGTGCACCTCCGCCTTCGTACCGACGTCGATCCCGCGCGTGGGCTCGTCCACGATCAGCACCTTGGGCGCCATCGAAAGCCATTTGGCGAGCACGACCTTCTGCTGGTTTCCCCCGGAAAGCGTGGCGACCGCGTCGCCGAGCCTGCGGTACTTCGTCCGCAGCCGCTCCGTCCAGCGGACCGCCTCGCGCCGCTCCCCCGGGCCGAACAGGAACCCGAGCTTGGCGAGCTTGCCCGAGCGCGGCAGCGTCACGTTGCGCTCGATGGACAGGTCCATCACCAGGCCCTGCTGGCGCCGGTCCTCCGGGACCAGCGCCATCCCGGCGGACATCGCCGCGCGCGGCGAGCCGGGGCGGAGTTTCTTGCCCAGCAAGCGAACTTCGCCCGCGTCGCGTTCGTCCACTCCGAACACCGCCTGCACGACCTCCGAGCGCCCGGAGCCGACCAGCCCCGCGAACGCGACGATTTCGCCCGCACGCACGGAAAACGAGATGTCGCGGAAGACTCCTTCGCGGGCGAGGCCGGTGACTTCGAGCACCACCGCGCCCGGTTCGACGTCCTGTTTGGGGAACAGCGCGTCCAGCTCGCGGCCGACCATGCGGCGCACCATCTCGTCGACGGTGAGATCGTCCAGCGCGTCGGTGGAGACGTGCTTGCCGTCGCGCATGATCGTGACGCGCTGGCACAGCTCGGTGATCTCCTCGAAGCGGTGCGAGATGAACATGATCGCCGCGCCCTCGTCCCGCAGATTCCGTGCGACGGAGAACAACCGCTCGACTTCGACGAGCGAGAGCGCGGCGGTCGGCTCGTCCATGACCAGCACTCGCGCGTCCGCGGAAAGCGCTTTCGCGATCTCCACGATCTGCTGGTCGGCGATCGACAGGCCACGCGCGGGGCGGGCCGGGTCGATGCGCACCCCCAGGCGGGCGAAGAGGCGTTCGGCCTCCGCGCGCATCGCCTGCCGGTCGATCATCCCCGCGCGGCCCTTGGGGTGGCGGCCCATCACGATGTTCTCTTCGACCGAGAGATCGGGGAACAGCGTGGGTTCCTGGTAGATGACCGCGATCCCGGCCGCCTTGGCGTCCGCGGGCGAGGAGAACCCGACCTCGCGGCCGTCCACCAGCAGCGTGCCCGAATCCGGGCGGTGGACCCCGGCGAGCATCTTGACGATGGTCGATTTCCCCGCGCCGTTCTCGCCCACCAGAGCGTGGGCCTCGCCGGCGTGGAGGGGGAACGAAACTCCGGCGACGGCGGCCACCGCGCCGAACGACTTGGTGACGCCGCGGACCTCCAGTAAAGGCACGGGGCCCGGGTCCTGCCGCACCATCGCGACCTCCGATTGAAAGGTTTCACAAACCTGGCGCGGTGACGCTACTATGCAGCGGATCACAAAGTCAATGCTGCATGAAAGATCCAGTTCAGCAGCGGTTTACTGAACTGGGGGTTACCCTCGGGCAGCGAGTGTTACGTTTCAACAACGGAAGGCAGACGCGGATGCCGGTGCAGGATTCCCCGGACGTCCCCGAGGTCCGCGCCGCGGGCATCAAGGACGTGGCGGCCGCCGCCGGCGTCTCGCTCGGGACGGTGTCGAACGTGCTGAACCGGCCGGACCGGGTCAGCCCCGGCACCCGCGCCCGGGTGGAAGCCGCTATGGCTGAGCTGAAGTTCGTGCGGAACGAGTCGGCGCGCCAGCTGCGGGCGGGGCGCAGCCGGACCGTGGCGTACGTGATGCTCGACGGCAGCAACCCGTTCTTCGCCGACGTGGCGGCAGGGATGGAGGACGCCGCCGACGAGGGTGACCTGTCCTTGTTCCTGTGCAACAGCGACAACCGGGCGGAGCGGGAGAGCTCGTATCTCGGCAGGCTGGAACAGCAACGGGTGCAAGGGGTTCTGATCACCCCGGTGGATCCACGATCGTCCACTTTGGATGATCTCGTGCTGCGCGGTACGCCCGTCGTGATCGTCGACCGCACCCGCGATGCCGCGACGCACTGTTCGGTGGCCGTGGACGACGTGTACGGCGGGCACATCGCGGTCCAGCACTTGTTGGAGGCGGGGCACGAACGGATCGGCTTCATCGGCGGACCCGCTTCGCTCGGCCAGGTCCGCGACCGCCACGAAGGCGCGTTGCGCGCGCTACGGGAGGCGGGTCTGGGTCCTGAGAACCTCGTCGACCTGACCACCACGAGCCTCACGGTCGCCGATGGCCGCCATGCCGGGCAGCGGCTGGCGGGCCTCCCGGCCGCTTCGCGCCCGACGGCCGCGTTCTGCGTGAACGACCTGCTGGCGCTGGGGCTGTTGCAGACGTGCGTGAGCCTGGGCCTGCGCGTCCCGGACGACCTCGCGATCGTCGGGTATGACGACATCGAATTCGCCGCTGCCGCGGCTGTTCCGCTGACGTCCGTGCGTCAGCCCCGGCGGCGCCTGGGGCGTACGGCCGCGGAGTTGCTGCTGCAGGAGACGACGGATCCCCTGCACCAGCACCAGCAGGTGGTCTTCACTCCGGAGCTGGTCGTGCGGGCATCGACACAGCGGGTGGGATGAGGGTTTCCGATCCGGCAGGGACAACGGGCGCTGAAACCGGCCCGGGCGCGCCCCGCTTGCACCCGGCTTCAGCGCGCTGGGTTCCGGCTTCGTCCGCACGGTCAAGGGTTTGGGCGAGGTGCTCGCCTAGTTCGCCCTGGCATTGCTGGCGATGGTTCTGTTCGCGGGCGCCGCGGCGGCGGCCAAATGGGGGTGGCGGCGCAGCCCCGCCCTCGCCGCGATCGCGTTGTCGCCGTTTTCGCGGTTGGCTTGCTCATTCTCCTGGGCTGGGGCGCGCTGTCGCACGCCGGAATTTGACCGTGAGCAGGGCCAGGCGACCAGGCCCCGCCCACGAATCTCGTCAGGAGATGCCCGCGCCGACGGACGGCTGGGCCGAACTTCCGGACCCCGCGGGCAACGCGCGGATCAGGTCCTCCACCCGCTCCTTCGCGTCGCCGAAGAGCATGGCCGTGTTTTCCCGGAAGAACAGCGGGTTCTGCACCCCCGCGTAGCCCGAGGACATGGACCGCTTGAACACCACCACGTTCTTCGCCTCCCACACCGTCAGCACGGGCATGCCCGCGATCGGCGAGCCCGGGTCTTCGGCCGCGGCCGGGTTGACGGTGTCGTTGGCCCCGATGACCAGCACGACGTCGGTGTCGGCGAAATCGTCGTTGATCTCGTCCATTTCCAGCACGATGTCGTAGGGCACCTTCGCCTCGGCGAGGAGCACGTTCATGTGCCCCGGCAGGCGCCCGGCGACCGGGTGGATGCCGAAGCGCACCGTCACGCCGCGCTCCCGCAGCTTGCGTGTCAGCTCCGCGACACCGTGTTGTGCTTGCGCCACAGCCATTCCGTAGCCCGGCGTGATGATCACGCTGGACGCGTCGGCCAGCAGTTCCGCGACGCCGTCGGCGGTGATCTCGCGGTGCTCGCCGTAGTCGGTGTCCTCCGCAGGCCCGGCCTCGATCCCGAACCCGCCCGCGATCACCGAGATGAACGAGCGGTTCATGGCCTTGCACATGATGTAGGACAGGTACGCACCCGACGAGCCGACGAGCGCGCCGGTGATGATGAGCAGGTTGTTCTCCAGCAGGAACCCGCTCGCCGCGGCCGCCCAGCCCGAGTAGCTGTTCAGCATCGACACCACCACCGGCATGTCGCCGCCCCCGATGGACGCCACCAGGTGCCAGCCCAGCGCGAGCGCCACCACGGTCACCGCGATCAGCAGCCACAACTGCGGCGACGCGACGAACCAGATCGTCAGCGCCACGAACACCACCAGGGCGCCGAGGTTGAGGAAGTTCTTGCCCGGCAACATCAACGGCGAGGACTTGATCCTGGCCGACAGCTTCAGGAACGCCACGATCGACCCGGTGAACGTGACCGCGCCGATGAACACGCCGATGAAGACCTCGGCGGAGTGGATGCCGCCGAGCCCGAGCGCGTCGAGCGAGCGCGCCTCCGCGCCGGTGGGGTCGGCTTCGACCTGCTGGTACCCGTTCCAGCCGACCAGCACGGCCGCGAGCCCGACGAACGAGTGCAGCAACGCGATCAGCTCGGGCATCCCGGTCATCTGCACGGCGCGGGCGCGCTGCAGGCCGACGGCGGCGCCGAGCACCATCGCCACCACCAGCAGCACGATCCCGAGCGCGGAAATATCCCGCTGCACGGCGAGCGCGATGGTGGCCGCGAGCGCGACGACCATGCCGGCGACGCCGAAACCGTTGCCTGTCTTGGCCGTTTCGTGCTTCGACAACCCCGCGAGCGCGAGGATGAACAACAACGCTGCGATGATGTAGGCCGCCTGAGCGACCGTTTCGAGGTTCATATCTGCAGACCTCCTGGTCGGGCTCAGCTGCGGGAGAACATGGAGAGCATGCGCCGGGTGACGGCGAATCCGCCGAAGATGTTGATCGACGCCAGCAGGATGGCGGCGAACGACAGCCACGTGACCGCCGCGCTGCCATGGCCCACCTGCAACAGCGCGCCGACCACGATGATCCCGGAGATCGCGTTCGTCACCGACATCAGCGGCGTGTGCAGCGCGTGGTGCACGTGCCCGATCACGTAGTACCCGACCACCACCGCGAGCGCGAACACGGTGAGATGTCCTTGCAGTGCCGGAGGTGACGCCGCGACCAGCAGGAACAACAGGACGCCCGCGAGCGCGGTCAGCCCGATTTTCGCCGCCGGGGACATCTTCTTCTTCGGCTCCGGCTCGGGCGCGGGCTCCTTGGGCGCGGCCTTCGGGGCGGCCGAGACCTGCGCCGGGGGCGGCGGCCACAGCAGCTCGCCCTCCTTGACCACCGTGATCGACCGGATCACGACGTCGTCGAGGTCGAACACCGGCTTGCCGTCCTTGGCCGGGGTCACCAGTTTCATCAGGTTGACCAGGTTCGTCCCGTACAGCTGGGAGGACTGCGTGGGCAGGCGGCCGGCCAGATCGGTGTAGCCGAGGATGGTGACGCCGTTGGCGGTGGTGACGGCCTTGCCCGCCACCGTGCCCTCGACGTTGCCGCCGTTCGCCGCGGCCATGTCGACGATCACGCTGCCCGGACGCATCGAGGCGACCATGTCGGCGGTGATGATCCGCGGCGCGGGCCTGCCCGGGATCAGCGCCGTGGTGACGATGATGTCCACGTCCCGGCACTGGTCGCGGTAGAGCTGGACCTCGCGGGTCTTGTAGTCGTCGCTCATCTCCTTGGCGTAACCGGTCGAGGAGACCTCGACGTCGGCCGCCTCGATCGACAGGTACTCACCGCCGAGGGACTTCACCTGGTCCGCCACCTCGGGCCGCGGGTCGGTCGCGCGGACGACCGCGCCCAGCGACCCGGCCGCGCCGATGGCCGCCAGCCCGGCGACGCCAGCGCCGACGACGAGCACCTTCGCGGGCGGCACCTTCCCCGCCGCCGTGACTTGACCGGTGAAGAACCGGCCGAACGCGTGCGCGGCCTCGACGATCGCGCGGTAGCCCGCGATGTTGGCCATCGACGACAGCACGTCCAGCGACTGCGCGCGCGAAATCCGTGGCACGGCGTCCATCGCCAAAGCGGTGATGGGCCGTTTCGAGAGGTCCTCGACCAGTTCCTTGTTCAACGCCGGGCTCAGCAGGCTGATCAGCGTCGCGCCCGGCGACATCGCGTCCAGCTGGGCTTTTCCAGGGGCATTGACCCCGAGGACGATGTCCGCCTTCACCGCTTCGCCGACCGACGCGCCGGCCTCGCTGTAGGCCTCGTCGGCGAAACTCGCCGCCGCACCGGCCCCCGGCTCCACCACGACGTCGTAGCCCAGCTTCAGCAGCTGGGTGACCGTCGCCGGTGTCGCGGCCACGCGGGTCTCCCCCGCGGCGGCCTCCTTCAGCACTCCGACCAGCATCGAACCCTCTCCATCCACGCCAGGGCTACGCGCACCCGGCATCCCGCCATCGCACTCGCGGGCCGGATCGCTGCGCAATGACGTACTTTTCGGACTTCATTGGTAGCACCCGGGACGCAGTTTCGCATGTGAGCCCAGTTACAGGACACCACGGGACCGGACGCGCCCGGTTGCCGCCCGTGGCCCGGATCGACGCCGCGGCGAGTGTCCATAGTGGACTCCATAACAACCCGCCACCTCACCGATGCCGCCGGTAGCACAGCTCCACGATCCCGCTCCCGGTCCTCGAAGGCGTGCTGGACACCAGATCCAGCCGGTAGGACTTCGGGAATCCGTCGAACAGCCGGGTGCCTTCGCCCGCCACATAGGGGAACAGGCTCACCCGGAACTCGTCGATGAGGTCCAGGCGCATCAGGGAGCGCCAGAAACCGACGCCGCCCCAGGCCACGAGATAGCCGTCCCCGCCACGGCGCAGCTTGTCGATCTCCTCCGCCGTGTCCCCCGCGGCGATGGTGGTGTTGGCCCACCCGGCCGTCTTCAAACTCCGCGAGAACACCACCTTGCGCACGCCGGTCAACGTTTCGGCGAACGGGTGGTCCGTGGTGGTCATGGCCTGTGACATGCCCTCGTAGGTCGTGCGGCCCATGAGGTGGGCGTGGGCACCCCGCTGGAACTCGAGGTGCGCCGGATCGACCGGCTGCCGGATTTCGGGCAGGCTGAAGCAGAACTCCCAGAAATCGGTCCCCTCGTCGGCCAGGAAACCGTCGAGTGAGTAATTGAAGACCGTCGCGATCAGCTTCCGCATGGAAGGAACACTAGCCCTCTTCCGGCCGGTATCCCTGCTTCGCCGCCTGGATCCGTTCGTACACGTGCCCGCGCAGCTCCGCGAACTTCGGCGTGGACCGGGTGGACAGCTGATCCCGTTCGTCCGGCAGGTCCACCGGCACGTCCTCCAGCACCACGGTCGGCCGGTTCGACAGCACGAGCACGCGGCGGCCCAGGTAGATCGCCTCGTCGATGTCGTGCGTGACGAACAGGATCGTCACCCCGAGCCGGTGCCACAGCGACCGCACGAGGTCCTCCAGTTCGGCCCGCGTCTGGGCGTCCACGGCGGCGAACGGCTCGTCCATCAGCAACACCGCCGGCTCGTACGCGGTCGCGCGCGCGATGGCCACACGTTGTTGCATACCACCGGAAAGCTGCCACGGATGCTTCGAGGCGCTGTCCGCGAGCCCCACCGCTTCGAGGGCCTCGTCCACCTTCGCGGAACGCTGGGCGCGCGGGACTTTCCGCTCCTTCAACGGCAGCTCGACGTTCTGCCGCACGGTCATCCACGGGAACAGGCTGCGCCCGTACTCCTGGAACACCACCGCCATCCCCTCCGGCGGCCCGGTCACCTTCCGGCCTTCGAGCAGCACCTCCCCGCCGCTGAGGTCGAGCAATCCGGCGATGCACCGCAGCAGCGTGGTCTTGCCGGCGCCCGAAGGCCCGACGACGCACAGGAACTCCCCGCGCGGGACGGCGAAAGTCAGCTCCCGCACGGCTTCCACGTCGTCGCCGTGCCCGCGGTAGACCTTGTGCAGGCCCCGCACTTCGAGGGCGAGTTCGTCCGAAGTAGACACTGTCGATCAGTTCTCTTTCTCGGCCCGGCGCAGCCCGCGGTACCACGCCAGCGCCCGGTGCTCGGCTATTCGGAACAGGACGGAGAGCAGCACGCCGAGCAGGCCGAGCAGGATGATGCCCGTCCACATCTCCGGAATCGCGAAACTCCGCTGGAACTGCACGATCGACGCGCCGAGACCGCGGTTGGCGCCGAACAGCTCGCTGACCACCATCAGGATCACGCCGATGGACAACGCCTGCCGCGCCCCGGCGGCGACCTGGGGGCTCGCCCCGTGCATCACCACGCGCACCAGGCGTGTGCGCCGGCGGAACCGGTACGAGCGCGCCGTGTCGAGCAGCACCTCGTCCAGCCCGCGCACGCCTTCCACCGTGTTGAGCAGGATCGGCCACAGGCAGCCGAGCGCGATGGTGACGATCTTCGGGACCACCCCGGTGAACCCGGTGAACAGCGCGATGATCGGCACCAGCACCGGCGGCGGGATCGCACGGAAGAACTCGAGCACCGGCTCGCACAACGCCCGCACGGTGCGGGAAAGCCCGATGACGGTGCCCAGCAGGATGCCGAGCACGAGCGCGAGAAAGTACCCAGCGAGCAGGTTCCCGAGGCTCGGCAGCACGTCACCGGTCCACTTGTCCGCCGTCCACGTCTCGCCGAACGCCGAGACGATTTCCTTGAGCGGCGGCCAGAAGTAGTTCTCGCTGTCCGCGCTGGCGAACCACCAGACGACCACGAGGATCACCGGCAGCGCCAGCGCGTAGGCGACGGATTTCGCCGCGCCACGGAGGTTCATCCGACGTCCTTCCTGACCGAGCTGTGCCAGCGCAGCACGCGCCGTTCGACCCTGCGCGCCAGCACGTTGACCGCGACGCCGATCAGGCCGACGACGACCACCAGCGCGTAGGTCAGCGGCACGGCGCCCGAACCCTGCGCGACGCCGATGTCCTTGCCCAGCCCGGGCACGCCGATGATCAGCTCCGCGGTGATCTCCAGGATCAGCGCGACGGCGGCGGCCAGCCGGAAACCCGTGACCACGTAAGGCAAAGCGGTCGGCCAGATGACGTGGCGGACCATCGACCACCGCGAAAACCGGTAGGAGCGCGCGGTGTCGCGCACGACCGGATCGACGTCGGCGACCCCGTAGAGCACCTGCACGAGCACCTGCCAGACCGACGCGTACACCACGAGCACGAGCGCGGACTGCGGTTCGCTGCCGTAGATCAGCACCACCAGCGGGATGAGCGCCACCGAGGGAATGGGCCGGAGGAACTCGATGGTGGAGCTGGTGAACGCGCGCAGGAACGGCACGCTGCCGATGATCATGCCGAGCACGATCCCCGCCACCATGGCGATGGCGAGGCCGATCGCCCAGCCGAGCAGGGTCTGCCCCAGCGACGTCCAGAACGCGCCCTGGCCCAGCTCGTCGCCGAGCGCCTTGGCGATTTCGCTGGCGGGGGCCAGGAATCGCGGGTCGACGATCCCCGACCGCGGCAGGATTTCCAGCAGTGCCACCAGTATCACGAGCCCGGTGACCCCGAGCAGGGCGTCCCGGCCGCGGCGGATCGAGAATCCGCCGCGCCGGGACACCGCGGCGTCCGTCATGCGCGCCACCTTGGCGTGCGGGGGTTTCCGCTCGTCACGGGAGCAGGGCCGTGACGTCGGCGGGCTTGGTGATCAGGCCGTCCTGCTGGGCGAGGTCGGCCAGCTTCTGCACCGCGGCCTTGTCGATGTCCGGGCTCCACTTGGGCAGGATCATCGCGGCCTGCACCTTCGGGTCGATCTTCGTGTAGCTGCTGAGGATCGCGCGCGCCTCGTCCGGGTGCTCCTGGGCGTAGGTCAGCGACTTCTGCATCGCGGCGGTGAACTCCTGTGCCACCTGCGGGTTCTTCTGGAGGTACTGCTGGGAGCTGAAGTACATGCCGACCTCGAGGTTCGGGTCGGTGCCCGCGTAGTTCGACACCACCTGGCGGTCGCCCTGCTGGGTCGCGATCGTCAGGAACGGCTCCACCACCTGACCCGCGTCCACGTCGCCCTTGGCCACCGCGGCGGCGATGTCGGGGAAGCCGAGCTCGACGTACTGGATCTTCGACGGGTCCCCGCCCGCCTGCCGCACCACGCTGTTGATGGTGGTGGTGTTGATGTTCTTCAGGGTGTTCACCGCGATCTTCTTGCCCGCGAGGTCGGCCGCGGTCTTGATCGGGCTGTCCGGTTTGACGATCACCGCGCCGAAGTCCTTGCCCGGCGTGCCCGTCGAGGAGTTGCCCGAGCTGACCACCTTCACCGGCAGGCCCTGGGATTGGGCCAGCAGCAGGGAAGTCGTGTTGCTGAAGCCGAACTGGTACTGCCCGCTCATCACGCCGGGCACGATCGCCGCGCCGCCCTGCGCCGTCTCCAGCGTCAGGTCGAGGTGCTGTTCCTTGAAGAAACCCTTGCTGACGCCCAGATAGATCGGGGCGACGTCGACGATGGAGATCACCCCGACCTTCAGCGCCGTGTTGCCCTCGGGGGTGGTGGTGGACGAGCTGCCGCTCGAACCGCAGGCGGTGGCCGTCACGGTGAGCGCGAGCGCGGCCGCCGCGGCGAGTACCCGCCGCACGAGTGGGCCGCGGGTGAGGAACCGGTGCATGGGGACTCCTTGGGAGAGTGCGCGCCACCCGTGTCGCGCAGCGTTGCGGTCCGACAGATCGTGACGGAGGTTACAGCGATTGTGAACAATTGTGAAGCCAATCCCGCGCACAAAAATTGGCGAGATCCGCGGGGCCGATCCGGGGAAAATCCCACGAAATCCCGTCGAACGCCGGGCCGGGCCGGGATGTTGTGCACAATTTCGTTCGCGGTTTACGCTCACGGGACCCCGGGTCACGACACCTAGGAGCCCACGTGAGTACCAGCGCACGCGAAGGCGCGGCGGATCCCGGCGACGTCGCCGAAAGACTCAGGTCCGCCATCGTGGCGGGGGATTTCGCCCCCGGCCAGCGGCTCGTGGAAGCGGAGCTGAGCGAGCTGTTCGGCACCACCCGCGGCGTGGTGCGCGCGGCGCTGGTCGACCTGAGCCATCAGGGCATCGTCGAGCGGATCGCGAACCGCGGCGCGCGGGTGCGGCAGGTGACCCTCGCCGAAGCGATCGCGATCACCGAGGTGCGGATGGTGGTCGAGGGCCTCTGCGCGGCGAAGGCGGCCGAGCGCATCACCGACGCGGAGATAGCCGAGCTGCGCGAACTGGGCCGTCGCATGGAGGACGCGGTCCGCGGCGGCGAGGTGATGACCTACTCGCAGCTCAATTCCGCTTTGCACGACCGGATTCGCGACATCGGCGCGCAGGCCGTGGCCGCCGAGGTGCTCGTGAACCTGCGCGCCCGCAACGTAAGGCACGCTTTCCGGCTGGCGCTGCGGCCCGGCCGCCCGCAGGTTTCGCTGCCCGAGCACCTGGCCATCATCGACGAACTGTGCGCGCGCAGCCCGGAGGGCGCGGAGCGCGCGGTCCGGCGTCACCTCGGCAGCGTCGTCACCGCGCTACGGGAGACCGACGTTCCACAGTAGACAGTGCCGGGCCGGCACGGCTGTGAGGGGGCTTCGACCTGCTGACCGGCGCCTCTGCCCCGGAGCACGGCTACGCTGTGGGGTATGTGCCGGAACATCACCGTCCTGCGGGGGCTGGAGCCCTCGGCCACCGCCGAGGAGATCGAGGCGGCCGCCCGCCAGTACGTACGCAAAGTGACCGGGGTGCAGACCCTGTCCGACGCCACCCGCGAGCCCTTCGAGGCCGCGGTCGCGGAGATCGCCACGATCACCGCGCGGCTGCTCGGCGAGCTGCCGGCCCGCAAGCAGCCACCGACGACCGTGCCCCCGCTGCGGCGCCCGGAAGTCCGTGCCCGGATGGCGAAACAGGGCCGCTGAACCGTCCACAACGGACTGTTCAGCGCGCGGCGTACACCCAGAAGTCGCGCATGATCTTCGGCGCGGCCGGGCCGGCCATGGCCACCTGGGTCAGCAGGATGCTCACCGCCTCCGCGCCCGGCACCAGGTGCGCCGACGTGCCGGTGCCGCCGACCCAGCCGTAGCGGCCCGGTTCGTTGCCGGGCTCGGTGGTGGCGACGTCGACCGAACCGCCGAAACCCCAGCCGTGGCCTTCGAGGAACAGTGCCGAGGACTCCCGGTCGGCGCGGCTGAGGTGGTTGGTCACCAGCTGCCGCACCGATTCCGCCGACAGCAGCCGCCGGCCTCCGGCCGTGCCTTCGGCGAGCAGCATCCGCGAGAAGCGGAGCCAGTCGTCGACGGTGCCCACCAGCCCGCCCGCGCCCGACGCGAACGCGGGCAGGGTGCTCCACTGCCCGTCCGGCGCGTCGGACAGCTCCAGCCCGCCGTCCTCACGCACCCGGTAGAAGCTGGTGAACCTGCCGCGCTTCGCCGCCGGGACTACGAAGCCGGTGTCGGCCATGCCCAGCGGTTCGAACAGCCGCTCGGCCATGAGGTCCGGCAGCGAGGAGCCACTGGCCCGCTCCAGCAGCACGCCGAGCACGTCGTAGGAAGTGTTGTACAGCCACGCTTCCCCCGGCTGATACAGCATCGGGATGCGGGCGAGCTTCGTGAGCCACTCGTCGGGCGGCGGGAAGTTCTGGGGGTTGCGGCCGTCGGCCTGCACTTCGTCGAACAGCGGCTGCACGGCGGGCAGCGTGAAATCCGAGGGGAAGCCGTAGCCCATCCGCGAGCTGAGCACGTCGAGCACGGTGATCGGCCGGTTCGCCGGGACCACGTCGTCGACCGGGCTCCTCGGCGTGCGCACCACCCTCGGCGAGGCCAGCTCCGGGAGCCGGCGGTCGATGCGGTCGTCCAGGCGCAGGACGCCGTCCTCGACGAGCATCATCGCCACCGCCGAGACGGCTTCCTTCGTGATCGAGGCGAAGCGGAAGATCGAGTCCCGGGCCATCGGCGCGGTGCCCTCCACGTCGGCGGACCCCACGGCGGCCACCTCGGTGTGCTCACCCCGCGCGACCAGGGCGACCGCGCCCGGCACGGTCCCGTCGGCCACGTACCGGTCGAGCAGCGCCCGCAGATCGGTCATCTTCCCCGCCTTTCCGTCGTTGCCAGGATGGACCAGCACGCGACCGGAAACTCATCGGACGCGCTATCGTGGCGGACGTGGTCGAACCGGGGAGCTCCGCGCTGCGGATGAGGTGGCTGCTGGCCTTTCTCGTCCCGGCCCTGCTGTCCGCGCTGCCCCTGCTGCAGCTGCTGACCACCACCCCGCTGGCCCTGCCCGCGCTGCTCGCGGCCGGGGCGGCGGCGATCCTGCTCGTCTGTCTCGCCGCGCCGCAACTGGATCCGGTCTCCGGGCCGGTGCGCGGGCGAGCGGTCGGGCTGGGCGTGCGCGCCCGGCAGGCGGCTTTCCTCCGCCTG
Source organism: Amycolatopsis acidicola (assembly GCF_007713735.2). GTDB lineage: Bacteria > Actinomycetota > Actinomycetes > Mycobacteriales > Pseudonocardiaceae > Amycolatopsis_E > Amycolatopsis_E acidicola. The sequence goes on along the minus strand of NZ_VMNW02000041.1, from coordinate 4,485 downwards.
CGTGACCCGAACGCCCCCGGCCGCTCCAGGCCACGAGCACCCACAGCCGTTTTCGCGGCTGCGTAAGCACTTCCCTCTCTGCGTCACCGCGCAGCCGCTGCCGCCTGTCCTTTTCCTCTTCGGCATACGGAGTGCTGCTCGTGTTCGATTTCCTGCTCTTCCCCGTGTCGGCCATTCTCTGGCTCTGGCACCAGGTCTTCGGTTTCCTGCTCGGCCCGGACAACGGCTTCGCCTGGGCGCTGGCCGTGTTCTTCCTCGTCTTCACCCTGCGGGCGCTGCTGCTGAAACCCACGCTGAGCCAGCTGCGCGCTGCCGCCAAGATGCGCGAGGCCGCCCCGCGCATCAAGGAACTGCGCGAAAAACACCGGAACGATCCGCAACGGCTCAGCGCGGAAATGAAGGAACTGGGCGTGAACCCGGTGGGCAGCTGCCTGATGTCCCTGGTGCAGCTCCCGGTGTTCTTCTGCCTGTACACGGTGTTGCGGGACTTCCATCCCGACGCGCGGAGCAACTTCGTGTTCGACCGGCAGGGCGTGCTTTCGTTCGTGCGGGCCGACATTTTCGGCGCGAGGCTGGGGAACTGGCTCAGCCAGCCGGCGTCGCAGCTCGCCACGTTCGGCACCGATCACGCGCACATGCTCGCGGTCGGCATCCCGCTGATGCTCCTGACGAGCCTCGCGACGTTCGTCAGCATGAAGATCTCCCTGCGCCGCCAGGCGGAAGCGCCGTCGATCACGAAGGCGCTGGTGTACCTGGCGCCGCTGGGCGTGCTGGTCTCCGGCTCGTTCTTCCCGTTGCCGCTGGGGGTGTTGCTGTACTTCCTCGCGCAGAACCTGTGGACGCTGGGCCAGACCTGGGTGCTGCGCGACAGGTTCAGTTCGCCGGCTCCGGCGTCGCCGTGACCTGGTACCAGCTGCGCACGCCGTCGGGTGGCCGCCAGCCGGGGATCGCCTCGGTCATCCGCTGGTGCAGGAAAAGCGCCTGACCACATCGTTCGTGCCAGGCGGTGCCGTGCAGCCCGCCGCGGAGCCGGAGCTGGGCGTGCAGCGAATGCCGGAACGCCTCCCGCGCCCCGGGCGTGCGGCCGGAGCAGACCGGGCATTCGCATTTCCAGAGTTCGCTCAGCTCCGGGATCCGCGCGAGCGTTTCGAGCCGGTGATAGCCCAGCAACGGCGTCACGAAGGCGGAAACGCCCGGCGGTGGCGGCTGGTTGTACGGCGCGAGCGGGTGCAGGCGGCGCAGGGAACTGCTGGTGCCGACGGCGGCCGCGTGCGCGCCGTGGCACAGGGCGCCGAGCGCGGAAACGTTGGAGCGCAACAACAGCACGGGCACGGTCGCCGACTTCACCAGGCGCAGCCAGCCGCGCAGGACGTACTGGGCGCCGAACGGGTCCCGGCGGTGTTCGATCGCGACGGCCACCGGCACGCCTGCCCGGTCGATCTCGCGCAGGAGCGTGTCGACGATCGCGTCGGTGGCGAACCAGCGCGCCGCCATCGGCAGCATCGCGATCACCGGCGGTTCCAGCTCGCGGGCCGGGCGCAGGATCGTGCGCAGGCCACGAAGGTCTCGCGGGGCGAGGTACCCGGAGTCGGTCAGCGCGACGAGGCCGAGCGCGTGCTGGCGGCGCACCCACGCCTGCCGGATGCCGCGGGACGCCGGGATCCGCCGGGAGCCGGAGTAGCGCCCAGCGTCGCACAGGATAGGGCCGGTGAACCCGCCCGCGCGCAGGTCTTCGACCACGGGCTCCGGGTTCCCGGCCGTGAGCACGAGACCGGCGGCGTGCGCGCCGGCGACCTCGGCCGCCGCGCGGGCTTCCGAGGGACGGCACTGGACGAGCAGCGCCCCGGCGAGCTCCTCCAGGTCCGCCATCTCTCAACGATGATCTCCCGGCCTGGCCCCTGTCATCGCACGTCACACGGATGCGCGCGGCCACCCCACGGATGGGGCAGCCGGGTTTCGCCCTTCGTGCCGGGTACGCCGCCGGACGGGTGGCGCTCAGCCGAGCGGCACCTGCGCCGAACGCGACGGGACGGCGTCGAGCGCCGCGACCGTCGCGTCGTCCAGCTCGATCCGGCCGGCGGCGATGTTGGCCTCCAGGTGACCGGCGTCCGCGGTGCCCGCGATGAGGTGCGTGTTCCGCGAATGCCGCAGCAGCCAGGCGAGGCCGACCTGCGCGGGGGTGCAGCCGAGCGACTCCGCCGCGGCGACGACGGCGGGCTCGTCGGTCACCTTCGGCATGGTGGGGAACGCGCCGCCGAGCGGAAAGTACGGCACCCACGCGATGCCTTCCTTCTCGCACAGCGCAAGCATTTCCTCGTCCTCGCGGGCCACGAGGCTGTAGGCGTTCTGCACGCAGACGATGCCCGCGGGGAGCGACCGGCGCAGCACGTCGAGGCTGACGCTGCTGAGCCCGATCGCGCCGATCTTGCCCTCGTCGCGCAGCGCGATCATGGTGGCGAGCTGGTCGTCGAGATCGACCACCTGGTCGCCCTCGGCCTTCACGCCGGGCCCGTGGTCGGTGCGGCGCAGGTTCACCACCGGGACCTGGTCCATGCCCAGGCTGCGCAGGTTGTCCTCGACACTCGCGCGCAGCTCCTCAGGCTTTTGCGCCGTGCGCAGCGGAAGTCTGCCGCCCGGGTTCGGGGTGGCGCCGACCTTGCTGACCACGAGCACGTCGTCGTCGGGGCGGAGGCCGTCGCGGAGGACCTCGTTGACGAACCCGAAGCCGTAGAACTCGGCGGTGTCGACGTGGTCCACGCCCAGCTCGACGGCGCGGCGCAGCAACGCGATCGCCCCGGCGCGGTCTTCGGTGAGCCGGCTGATCTGCATCGCCCCGTAGCCGACGCGGGAGACGGTGCGCCCGGCGAAGGCGCCGGGGCCACCGGGGCGCGGCGCGCCCGTGGCTGTGGTGTCGGAGGAGGGAGTGCCAGCGGCCATCGGAAATGTCCTGCCTGTGGAAGAATGGGCTAAGCGGAGGTGGTTCCGCATAACCGACACTAGCACAAACGGAGGTGCCTCCGCTTGAGTCAGGCAGCCGATCGTCCCCTGCGGGCCGACGCGCGCCGCAACCGGGACCGCCTGGTCGCGGTCGCGCGGGACGCGTTCGCCAGGGCGGACAACGCCATCCCGCTGGAGCACATCGCGCGCGAGGCGGGCGTCGGGATCGGCACGCTGTACCGCCACTTCCCCACCCGCGAGGCGCTCATCGAAGCCGTCTACGCCTCGGAGCTGGACGCCGTCACCGCGAGCCCGGCCGAGCTGCTCGGGAAGCTGGCGCCGGACGCCGCGCTCCGCGCCTGGATGGACCGCTACGCGCAGTTCGTCGCGGTGAAGCACGGGTTTCTCGACACGCTCCGTGCCGGCTGGTCGTCCGGCCGCATCACGAAACCCACGAAGGAACGGATCACCGCGGCGATCGGCACGATCCTCGAAGCGGGTGCGCGGGCGGGCTCGCTGCGTTCCGACGTGCGGCCCGAGGACGTCACCGCGATGATCTTCGGCGCGCTGCTGTCCACCGCGGACAACGACACCCCGGACCAGACCAAGCGGTTGCTCGACCTCATCGTGGACGCCCTGGAGTGCCGATGACCTTCGACGAACTCGTCGCCGAAGGGGAGGCCATGCCGCTGGCGGGCTGGGATTTCTCCTGGTTCGAGGGCCGCGCCAGCGAGGAGCGTCCGCCGTGGGGTTACGCCGGATTGCTGGGCGAGCGGATGGCGCGGGCGAAGGTGGCGCTCGACGTGCAGACCGGTGGCGGCGAGGTCGTGGCGAGCATCCCGAAGCCACCGGCCCGGCTCGCCGCCACCGAGGCCTGGCCCCCGAATGCCATTGTGGCGCAACGGAATCTCGACCCGATGGGTGGCCGCGTCGCGCGCGCGGCGGAGGACACCCTCCCGTTTCGCGACGGCACGTTCGATCTGGTGACCAGCCGGCATCCGGTGGTGGCGGCGTGGCCGGAGATCAGCCGCGTGCTCGCTCCGGGCGGTACGTACTTCTCGCAACAGGTCGGCGCCGGTTCGAACCAGGAGCTGATCGACTTCATGATGGGCCCGCAACCGGTCAGCCAGGCGCGCAGCCCGCGCCGCGCCGTCGAGCAGGCGGAGGCCACGGGGCTCGAGGTGGTCGACCTGCGGGAGGCGGCGCTGCGCGTGGAGTTCGGGGATGTCGGCGCCGTGGTGCACTTCCTGCGGAAGGTGCTGTGGACGGTGCCGGACTTCTCCGCCGAGCGCTACCGGGAGCGGCTTTTGCAGCTGCACCAACGGATTCAGGCCGAGGGCCCATTCGTCGCGCACTCGTACCGATTCTTGATCGAGGCACGGAAACGCGAGCCGGGCTGACTCCGCACCGCACAACACCGCCACCCGGCAACGCGAAGCGAGCCACCCCACCGACCACGGCACCAACCGCCACCCGGCAACGCAACGCAAGCCACCCCACCACGCACCCAAACCGCCACCCGGCAACGCGAAGCGAGCCGCCCCACCG
>NZ_VMNW02000040.1 GCF_007713735.2 Amycolatopsis acidicola | reverse complement strand
GCCGATGCCGGGGCCGGGGATGTCCGCGCCGATGCTGGCGTACGCGTCGGTGCGCGCGTGGATCGTCGAAGGACGGTTGCGGCCAGGGGAAAGGTTGATCGAGCAACGGATCGCGGCCGAGCTGAACCTGTCGCGCACGCCGGTGCGCGAGGCGGTGCGGATGCTCGCGGCGGACGGGCTCGTGGTGACCGAACGGAATCGCGGCGCCGTGGTGCGGACGCTCGGCCGTCAGGACGTGCTCGACACCTACGAGCTGCGGGCGCGGCTGGAGTCCTACGCGTGTGAGCTGGCGGCGGCGCGTGCCGTGCCCGAAGACCTGGCGGCGATCGACGACGGGATCCGTGACTTCGGGAAAGCCTTGCGGCGCAAGGGACTCGACCCGGTCGAGCGGACGAGGCTGATCGGTGAGGCGAACCGCCGCGTGCACGCCGCGATCATCGGCGCGAGCCGGCATTCGCGGCTGGCGCACCTGCTGACCAGTGCCGTCGACGCGCCGCTGGTGTTCGAGGCGTTGCGGGCGTTCACCCCGCGTCAGCTGGAGCGGTCGAACCTGTTTCATCAGCTGATTCGCGACATGATCGCGAAAGGCGAGCCGAGTCGGGCCGCGCAGCTGATGCACGAGCACATCATGCAGGGGCGGGACCGGATCCTGGCAGATCGGAACTGAGGGTTTTCAACACGGGTGTTGATTGAATACAATCACCGGATGCTGGTCCAGGACGAGTACACGCGGATCCGGGTGGCGGTGGACGGTGGCGTCGCGACACTGGTGCTGAACCGGCCCGACCGGGGCAACGCCGCCGACGACGCGATGCATTCGGAGCTCAGCGCGATCTTTTCCCGCGTCCGAGCCGACGAGCGCGTTCGCGCGGTGGTGCTCACCGGCGCGGGGGACACGTTCTGCCGCGGCGGTGACAGCGCGGCGTCCCGCACGTTCACCACTGGCACCGGGCTGACTCCGGTCCAGGAAGCGCGGCTGATCGTGGAATCGTTGCTGGACCTGGAAAAGCCGGTCATCGCCGCGGTGAACGGGGATGCCTTCGGCCTCGGCGCGGTGCTGGCGACGCTGGCCGATGTCGCCTTCGTCGCGCCAGCGGCGCGGATCGGGGACAAGCACGTGCAGGGCGGGGTGACGGCGGGCAACGGCAGCGCGGCACTGTGGCCGGTGCTCGTCGGCGTCAACCGGGCGAAGTACCTCGTGCTCGGTGGTGCCGTGCTCACCGCGGAGAAGGCGGTGGAGGTGGGGCTGGTGCACGAGGTGGCCGAGGATCCGCTCACGGCGGCGTCCGCGCTCGCCGCCGAGTGGGCCGAGTTGCCGCCGTTCGCCTTGCGCAGCACCAAATCTGTGCTCAACACCCATCTGAAGGAGGCCGCGGCCCGTGCACTCGGGTTCGGGCTGGCGCTGGAGGAGCAGGCGATGGCGGGCCCCGAGTTCGCCGCCGTGCTCGCGAAGCGCCGCGCCGCCTCCGGCTGAAAGGAGCGGTTCATGCTGGACTTCACGGGGCGCGTCGCGATCGTCACGGGCGCCGGTCACGGGCTCGGGCGGCAGTACGCGCTCGACCTCGGGCGTCGCGGTGCCCGGGTGGTCGTGGACGATGTCGCCACCGCCGTCGACGGCACGGCGGGCGGGGAGAATCCCGCGGACGCGGTGGCCGCGGAAATCCGTGCCGCCGGGGGAGAAGCGGTGGCGGAGCACAGCAGCGTCGCGGACCCGGCGGGTGGCGAGGCCATCGTGGACCGGGCCCTCACCGAGTTCGGCCGGCTCGACATCCTCGTCAACAACGCCGGTATCGCGCGCACCAACGAGTTCGGCGGGGTGCGCTACGACGACGTGCTGGCGTCGCTGCGGGTGCATCTGCTCGGCGCGTTCCACTTGCTGCTGCCGGCCTGGAAGCGCTTTCAGGCGCAGGGTGAGGGCGTGGTGGTGAACACGACGTCGGCGGTCGGGATGTTCGGGCAGCGGCGGTCCAGTGTCTACGCCGCGGGGAAGATGGGCGTGGTCGGGCTGACGCGGGTGCTCGCGTCGGAGGGCGCGGAGCACGGCATCCGGGTGAACGCGATCGCGCCCGTCGCGCGGTCGCGGATGGCCGGTGAGGTCTACGGGCGGCTGGACCCCAAGCTCGACCCCGCGTTCGTCTCGGCTGTGGTGCTGGCGCTCGCGCACCCGTCGAGCACGGTCACCGGCGAGGTGGTCTCGGCGGGTGGCGGGCGGATGTCGCGGCTGTTTTCCGCTGCCGCACCAGGGTTTTTCACGCCCGGCCTCGACGACGAGACCGCGGCGGCGCACCTCGGTGAGGTGTGCGCGGAGGAGAGTGTGGCCGCGGTCCCCGGCTGCGCGATGGACGAGATCGACCTGATCCGGGCCTGTTACCCGGATCTCGCGGACTACCGGATGGCCCCGCGCTAGGGGCTTTCCCGCGCGATGCGAAAGGCGGCCGCCCCGAACAGGGCGGCCGCCTTTCGCGCGTCAGGCCGTTTCGATGATGCAGAGCAGGTCGCGGACTTCGATGACGTCTCCGCTTTCGCCGTGGAGGTCGCGGATGGTTCCGGCGTGGGGGGCGACGATCATCTGGCGTGCTTTTTCGGCTTCGATTTCGACCAGGTCCGCGTCGGCGGCGACTTCCTCGCCCTCCTCGACATACCAGTCGATGATCTCCGCGTCGCTCATGCCCATCGACAGCTGGGGCAGCCGGACTTCGTGACGTGCCAACGGATTCTCCTTCGTTCAGCCGGCCAGCGCGCGGCGGGCGGCGGCGGCGACCTTCGCCTTGGTGGGGTAGATCTGCTTCTCCAGCGCGGGACTGAACGGCACATGGATGTCGTCCGTGGTCACGCGCACGACGGGGCCGCGTAAGGAGCCGAAGCACTCTTCGACCACGCGGGCGGCGATCTCACTCGCCGCGCTGCACGTCCGGTTCGCCGGGTCGACCACGACGCAGTGCCCCGTGCGGGAGACTGACTCCAGGATCGTCGGCCAGTCCATCGGCACCAGCGTGCGCGGGTCGATCACCTCGGCGCTGATGCCGTCCGCGGCCAGCTGCTCGGCCGCTTCCGACGCCAGCACGCAACCGTGCCCGATGCCCACGATGGTCACGTCCGTGCCTTCCCGCCGGATCGCCGCCTTGCCCAGCGGCACCAGGTGGTCCTCGCCCTCGGGCACGAGCGGGCCGCGGCCCTTGCGGCCCCACAGGTTCGCGTCCTCGAAGCACAGCACCGGGTTGTCGTCGCGGATCGCGCTCTTCAACAGCCCCAGCAGGTCCGGGGCGGTGGACGGCAGGATGATCTTCAGCCCGGGCACGTTCATGAACATCGGGTACGGCCGGTCGGCGTGGTGCCCCGCCGTCCCGCCGTGGTAGTACAACGCGGCCCGCACGACCACCGGGAGCGTCGCCTGGCCGCCGAACATGTAGCGCGCCTTCGCCAGCTGCGAAACGAACTGGTCCATCGCGCCGAACACGAAACTCGCCACCGTGAGGTCGATGATCGGCCGCAGCCCCGCCATCGCCGCCCCGGCCGCGACGCCGATCGAGCCCGCCTCGGCGAGCGGGAGGTCGCGCACCCGGTCCGGGCCGAACTCGTCGAGCGCGCCGGCCGCGGCGCCGAACACGTTGGCGCGCAGGTCCTGTCCCATCAGGATCACGTTCTCGTCGCGCGTCATTTCCTCACGCTGCGCGCGGTTGATCGCTTGCAGGAAGCCGAGTTGCCTGGCGCGGGTCTTCGCGGCGGTCACGCGGTCACCTCCGAATAAAGGTCTGTGTAGGCGGCTTCCGGCGGCGGGAACGGCGACCGGCGGGCGAACTCGACCGAAGCGTCCACTTCGGACTTCACTTCTTCGTGCAGCGACCGGAGTTCGTCCGCGGTGAGCACACCCCAGCCGACGAGCTTGTCGTGGAACAAGGTGATCGGGTCGACGGTGTCGAACCAGCTGTCCACGACCTGCTGGTCCCGGTAGGGCTGTGGCACCACGAGCCCGTAGGCGTGTTCGTGGAACCGGTACGTCTTCGCCTCCACGAGGCTCGGCCCCTCGCCCGCCCGCGCCCGCCGCACGGCCTCGGTGGTGGCACGGAAAACGGCGAGCACGTCCTGTCCGTCGACGACGACGCCGGGCATCGAGTAGCCGGCCGCGCGCATCGCGACGTCCGGCACGGAAAGGGATTCCGCCGAAGTCACGCTCACCGCGTACCCGTTGTTCTCGCAGAAGTAGATCACCGGCAGCCGCCAGATGCTCGCCATGTTCATCGACTCGTGCAGCACGCCTTCGCTGGCGGCGCCGTCGCCGAAGAAACAGAGCGAAACCTGGCCGCTGCGGCGGACCTGGGCCGCCAGCGCCGCGCCGGTGGCGACCGGGATGGCCGAGCCGACGATGCCGGATTCGCCGAGGCTGCCGACGGAGAAGTCGGCCAGGTGCATACTGCCGCCCTTGCCGCCGCACACCCCGCCCGCCTTCCCGAGCAGTTCGGCCATCAGCCCGTCGAGGTTCGCGCCTTTGGCGATCGGATGGCCGTGCGAGCGGTGGTTGCCGGTCATGTAGTCCGAGGTCTCCGTCGCCAGGCAGGCCCCGACGACCGCGGCCTCCTGCCCGATCGACAGGTGCACCATGGCCGGCAGCTCGCCGGCGTGGAACAACGCGATGGTGGCTTCCTCGAACAGGCGGACGCGCTGCATCCGCCGCATCATTTCCCTGGCGAGCGCGGAGCCCCGCGGCCCCGCGAGTTCCGTAGGCAGGCCGGTGCTGTCAGTCATGCTTGCTGACCCCTGTCTTCCTTGACGTGAGTGCCCGAGCGCCTGGTCAACCTACGTTCCCGCACGCGCTCCGGGCAATAGTCAGCGTAAACGTTGACGCAGGATCCGGGAAGGGGCTACCGTCATCGTCAACACAAGCGATGACGCAAGGAGGGGCGCGATGGACGGCAGCGTGCAGCAGGCGCTCGACGCCCTGGCCCGCGGTGAGTTCGTCGTGGTGCTGGACGCGGCGGACCGGGAGAACGAGGCGGACCTCGTGCTGGCGGCCGCGCACATGACGCCGGACAAGATGGCTTTCCTGCTGCGGCACGGTTCCGGGATCGTGTGCGTGCCGATGCCCGCCGGCCGCGCGGACGAGCTGGAACTGCCGCTGATGGTCTCCGACAACACCGAGCGGCACGGCACGGCGTTCACGGTCACGGTCGACGCGGTCGAGGGCACCACCACCGGTGTCTGCGCCGCCGACCGCGCCGCGACCGCGCTGAAGCTGGCCGATCCCGACGCCCGCCCGGAGGATTTTTGCCGCCCTGGCCACATGTTCCCGCTGCGTGCGCACGCGGACGGCGTGCTGGGCAGGCCGGGGCACACCGAGGCGTCGGTCGATCTGGGCAGGCTTGCCGGGCTCGACCCGGTGATGGTGATTTGCGAACTGACCCGGCCGGACGGGGAGATGGCCCGCGGCGAGGACGTACTCGAATTCGCCCGCAGGCATGGGTTTCCGGTGGTCGGCATCCGGGACGTGATCGAGGCCCGGCGCGCCGGGCCGCCCGCGATTCCGTTGCCCACGGCCGAAGGCGAGTTCACCGCGCGGCTCGTGCGTACTGGCGGCACCGAGCATCTGGTGCTTTCGCTCGGGGATCTTTCCGGTGAAGAACCGGTTCTGGTGCGGGTGCATTCGGAATGCGCGACGGGTGACCTGTTCGGCTCACTGCGCTGTGACTGCGGGGAACAGCTCCGCGCCGGGATGAGGGCGATCGCCGACGCCGGGCGCGGGGTGCTGATCTACGAACGCGGCCACGAAGGCCGGGGGATCGGGCTCGCGGACAAGTTCCGGGCGTACGCGCTGCAGGACGGCGGAATGGACACCGTCGACGCGAACCTCCGCCTCGGTCACCCCGCCGACGCCCGCGATTTCGGCCCCGCCGCGCAGGTTCTGCTCGATCTCGGGCTGCACGCCGTCACAGTGCTGACGAACAACCCCGAGAAGGTGCGCGCGCTGCGGGCGGCGGGGCTGGAGGTGACGGTGCGGCCGTTGCGCACCGTGCCCGCGCCACAGAACGTCCGTTACCTGCATACGAAACAGGCCCGCCTGGGACACGACCTCGCGTTGCCCCCGACCGGCACCACCGAGCGATGACCGCGGCACGGGAGGTCACGCCGGAGCAGTTCCGGCACGTGATGCGGCACGTCCCGACCGGCGTCGCGGTGGTGACGGCGGCGGGCCCGCTCGGTCTCGCGGTCGGCTCGTTCGTCTCGGTCTCGCTCGAACCGCCGCTGGCCGGCTTCTTCGTGGCCCGCACCTCGACGACGTGGCCGCGGATCGAGCCGCTGGGCCGGTTCTGCGTCAACGTGCTCGGCGAGGACGGTGAGGACACCTCACGCGCCTTCGCCGTCTCCGGTGGGGACAAGTTCGGCGGTGTCTCGTGGCGCGAGTCGCCGATGGGCTCCCCGGTCCTCGACGGGGCGCTGGCGTGGTTCGACTGCACCACGCATTCGGTCACCGACGCGGGCGACCACGTCTTCGTGCTCGCCGACGTGCACGAGCTTTCCGTCCGGAACTCCGGGCGGCCCTTGATCTTCTGCCACGGAACCTACCAACGCCTGAGCCGAAAAGAGGTCTGAGCCGATGCGAGTCGGATACACGAGCATCTTCCAGGGCGGCGGTGACTCGCGCGACGACCAGCGCGTTTACGCCGACGAGCTGCGCCTGTGCGAGCTGGCGGAGCCGCTGGGCTTCGAGATGCTCTGGGGCGTCGAGCACCACTTCACCTCGTACACGATGTGCCCGGACCCGGTGCAGTTCCTGTCCTACATGGCGGGCCGGACGAAGAACATCCTGCTCGGCTCGGGCGCGGTGATCCTGCCGTGGCACGACCCGGTGCGGGTGGCCGAGCAGGTCACCATGCTGGACCTGATGTCGGGCGGCCGGTTCATCTTCGGCATGGGCCGCGGGCTCGGGCGTATCGAGTTCGAGGGCCTGCGGGTGCCGATGGACGAGTCGCGCGCCCGGTTCGTCGAGTCCGCCGAGATCGTGCTGCGCGCGCTGGAGACCGGGATCGTCGAAGCGGACGGGAAGTACTACAAGATCCCGAAACGCGATCTCCGGCCCCGGCCGGTGAAGACCTTCCAGGACCGCATTTACGCGGCCGCGGTGTCCCCGGAGTCGGTGCGGATCATGGCCGACGTCGGCGCCGGGATCCTCATCAACCCCCAGAAGGACTGGGAAGAGGTCTCCGAGGACATGCGCAACTACCGGCAGCAGTTCCGTGAGCTGAAGGGCGCCGAGGCGCCCGCGCCGATGGTCACCGGCTGGGTCTGCTGCGACAAGGACCCGGTGAAGGCGCGCGACATGGCGCAGCAGTACATCGGCGGCTACTACGAGTCCGTGATGGCGCACTACGAGCTGGGCGGCCGGCACTTCGCCAGCACGCAGGGCTACGAGTACTACCGCTCGCTCGCGTCCTACATCCAGAACAAGGGTTCCGAGCGCGTCGTGGACAACTTCATCGAGCTGCAGATCTACGGGACCCCGGACCAGTGCTACGAGCGGATCCTCGACATCCGCTCCAAGGTCGGCAACGACGGGTTCAACGCGGTGTGCTCGTTCGCCGGGATGTCGTACGAGACGGCCGAGGCCAACATGCGGCTGTTCGCGGCCGAAGTCATGCCGCGCGTGAAGGAGCTGCCGCGGTACGAGTTCGAAGAGGTGGCGGCTTCGTGACGGCCCCTAGAGTCGTCGCCGGAGGGCTGCGTTTCCCGGAGGGGCCCACGTATCTCGGCGACGGCGCGGTCGCCGTGGTGGAGATGAAGGGCGAGGCGCTCAGCCGCGTCGCTCCGGACGGGACGGTGACTCCGCTGGGCGACTGCGGCGGCGGTCCCAACGGGAGCGTGCTCGGCGCGGGCGGGGAACTGTACGTGGCCAACAACGGCGGCCTGTCCGCCGAAGGCACCGGCTACTGGCACGCACCGCGACAACTGCCCGGCTCCGTCCAGCGCGTCGATCCCGACGGCACGGTCACGACCGTCACCGACGCCTTTCCCGGCCCCGCCCCGCATCGGCCGAACGACCTGTGTTTCGGCCCGGACGGGACCTTGTACGTCACCGACAGCGCCGACTGGGAACACCTGCGTGACCTCAAGCCCGGGCACGTCGTGGCGATCGGACCGGACGGCGGTGTGCTCGGCTCGGCCGAAATCCCCGGGATGCCCAACGGAGTCGCGTTCGGACCCGACGGGCGCCTGTACCTCGCGCAGTCGCTGACCAGGAAGGTGCTCGCCTTCGAGGTTTCCGGCGGCACCTTCGGCGAACCCGAGCAGGTGCTCAGGCTGCCCTCGGGGATGCCGGACGGCTTCTGTTTCGACGGCGCGGGAACGCTCTACGTCTGCGGCAGCGTCGGCAACGCGATCTTCGTCTACTCCGGCGGAGAGCTGAAGGAGACGATCGAAACGGGCGAAGGCACCCAGCCGACGAACTGCTGCGCCGGCGACGACGGGCTGCTCTACGTCACCTACTCGCTGACCGGTGCGCTGATCGCGTTCGACCTCGGCGTCGAACCGCTGACCCCGCATTCCGGGTCCGTCACGTCCAGGGAGGACCGATGAAGCTCGCCCTGATCTACGAACTGCCCGTGCCGAGGCCATGGGGCCCGGACAGCGCCTACAACGCGTTCGAGAACACGCTCACCGAGATCGAACTCGCCGACCGGCTCGGCTTCCACAGCGTGTGGACGGTGGAGCACCACTTCCTCGACGAGTACTCGTTCTCCTCCGCGCCCGGCGTGTTCTACGGCGCCGTCGCGGCGCGTACCCAGAACATCCGCATCGGGCATGGCGTCCGGCTGCTGCCGTTCCCGTACAACCACCCGGTGCGCGCCGCCGAAGCCGCGGCCACCGTGGACGTGCTGTCGAAGGGCAGGCTGGAGTTCGGCACCGGCCGTTCGGGCACCCGCATCGAGATCGAGGGCTTCGGGATCAGCCCGCCCGACACCCGCCCGATGTGGGAGGAGGCGCTGGACGTCATCGTCGGCGCCTGGACCGAGGAGGAGTTCAGCTGGGACGGGAAGTTCTTCAAGCTCCCGCCGCGCGGTGTGGTGCCGAAGCCCTACCAGCAGCCGCATCCGCCGATCTGGGGCGCGACCTCCAGCGCGGACAGCCACGAAATCGTGGGGCGCAAGGGGATCGGGCTGCTGTCGTTCTCGGTGGCGATCCCGCCGGAGGGGCTGACCAAACGCGTCGGCCGCTACCGCGAAGGGCTCGAACAGGCCGAGCCGGTGGGCAAGTTCATCAACAACCGGATCGCCACCTTCGCGCAGGCGCACTGCGCCGAGACCACCCAACAGGCGCACGAGGACGCGAAAGAGGCGTTCCCGTGGTACATCCAGTCCTCGCTGAAGACGATCGCCGAGCTGGGCGCCTGGCAGGAGGGCACCAACCTCGGCAGCTACGAGTACGCGCGCAAGCTGCTCGGCGGCATGCACCTGACCGATCTCACGTTCGACTACCTGGTGCGGAACGAAACCGTGCTGTGCGGCGATCCCGAGCACTTCCTGTCGATGTGCCGGCGCTACGAGGCCGTGGGTGTCGACGTCCTGATGCTTCTCGTGCAGAGTTACAACATCCCGCACGAGAAGGTGATGCGCTCGCTGGAGCTCATCGGAACCGAGGTTTTGCCGAAGCTCTCCTGACCCTCATGGCCGCACAGAGGAGTGCGCATGTCCGTCCAGCAGAATTCGCGCGTCGCGGACTGGATCCGCATCAACGCGAGCACGGTGCCCGGCCGCGCTTGTTTCGTCACCGACACCGGTTCGTTCACCTTCCGCGAGGTGAACGCCCGCGTGAACCGCCTCGTCTCGGCACTGGCCGGGATGGGCGTCGGCAAGGGCGACCGGGTCGCCCTGTTCGCCACCGACTCCGCGCAGTACGTGGAAACCCTGCTCGCCTGCATGAAGCTCGGCGCGGTGTACGTGCCGCTGAACTTCCGGCTGGCGCGGCCGGAGCTGCAGATGCTGCTGCGCACCGCCGAGGCGAAGGTGCTGTTCTTCAGCGACCGCTACACCGATCTGGTGCGCGCGGTCGACGTGCCCGGCCTGAAGGCCACGATCTGCTACGACTCCGCGTCCGGTGACGAGGAGTACGAGCGGCTCGTGGCCGCGGGCGAAGAGACCGAAGTGGACGTTCCGGTCGCCGACGACGAGCTGGTGTGCCTCGCGTTCACCAGCGGGACCACGGCGCTGCCCAAGGGCGTCATGCATTCGCAGCGCATGGTCAAGCACATGGTCCTGCAGTGCATCGTGGAACGGCGGATGACCAGCCTGTCGTTCCACTACTCGGCGGCGCCGTTGTTCCACGTCGGCGGGATGCTCTACACGCTTTCCGGGGTGGCGCGCGGGCACACGTCGCTCGTGCTGCCCGCGTTCCACTCGCCGACCGTGGCGAAGTGGATGGCGCGGGGCGAACTCGACGGGGTGTTCCTGGTGCCCACGATGATCGACTCCCTGCTGCACGAACCGGCGGTGGCCACCGGCGACTTCTCGCGGCTCGGGTCGATCGGGTACGGCGCGGCGCCGATGTCGCCGTCGTTGCTGCGGCGCGCGATGAGCGTGTTCCACTGCGACTTCATGAACATGTTCGGCGCGGGCACCGAAGCCGGCCTGCAGACGGTGCTCACGCCGGAGGACCACCGCCGCGCGCTGGCCGGGGACGAGCACCTGCTCGGCTCGATCGGCAAGGCCGGCATGGGTGTCCTGCTGCGGCTGTGCGACGACGAGCTCAACGACGTGCCGGAAGGCGAAGTCGGCGAGATCGTCACGCGGGCGGACGCGGTCATGTCGGGTTATCTGAACCAGCCGGAGGAGACGGCGAAGGTGCTCGTGGACGGCTGGTTCCGCGGTGGGGACCTGGCCTGGCGCGACAAGGACGGCTACCTGTACCTCAACGGCCGCAAGAAGGACATGATCATCCGCGGCGGGGAGAACATCTACCCCGTCGAGATCGAGGACGTGCTCGGCCGGTACCCGGGGGTGCGCGAGGTCGCCGTGGTCGGCGTGCCGGACGACCACTGGGGCGAGATCGTGCGCGCGCACGTCATCCTCGAGGACGGCGCGGAGTTCGACACCGAGACTGTGCGCGCGTGGTGCCGGAAGGAGCTGGCCGGGTACAAGGTGCCCGCGGTGTTCTCGGTGGACCAGGAGTTCCCGCGCAACGCCAGCGGGAAGGTCCTCAAACGTGAACTGCGTACGGTCTAAGGTGGGGGCCGCAGCTTGCACCGCTGCAGGTTCTGAGGTGGTTGCTGGCGAGGACAGCGCCGACATGGTGAGGACACTGCCGCGCGGAGCGCGTCCAGCAGGGGTGGTGGGAGACGGGAGGGGCTGCTACCCGCACCGCCACGCAAGCCACCTTGGGACAATCCCTAAGGTGGGGGCCGCAGAGGGTTTCCGAGGGCAAGGGAGTTCGATCGCCAGTGGCCGCGCCACGTCGACGCCGCACGGCGGCGCCCGCCCCGGCGAGCGACATCGCCCGCCGCCGGATGGAACGCAGGCAGGCGAGCGGGCGCCGCTCGGACGCGCGCTGGGCGGAGATCCTCGCCGGGGCGGGCCGGGTCTTCGGCAGGCTCGGGTACGGCCAGTCCACGCTGGAGGACGTCGCGAACGAGGTCGGGATCCGGCGCGCGACGCTCTACTACTACGTGGGCACCAAGGAGGAGCTGCTCGTCGGCCTGCTGCACGAGCCGATCGAGACGATGCGGACCCGGCTGGAGGAGGTCGCCGACCTGCCGGTGTCCGCGCCGGAACGGCTCGAAGCGGCGCTGCGCGAGTACGTGCGCACGATGGCGGAGCTGCCGGAGCTGTTCATCTTCCTGAGCGAGAACGTGCACCAGGTGATGTCCGGCCCGGAGGCCGACCACATCCGCGACAACGCCGACCGCTACGGCCGCACGCTCGCCGAGGTCATCCGCTCCGGCGCGAAGGCGGGCGAGTTCCGCACGGACATCGACCCGTCGGTGGCGGTGCTGGGCATCATCGGCATGTTCAACTGGATCCACCGCTGGTACAACCCCGAGGGCGAACGCAGCCTGGCGGAGTTCGGGGACGACTTCATCAAGATGGCCCTCTCCTCGCTGGAGCCCGCGAAGAAGCGCTGACCGGGGCCGCCTCGTGAGCGGCCGCGTCGCGTTCGTGACCGGTGCGGCGCGCGGGATCGGCGCGGCCGTGGCGCTCCGGCTCGCGCGCGAAGGCGTCGCCGTGGCGGTCGCGGATCGCGAAGACGCGTCCGGGATCGCCGAGTCCATTGAGGAGTCCGGCGGGCGGGCGCTCGTGCTGCGGGTCGATGTGTCCGATCCGGACGCCGCGACCTGTGCCGTGGACCGGGCCGCCGAGTGGGGTGGCGGGCTCGATTTCGCGTGCAACAACGCCGGTGTCCCGGGGATACGGGCGGAGGTCGCGGACTACCCCGACGACGTGTTCTGGCGCGTGCAGCGGGTCAACCTCGGCGGCGTGTTCGCCTGCCTGCGCGCGGAGTTGCGGCACATGCTGGCGGCGGGCGGGGCGGTCGTGAACACCGCCTCCGGGGCGGCGTTCGCGGGCGTGCCGTCGTCGAGTGCTTACGTGGCCAGCAAACACGCGATCGCCGGGCTGACGAAGACCGCCGCCGTCGAGTACGCCGCGCGCGGAATCCGGGTCAACGCCGTCGCCCCGGGCCTCGTGCGCACCCGGCTGGTCGAGGGGCTGGCCGACGAGTCCTTTGTGGCCGCGCATCCCGCCGGGCGCCCGGCGGAACCGGAGGAGGTGGCGGAAGCCGTGTGGTGGTTGCTGAACGCTCCGTTCGTGACCGGGGTCGTGCTCCCCGTCGATGGCGGGCTTCTCGCGCGCGTGCCGGGGTTGTCGTGACGCCGCGCGTGCTCCCGGACGGGGTTCTGCGCGGGAAGACGGCTTTGGTGAGCGGTGCGGGTTCGGGGATCGGCCGGGCCGTTTCGCTGCGGTTGGTGGAGCTGGGTGCTTCCGTCGTGGGCGTCGGGCGCCGTGCCGAACGGCTCGCGGAGACGGCTTCCCTTGCGGGGGAGGGATTCCGCTACCAGGCGTTGGACATCCGGGATCGTGCCGCGGCAGGCGCTTTCGTCGCCGGTCTCGGTGGTCTGGACCTGCTGGTGAACAACGCGGGCGGGCAGTTCATCGCGCCCGCGTCGGCGATCTCGCCGCGGGGGTTCGCCGCCGTGGCGGATCTGAACCTGACCGCGACGGCGTCGATGATCCAGGCCGCGCGTGAGGGACTGGCCGAGCGGGGTGGGCGAGTGGTGAACCTGTCGCTTTCGGCGCCTGAGCGGGGAATTCCTGGGCTCGCGCACTCGGCCGCCGCGCGGGCGGGGATCGCCGCGCTGACCCGGACACTCGCCCGGCAGTGGCCCGGGATCCGGTTGTTCTGCCTGGCGCCCGGAACGGTGCTGACCGAGGGCGTCGGCGAGGAGCTGCCTCCTGAGCAGCTGGCGCGGATCGTCGCGAAAACCCCGCTGGGCCGGGACACCTCCACCGCGGAGGTCGCCGAATGGGTCGCCGCGCTCGGCACGGGGATCGCGGACGCGGTGAGCGGGTCGTTGATCGAACTGGACGGCGGCTCCGGGCTGGTCGCGGCCGCGTCCCTGAACGAGAGTGAGCAGGCGTGAACCGGGTGGAGATCGTCGAGGTGTCGCCCCGCGACGGGCTGCAGAACGAGGAGAAAGTCCTTACCACCGAGGAAAAGCTGGAGCTGATCGAGCGCGCCGCGCGGACGGGCGTGCGCCGGATCGAGGTGACGTCGTTCGTCCGTCCGGACCGCGTGCCGCAGCTGGCCGACGCCGCGGAGGTGGCGAAAGCGCTGGCGGGCAACGGGATCGGCTACAGCGCCCTGGTCCTCAACCAGCGCGGCTACCAGCGTGCGCTCGACGCGGGGATCCGCGAGATGACCACGCTGGTGCTCGCGAGCGACACCTTCAGCCGGCGGAACCAGGGCATGAGCACGCGCGAAGCCCTCGACGCGGTAAGGGAAATCCGGCAGCGCGGCCGTGCGGACGGGGTATCGGTGGCGGTCACCATCGGCGCGTCCTTCGGCTGCCCGTTCGAGGGCGAGGTTCCGGTCGAGCGGTTCACTTCGGTGGCGCGGGCCGTGGCCGATCTCGACGCCGACGAGGTGTGTCTCGCCGACACGATCGGCGTCGCGGTGCCTTCGGACATCGAGACGCGGTTCGGGATCCTGCGCCAGTGCTCGCCCGAGGTGCCGATGCGGGTGCACCTGCACGACACCCGCAACACCGGCGTGGCGAACGCGGTCGCGGCCGTGCGCAGCGGGGTGCGCGCGCTCGACGCCAGTCTCGGTGGCATCGGCGGCTGCCCGTTCGCGCCCGGCGCGTCCGGGAACGTGGCGACCGAGGACCTCGTGTACACGTTGCACCGCATGGGTTTCGACACCGGTCTGCGGCTGGACGAGACGATCGAGCACGCGAAGTGGGTCACGGGGCGGCTGGGCGTGGGGCTCTCGGGCAGGCTCGGCCGGGTGGGCGGTTTCCCGGGATGAGCACGCACGCGCTGCTCATCCCGAACGTCGGCTGGCCGGAGCTGCTCGCCAGGGCGAAGCGGCTGGAGGAGCTGGGTGTGACCACGGTGTGGGTGGACGACCACGTGCTCAACCCCGCGCACCCGGAGGAACCGTGGCTGGACGCGTGGAGCGTGCTGCCCGCGCTCGCGGCTTCGACTTCGCGGGTGCGGATCGGGCCGCTGGTGGCGAACGGGATCCTGCGTTCGCCGGTGGTGTTGGCGCGGCACGCGTTGTCGGTCGACCACATCTCGGGCGGCAGGCTGGAGCTGGGCCTCGGCGCGGGGTACGCCGCCGCGGACCGGGTGGCAGGGGTGCCGATGCCGTTCGCCGATGTGCTGACCACTGTGGACGGCGCGTTGCGGGAAATGCCGGTGCTGGAAGGGTTTCCTTCGTTGGAACCCCGAGCCCGGATCCCGCTGACGATCGCGGCGCACGGCCCGCGTTCGCTCGCGCTGGCCGCGAAGTTCGCCGATCGCTGGGTGTCCTACGGCGGTTTCGGCCTGTCCGAGGCGGAACACTTCGCCCTGACCCGGCGTAGAGCCGCCACGTTCGAAGGCACCTCGGTGCGGCGGATGCTCCTCGCCGGAAGCCCGGCTGTGACGGCGTCGGCGATCTGGTCTTCCGTGGCGGCGGTGACGGACTTCGTGGGCCGATACCGGGAAGCGGGCGTCGACGAGTTCGCCTTCTACTACCCGCCCGGCCCGATGTGGTCGGACCCGCGCGCGGACCGGGTTTTCGAGGAGTACGTCACGGGGTCGCGATGAGTATCGAGCTGCTCGCGCGGGTGAACGTGGGTGGTCAGGATACTCGCAGGTCGAGCAGGTAGAGGACCCTGTCGTAGCGGCGCTTTCCGACGGCGACGAAGTCCGGCAACCGGCCGTACTCGGTGAAGCCCAGTACCCCAGGCCGACCATCCTGCCGTCGAGGTACGCGGCACGGAGCGCACCGTCCCCGGCCTGCACCGCGGCGGTGACCTGGTCGAGGGTGACCGGCTCCATGATCGGCAGCCTAACCCGCCACCGCGTCCAGTTCCGCCCACAGGGCTTCGGGCACGGGTTCGGCGAGGAGGCCGAGGTTCTGGTGCACTTCGTCCCGGCAGCGCATGCCCGCGACGACCTGGCGAACCGCCGGGTGCCGCAAGGGAAAGGCCAGCGCCGCTTGAGGCAGCCGCACGCCGTGGGCGCGGCAGACGCGCGCCAACTCCCGCACCCGGCCGAGCACCTCGGGGGACACCGCGCGGTAGAGGTACCGTGCCGTGGCGTCGGGCTCGTCCGCGGCGAGGAGTCCCGAGTCGAACGGGGCCGCGGCGAGGACGTCGACCCCGGCCGCGAGGCATTCGTCCAGTAGCGGCAACGCATCCCGGCGGGTGAGGCTCCACGCTCCGGCGATCATCACCACGTCCACCCGCTCCAGCAGCGCACGCGCGGTCTCCACGGAGGTCGTGCCCACGCCGATCGCCCCGACGAGACCCTCCTCGCGCAGCCGAAGCAGCTCGGGGAAGGTCTCGTCGAGGACCACCCGCAGGTGCGCGTCCGGGTCGTGCACGAGCACCGTGTCGAGACGTTCGACGCCCAGCCGCCGGAGGCTGCGCAGCACGCTCTTGCGCACGCCCGCGGCGGTGAAGTCGAACAGCGGCTCCCGGCGCGGCCCGTCCGGCTCGGTGTACGGGTCGGCGATCGCCATCCGGACGCGGCCGACCTTCGTCGACACCCGGATTCCCTCCCGCGGCCAGCGTCGCAAAGCCTGGCCCAGCAAGCGTTCCCCGCGCCCGTCGCCATAGCTGGGCGCGGTGTCGAACCAGCGCACGCCGCCCTCCCATGCGGCGATGAGCGTGGCCAGCGCCTCGTCGTGATGCCGCGAACCGGCCCCGCCGATGGGCCCGCACCCGAACGCGAGCCCGGTCATGCGAGCCGGCGCAGTTCGGCGTCGTAGTCGCGGGCCTGCCCCGGCGTGGATCGGGCCGCCACACGCAACGACCGCGTCAGCCGCGCCGCGTCCGGGGTGCTCACCCGCTCCAGCGCCGACGCCGGATCGCCCGTGAAACCCAGTCGCTGCAAGGAAACCGCGTCGATCGACCCGGCGAACAACACCGAGCGGGCGGGCGCGCTGCCGATCGCCGCGGGCAGCGTGGACGTGAGACCGAGCGCGAGCACGGTGTCCGCCTCCACGCTGACCGTGCAGTCGTCCGCCGCGATGCCGAGCGTGGCGGAGGTCAGCAGCGCCAGCGCGCTCGCGTCACACGCGCCACTGACCACGGCCACGCTCGGCACCTTTTCCAGACGCCGCAGGAAGTCCGGGGCCGCGTCGCCGTAGCGCAGGCCCGAAGCCCGGACGAGTACGACCGGCATCTCCCGCAGACGCTTCGCCGCGCCCGCCCAGTCAACGAGATCCAAAGTGGACACTGAACGACTCCTAACGTCCGCTGAACCGGGGTGCCCGCTTCTCCAGCAGCGCGGTGATCCCCTCGACGTGATCCTCGCTCGACAGCAGCAAAAGCAGCTGCTGCCGCTCGTACTCCAGCGCGGCGGCCAGCGGCAGTTCCTCCGCCCGGCGCACCGCGGACCGCGCGGCGCGCACCGCGAGCGGCCCGTTCGCGGCGATCTCCGTGGCCACGTCCACCGCCGCGGCGACCACTCGCTCGGCAGGCACGATCCGGTGCACCAGGCCGAGTTCCCGCGCCTCGAAGGCGTCCACCGATCGCCCGGTCAGCACAAGTCCGGCCGCGGCGTACCGGCCCGCGGCCCGTGCCCACCGCTGCGTCCCGCCCGCGCCGGGTACCAGCCCCAGCTTCACCTCCGGCTGCCCGAACACCGCGGTGTCGGCGGCCACGACGAGGTCGGCCGTCAGCGCGAGTTCGCAGCCGCCGCCGAGCGCGAACCCGGCGACCGCCGCCACGAGCGTCGTTTCCACCGCGCCGAGCCGTTTCCAGCTCGCGGCCCGCGCGGAACCGGCGTACTCGACCGGCGAGATCTCCCTGAGCTGCCGGACATCCGCGCCCGAGGCGAACAGTTTCGTGCCGCCGGTCAGCACGATCGCGCGGACGCCGGGGTCGGCGTCCAGACCGTCCACAGTGTCCGCCAGCTCGGCCAGCATTTCCGTGGACAGCGCGTTTCTGGTCTCCGGAGCGTCCAGGGTCACCACGGCGACGGCTTCGTGGTGCCCGACGGTGACTGTGCTCATTCGCGGCCCCTTGACTTCGATCGGCCCCCGTGTACCTTTGTCAGCATCTACGTCGACGTTGATTTTGGCAAGGGAGCGGCGATGACAGTGCTCTGGGAACCCGCGTTGGACGCCGATGCCGTGCGATGGCGCGATCTCGCCCGCAAGATCTCCGAGGAGCGGTTCGCCCCGCTGGCCGAGGAGCTCGACCGCGAGCAGCGCTACCCGGACGAGCACATCGCGACTTTCGTGGAGACCGGGTTGTCCGGGATGCTCGTGCCTGCTGAGTACGGCGGGAGCGGGCTGTCCATGACCGCCATCGCCGCGGTCGTCGAGGAGGTCTCCGCGGCCTGCGCGTCCACCGGCGCGATCCTCGCCGCGCACACCCTCGGCGCGGTGCCGGTGAAGCTCGCGGGCACCGACGAGCAGCGGCGCGACGTGCTCGGCCCGCTGCGTGACGGCGAGGCGATCAGCTTCGCGCTCACGGAGGAAGGCGCGGGCAGCGACGCGGCGGCGCTGCGCGCACGCGCGGAGGCCGACGGCGACGGATACCGGCTCTACGGCGAGAAGATCTACATCGGCAACGGCAGCATCTCGACCCGCTACGTCGTCTTCGCCAAGACAGACCCCGAAGCCGGCGCGCGCGGCATCACCGCCTTCATCGTCCCGGCGGACGCGCCCGGCGTCACGATCGACCGCATCGAAGACAAGATGGGCATCCGTGGCACTCGCACGAGCAACCTGAAGCTCGACGGCGTGCGCGTCGGGCCCGCGGACGTGCTCGGCGAGGTGGGGCGCGGGCTCAAACTGGCGCTGCGCACGCTCGACCTCGGCCGGGTTTCCGTTGCCGCGCAAGGACTCGGCCTCGCGCTGGCCGCGTACCGGCTCGCGGCGTCGGAGGCGGTGAAGCGGCATACGTTCGGCAAACCGCTGATCGACAACCAGGGCATCGGCTTCCGGCTCGCCGACCTCGCGGTGGACCTGTCCGCGGCGCGGATGCTCACCTACGAAGCCGCCGCGGCCTACGACGCGGGTAAGCCGGTGTCGCTGCCCGGCGCGATGGCCAAGCTGCACACCAGCGAAGTGGCGCACCGCGCGGTCGATCTCGCCGTGCAGGTCTTCGGCGGCGCGGGCTTCTGCAAGCCCTGCCCGGCGGAGCGGCTCTACCGTGACCAGCGCGTCCTGGAGATCTACGAGGGCTCGTCGGAGATCCAGCGGCTCGTGCTGTCGCGGGCGGTCGCGGCCGAGTTCGTCGGGGAGTGATCATGACCCAGGTGGTCGTCGAGGTCAGCGGCGAAGCGGGACTCGCGGAGACGGCGTCGGGCGCGGTGGCCGAGCGGCTCGGCGAAACCTTCGGCCAGGTCCGCGAAGCGTTGCAGCACTTGGAGTCCGGCGACGCCGTGCTGCTGAAGTACACGGTGGGGGAGGACGGCACGGCACTCGCCGCCGCGCTCGCGTCGCTCTGCCGGACGCTGGCTCGCGAAGCCGCGCCGCGCGGTGTCCGCGTGAACGCCATCCTCGCCACGCCGGACGCGCGGATCGACCAGCTGGCCGACTTCCTCGGCAGCGACGCGAGCGTGATGTGTACCGGCGCGGTCCTCGAGGCCACCCCATGACGGGCCGCACGCCGTTGCGGGCTCAGTTGGAGCGTGTCGCCACGACGAGCCGGTACTACCGCAGGCAGTGGGACGAACTCGGCTGGCGGCCCGGCGACGAGTTCACCGCGCTGCCGTTCACGACCAAGGCCGACTACCAGCGTTCACTGGAGAACTCGCCGCCGTACGGGGATTTCCTCGCCGTACCAAGGGAAAAAGTCGCCAGGGTCCACTTCTCCTCGGGCACCACAGGCCGGCCCACGCCGGTCGCCTGGACCCGCGACGATCTCGATCGCTGGGCCGAGCTCTACGCCCGCGCCGCGTACAGCCAGGG
The DNA here is from genome assembly GCF_007713735.2 of Amycolatopsis acidicola. GTDB lineage: Bacteria > Actinomycetota > Actinomycetes > Mycobacteriales > Pseudonocardiaceae > Amycolatopsis_E > Amycolatopsis_E acidicola. Next base: position 54,928 of record NZ_VMNW02000040.1, on the reverse strand, counting down.
CGTGCGGCCCGGTGACGTGTACCAGTGCCTGTTCTCGTTCGCGTGGTTCGTCGGCGGGCTCGGCGGCACCCTCGGCTACACCGAGCTCGGCGCCACCGTCATCCCCGGCGGTTCTGGCGACACGGAACGCCAGATCGACACGATCTTCCGCTACGGCACCACCGCGGTCGGTGGCACGCCGTCGTTCCTGCTGCACCTGGCCGATCGCGCCCGCGCGCTGGGCCGTCCGTTGAACGAGTCCGGCGTGCGGCACGTGATGACCGGCGGCGAGCCGGGCGGCGCCGTCCCCGCGACGCGCGAGCTGATCGAGCGTGAATGGGGCGCGCGCTGCTTCGACGGCTACGGCTGCCTGGAGTTCCAGCCGATCGCGTGGGAGTGCGAGGCGCAGGCCGGCGGTCACCTCAACGAAGACTTCGTGCACGCCGAGGTCGTCGACCCGGTCACGCACGCCCCGGTGCCGGACGGTGCCGAAGGCGTACTCGTGCTGACCCACCTCGACAAACAGGCATGCCCGCTCGTGCGGTGGTGGACCGGCGACGTCGTGGCGCTCGACCGCACGCCGTGTGCCTGCGGCCGCATCGACGCCCGGCTCGCCGGCGGTGTTCGCGGCCGGGCCGACGACATGCTCGTAGTGCGCGGGGTGAACGTCTTCCCGTCCGCGGTGGAGAACGTCGTGCGCCGCACGGTCGGCGACCTCGCCGAATTCCGCGTCGTGCTCGACCCGTCGCTCGCGGACCCCGCCACCGGCTACCCGACCGCCCTGCGCCTGCAGGTCGAAGCGGCGGCCGAGGGCGAGCTGCCCGCGAAGCTGGCCACCGCGCTGCGGGCGGAACTGCAGGTGCGCGCGGTCGTCGACATCGTCGCGCCAGGGCAGCTGCCCCGCACTACCCACAAGGCGCGCCGGGTGGTCCGCGCGTCCGACGAACGAGAGGTGCCCCACCGTGTCCCGTGACGTCATGCTGCTCGGTGCCGTGCGCACGCCCAACGGGCGCTACGGCGGTTCCTTACGCCAGGTCGGCGCCGTCGAGCTCGGCGTGCTGGCCGCCCGCGAGGCGGTCGCCCGCGCCGGGGTGCGGCCGGAACTGGTCGAGGAGGTCGTGTTCTCGAACTGCCGCCAGGCGGGCAACGGCCCCAACCCCGGCCGCCAGGTCGCGCTGCGCGCCGGGTTCCCGCAGGAAACTCCGGCACAGACGATCAACATGGCCTGCGCGTCCGGGCTCAAGGCGATTCACCTTGCGCAGCAGGCGATCCTGTCCGGCGGCGCGGACATCGCGGTGGCCGTCGCGGCGGAGTCGATGAGCACCATGCCCTATCTCGCGCCGTCGTCGTTGCGGTGGGGCGGGGTGAAGCGCGGCGACATCGTGCTCGCCGACGGCTGGCGCGACGGCGGCACGGATCCGGTGTGCGGGCTGAACATGGGGCAGACGGCCGAACGGATCGCGGAGCGGTTCGGGGTCTCGCGCGCCGATCAGGACGCGTGGTCGCTGCGCTCGCACCAGCGTGTCGCGGAAGCATGGCGGGAAGGCCGGTTCGCGGGGCAGGTCGTCGAGGTTCCGTTGGAGGACGGCGACGTGCTCGATCGTGACGAGGGTTTCCGCCCCGACACGTCGGCGGAACGGCTGGCGAAACTCAAACCGTCCTTTGTGGAGGGTGGCACGGTGACGGCGGGCAACGCCAGCCAGATGGCGGACGGCGCCGCGGCGATCGTGCTCGCCAGCGCGGCCGCGGTCTCCGCGCACGGCCTTGTGCCGCAAGGGAAAATGCGGTCCTTCAGCGCGGTCGGGGTGGACCCGGCGGTGATGGGCGTCGGCCCGTCCCACGCGATCCCGAAGGCGCTGGACACGGCGGGCGTGAAACCGGGCGACCTCGATCTGGTGGAGATCAACGAGGCGTTCGCGGCGCAGATCGTGCAGAACGTGCGCGCGCTGGCGCTGGACGAGGAGCGCGTGAACGTCAACGGCGGCGGTATCGCGCTCGGGCATCCCACGGGCCAGAGCGGATGCCGGCTCGTCGTGTCGTTGCTGCACGAACTGGCGCGCCGGGACGAAACCCTGGGCGTGGCGAGTCTTTGCGTCGGAGGCGGCCAGGGCGTGGCCGCGGTGATCGAGCGGGTGGCGTGATGGGTGAGCTGTCGGGTCTGCGGGTGGCGGTGGCCGGGCTCGGCCCCATGGGCCGCGGGATCGCGCGGGTGTTCGCGCAAGCCGGGGCGGCGGTGGCGATCGTCGATGTCGACGAAGAGACCACGGCGCGCGGGCACGCGAAAATCCTCGAAGACGGGCCGGTCGACGTCACACCGGCGGCGAGCGTCGCGGAGGCGGCGCGGGACGCGGACCTGTTCATCGAAGCCATCGTCGAGCGGTTCGAGGCGAAACTGGCGCTGCTGGACCGGATCCGGGCGGCCGGGAACGCCGCGCTCGTGGTCGCGTCGAACACGTCGTCGCTCAGCATCGGTGAACTCGGTGCGGCGTATGGGGATCCGGCGCGCGTGATCGGGATGCACTTCTTCAACCCGCCGACGAAAATGCGGCTGGTCGAGATCATCCGCGGCGCCCGCACCGATCCGGAGGTGGTCGACCGCGCGCGGGCCTGGGCCACCGGTCTCGGCAAGACGGCCGTGCTGTGCGCGGACTCGCCGAACTTCATCGTCAACCGCGTCTGCCGTCCGCTGTACTACGAATCGCAGCTGCTGGTGACCCAGGGCGTGCCGCCCGCGGTCGTCGACGCGGCGGTCAAGGGCGCGCTCGGGCATCGCATGGGGCCGTTGGAACTACTGGACTTCACGGGCCTGCACACGCATCTCGGCTCGTCCGAGACAGCGCTGCGTGAGTTCGGCGATCCGCGCTACCGCCCCATCCCGCTCACCCGGCAGCTGGTGCGCGCGGGAACGACCGGCCGTGCCGCGGGGCGCGGGTACTACGACTACGCGCTGGGTAAACCGCGTGAGGCGCAAGCGGAAGTGGTCCGGCAGCCGAAGGAATCCGCCGCGAAGGTCCAGCTCTACCGGACGACCACCTGCACGCCCGAGGATGTCGCGGCGGTCCGCGATCTGGCGAACCAGGGCCGCGTCGCGGTCGATTCGTCGGCGGGCGGCTGGGTCGAGCACCTGCCCGATGGCGTCGGCTGGGTCCGGCTGCACGGCCGGTTCGCCGAGGTCGTCGACGACCCGGTGGCGAAGATCGCGCCCGCGCACGATGTGGCCGACGCGCTCGGCGTCGCGTCGGTGCCCGTGCTCGCGTTGCCGGGCCTGGTGGTGGACCGGCTGATGCAGACGATGGCCAACGAGGCGCTGACCGTCGTCGAGGAGGGCACGGCCACCGGCGAGGACGTGAACCTCGCGCTCCGGCTCGGCATGAACCATCCCGTGGGCCCGCTGGAGTACCTGGAGCAGGTCGGTGCGCCGGAGGTGCTCGCCGGGCTCCGGGCACTGCAGGAAGGATTCGGTGACCCGCGGTATCGCCCGGCGCAGCTGCTGGTGCGCCAGGCCGCCGGAAGCCGCCGGTGAACGCGGATCTCGCCGCGGCCGTCGCGCGGGTGAGCCCGGGCGACACGGTCTGGCTCGGCAATTTCGGCGCGCAGTTGTTCGCGGTGGGCGAGGAGCTGATCCGGCAGCGGGCGCGGGAGCTGCACCTCGTGATCGGGTCCGGCGGGCTGCTCCTGGACCGGCTGATCGAGGCCGGTGTCGTCGCCGAGGCGACGTTCGCGCACTGCTGGAGCGCGGTCGGCCCGGCGCCCACCAGGAACTTCCGCCGCGCGTGGCAGCACGGTTCGGCCATCACCTGGCACGAACTTCCGCTGGGCGCTCTGTCGGCCGCGTTGACCGCCGCGGCGCGGGGAGTCCCGTTCGCGCCGGTCCCGCTGCACCCGGAAACGGGGTATCGCGACTGGTCCGGCGGGATGCTCGCGGAGGCCGCGTCGCCGTTCGGCGCGGCGACCGTCGTGCGCGCTCTGCCGTTGGACTTCGCCTTCGTGCACGCGAGCGTCGCCGCTCCGAACGGTGCCACTGCGATCGGTTACCCGGCGGGGGAAGCGTTTGCGGCGGCCCAGGCGGCGCGGCACGTCGTGGTCGTGGCGGAGGAGCTCGGCCCGGTCGCGACGGCGGATTTGCCCGGCCTGCTGGTGGAAACCGTGGTGGTGGCGCCGGGTTCCGTCGCGCCGGACGGCGTGCCCGGCCGGTATCCGCGCGACGTCGGGGCCTACGCATGAACGACGAAGTCCTCGCCTTCCTCGTCCGGGCCGCGCGGGAGTTCCGGGGCTGGGTGTTCACCGGGTTCCACTGGCCGGTGCTGGCCGGCGAAGTGGCCGTCCGACTGGGTTCGCCGGTGCGGCAGCTGTTCGAGGCCGGGTTCGCCACCGATGGTCCGGCGGACACGCTGCCGACGTCCACCACGGACTTCGCGGCGTTCGGCTCGGCGATCGCCTGGCGCGGCAGCACCGGCGACGTCCTCGGGGGTCTCGTGCGCCGCGCGGATCTCGTCGTGCTCGACGCCGCGAACGTCGACCTCGCCGGCCGCGTCAACTCGACCGCCATCGGCGACTACGCCCGGCCCAAGGTCCGGCTGCCCGGCGGGGGAGGGGCGGCCGACGCGGCGGCCGGCGCCCGGAATCTCCTGTTGCTGCACGGAGGTTCGGACCCCGCCCGGATCGTCGCGCGGGTCGGCCACGTGACGGCCGCGCCGACGGCGAGAGTGCGGCTGCTGACCCGCTGGGGAACCCTCGAACTCGGTGCGGCGCCCCGTCTGCTGACATCGGCGGGCGAAGACGCGGCCTTCCTCGCGCGCCTGCGCGAGCTGGGAGTCGACGCGGAAGCGCCGGTACCGGAGAAGCCGCCCTCGACGCAGGAGGCGGCGGTGGCCGCCAAGGTACTGACCGAGGCGGCCGGACGCGGTTACGTCGTGGCACGGGAGGCTGTTCATGGGTGACGGGATTCTGGACGGGCGCGCGGTCATCGTCACCGGCGCGGGCCGGGGCCTGGGCCGGGCGTACGCGCTCGACCTCGCCGCCCACGGCGCCTGTGTGATGGTCAACGACATCGATGCCGCGGAGGCCGGGGCCGTGGCCGGGGAGATCGGCGGGAAAGCGCTTCCCAGCACCCACGACGTGAGCGATCCGGCGGCCGTCGAAGCCATGGTCGAGGCGTGTGTCCGCGAGTTCGGCGGGCTCCACGGCCTGGTCAACAACGCCGGGCTCTATCACGAATCCCTGCCGTGGGAGGAAAACCCGGCGGCCATCCAGCGTGCGGTGTCGGTGAACGTGATCGGCGCGTTACTGTGCCAGGCCGCGGCTTCGCGGGTGATGACAGGGGGTGGCGCGATCGTCAACGCCTCCTCGGGCGGGATGTTCGGCTTCCCCGCCGTTTCCACTTACGCCGCGACGAAAGGCGCGCTCGCCGCGCTCACGTTCAGCTCCGCGCTGGACCTCGAAGCCAGGGACATCCGGGTGAACGCGATCTCGCCGATGGCACTGACCAGGATGACCGGCAACGCGCTCGGCCGCGAGCTCGCACCGTCCACTTCGAACGCGCCGCCGCTGGCCGGGATCGAGGACAAACCGCCGGAGCGGATCGCGCCACTGGTCACGTTCCTGCTCAGCGATCTCGCCGCCGGGATCACCGGCCAGTTCCTCCGCTTCGACGGCGCCAAGGTCTCCGTCGTGACCACGAACGCCTTCGCCGACCACCCCTTCGCGACCGCCGGGACCTGGGACCCCGCCGCGTTCGCAAACGCTTTCACCGGCCCGCTCGCGGAACACCTGCAACCGTACGGGGTCGAGCGGCGCCTCCCGCCGCGTGCGCGTTACGGCGCCTGAACCCGGCAGCCGTCCAGGAGGAATCCGAGGTGGCGACGCCAGTCGCCGAGGGAGAACTCGCCAACGCGGGAAGTGGAGACCACGGCCACGATCAGGTCCTCGGCGGTGAAGTCGGCGCGAAGGCCGCCTTCCTCGTGCGCTCGGCCGATGACGCGGCCCAGCACCTCCCACACCTGGCTCTTGGCGCGGTCGATCCTGGGCACGCCGGGGAAGGTCATGACGCAGACCTCGCTCAGGCCCCGGTCCACGGACTGCATCTCGCAGGTCCGCTCGACGAAATGCGTGAAACCCTCCCACGCGTCCTCGAACTTCAACGCTTCTTCGCCGATTTCGGCCCACTTCTCGATGACCTCGGCGAAGATCTCCTCGATCAGCGCCGTGCGGCTGGGAAAGCGGTTGTAGAGGGTGCCGATGGCCACGCCGGCCTTGCGTGCGATCTCCTCCAGCGGCGCATCGAGCCCCTTCTCGCCGAACACGTCGCGCGCTGCCGCGAGGAGGAGCTCACGGTTGCGCTGGGCGTCCCGGCGAAGCGGGCGCGGTTCGGCCGCCATGTCCCGATTATAAGCAACTTGAGGATGTCCTCAACTTCAGCTACCGTGTCGAACTTGAGGAGACCCTCAACTTGGGAGGCTGGACATGAAACGACTGGCGATCTTCGGGGCCGGGCCGGGTATGGGCCTGGCGACGGCGCGGCGGTTCGGCAAGGAGGGATTCGAGGTCGCACTCGTGTCCCGCAACGGTGCGCGGCTGGAGTCCTTTGTGGACATATTGACGTCGGAAGGCCTGCGGGCCAAGGGGATTGCCGCGGATCTCGCCGACATCTCCGGGCACGCGGACCTCGTCGCCGGGCTCGGCCACGTCGACGTCGCGGTGATCAACGGCTTCCTGGACATGTCGGCGATCCGGCCCGCCTTGGACATCGACGTGGACACGATGCGCACGGCCTTGGAGGGTGCCGTGCTCGCGCCGCTGTCCCTCACGCGGCTGCTGCTGCCCGGCATGCTCGACCGGGGCGACGGCGGGCTGCTCTACGGTTTCGGGGCGTCGGCGAAGAACCCGCTGCCCGCGCTCGCCGGCGCCGGGACGGCACAGGCGAGCCTGCGCAACTACGCCTTCAACCTCAACCTCGCCTTGGCGGACAAGGGAATCTACGTCGGCGCGCTGACCATCGGCGCCCTGATCCGCGAAAGCGACGCCGAGGCCCTGTTCGACGCCGACCCCGCCGCCCGGCGAGGGTTCGAACCGGAGATGGCCGAACCGGCCGACCTCGCCGACCGCCTCTGGCGCATGTACACCGAACGCGCCACGCCGGAGGAGACGGTCGGCAGCCTGGCGGCCTGAGGCCCCGAACCCCACGCACCGGATCCGCTGCCCTCGGCCGAACACGCCCCCGATGACCATGCGGCCAGGTTGTTTTTTGATAGCGGCGGAGCCGCTTGCTGTGGGCCGTCAGCTGGCACCGCCGGGGGTGGTGGTCGGTCTGGCGGGTGGGAATTCACGAGGAGGCGATCCCACAGCCAGGGCCGCCTTGAACGGGCTCCGCCGCGCGGAGCGTCCGTTGAGGGTGGCGGGGCCCCAACCCGCACTGCCACGCAACCCACCTTGGGAACAGTCTCTAAGCCCCTTCGGCCAGATCCTTGGGGGAGCCGAGGCGTGAGGACAGGGTGCTCGCCGCCTCGCGAACCGCGCCGATCATGCCGACCAGCCTGCTGCCGCGGAAGTTCCCGGCCGGGCCGCCGAGGCTGAGCGTCGCCTCCAGCGTGCCGTCTCGGTCGAACACCGGCGCCGCGATCGCGCCGACGCCGGTCAGGTAGTCCTCGTCGCTGATGGTGTAGCCCTCGGCGCGGATCTTGTCCAGCTGCGCCGCCAGCTCGGCCGGGTCGGCGACCGTGTGCTCGGTGTAGGACTCCAGCGGCCGGGCCAGCCACTGCTCGCGCAGCTCGGGCCGGTAGGCGAGCATGGTCATCGGCCCGGCGGCGGCGTGGTAGGGCAGCACGGTGCCGATCCCGATGTGCTTGACCGACAACGGGCTCGCCCCCTCGAACAGGTCGATCACCACCGCGCCGCCGTCCCCGGGCACCATCAGGTAAGCGGTGTCGCCGAACTGGCCGGCCAGCGAGAGCAGCAGCGGCCGCGCCTCGTCGCGCAGGCTGAACCCGGCGAGCGCCACGGAGCCGAGCCCGAACAGCTTCATCCCGATCTTGTAGTCGCCCTCCGGGGTGCGGGTCAGCCAGCCCATCCGCACCAGCGTGGTGAGCAGCCGGTGGGTGGTCGTCTTGTTCAGCCCTGTCGCCGCCGACAGTTCCGAAAGCCCGAGCGTGGGCCGGTTCTCCCCGAAGCACTCGAGCAGCTGCCCGGCCCGGAAGACCGAGTTCACCACGTTCTTCGGGTCGTCGTCGCCGTTGGCGGGCATCGCGCTCTCTTTCCGTCGTACTGCAGCGCCGACGATACTCACGCGTACCGGCCGCGCAGGAGCTTCTTGTCCAGTTTGCCGACACTGGTCTTCGGGACCTCTTCGACGAACTCGAACCGGTCGGCCACCTGCCACTTCGGCACCCGCGTGAGCAGGAACTCCCGCAGCCGCGCCGCTTCCACTTCGGCGGAGGTGGCCACGACGGCGAGCGGGCGCTCGTCCCACTTCGGGTCCGGCACGGCGATCACCGCCGCCTCGCGGACGGCCGGGTGGGCGAGCAGGTGGTTCTCCAGGTCGACCGAGGAGATCCACTCGCCGCCGGACTTCACGAGGTCCTTGGTGCGGTCGACGAGCCGGACGTACCCGCGCGCGTCGACCGTCGCGACGTCGCCGGTCCGCAGCCAGCGCCGGCCGTCCTCGTCGGTGAACTTCTCTTCGGTACCAGCGGTATCCGGCTGGTGGTACGCGGCGACGACGTACGGCCCGCTGATCCGCAACTCGCCGTCCGCGCCCACCTTCGTGGCGAGCCCTGGCATCGGCCTGCCCTGGCTGGTCCGGTAGTCCTCGCCGCCGCCGCCGACCGGCGGACCGGCCACCAGGCCGACCGGAGAGCACTCGGTCATGCCCCAGGCGTGGACGGGTTCGATCCCGAGTCCGGACAGCTGGGTCAGCAACGTTTCCGACGCGGCCGAGCCGCCGATCACCACCCGCCGCAACGAACTCAGGGCCGCTTCGCCGACCTCGCCTGCTCGCACGGCCGTGACGAGGTTCGACCACACCGTGGGCACCGCGGCCGAGAAGGTCGCGCCGGTGGCCTCGATGCACTCCGCGAGTGAGGCGGGATCCGTTGCGGCGGCGGGGAAAGCGAGCCCCGCGCCGGCGAGCAGCGCCGCGTAGGGCAGGTTCCACGAGTTCGCGTGGAACATCGGCACCACGGGCAGCACGACGTCGTGGTGGGAGATGGCGAACGTGTCGGCGCCGCACAACGTCAGCGCGTGCAGGTAGACCGAGCGGTGGCTGTAGACGACCGCCTTGGGCTTGCCGGTGGTGCCCGAGGTGTAGCAGATCCCGCTCGCCTCGTGCTCGTCTTCCGGGCGGTACCAGGGTTTCCGCGCGGCCACGGGTAGCTCGCCCAGCCGCACCACGACCGCTTTCCCGTGCCGCCCTGGCAGTTCCGGCGCCGGCCCGTAGACCAGCACGTGCTCCACGCAGTCCGGCGGGTCGACCCGCGCCCAGGTGTTCCAGAGCGTGCCGTCGACGAGCACGACGCGGTCCCGCGCGTGCCCGACCGTGTAGGCGATTTCGTCCGCCGAGAGCCGGATGTTGATGGTGTGCAGGACCAGCCCGCTGCCCGGCACGGCGATGTACGCGGCCAGGTGCCCGGCGGTGTTCCAGCCGAACGTGCCCACCGGGTCGCCCGGGGCCAGGCCGAGTCCGGCGAGCAGGGCGGCCAGGCCCCGGGCCCGCTCGAAGACCGCGCCGAAGGTGGACGTGGTCAGCCCGTCCGGCTCCCGCGTGACGACGCTCCGGTCCGCGAACAGCGCCTCGGCCCGGTCGAAGACCAGGTGCAGTCCCAGTGGTTCCGCCTGCATCACCGCACGCATCGCACCTCCATCGCCGTGCGTTTCGGATAACGGTACACGATCCGATTTTGCGGGATCGACCGTTGACACTCCCAGGACCGGCGCCTTACGGTTTTCGGAACAGGGTCCGCTATACGGAAAGGTGCTCGATGTCGACCACCACGCCGCCCGAGTTGCCCGCGTCCGACCTGGTCTTCGCGCCGGGGGTCTGGGACGGGCTCACCGCACGGATGGCCGAGCAGGCGGGCTTCGCCGCGCTCTGCGCCTCCGGCTTCGCCATCTCCGCCAGCCTGGGCTATCCCGATGCCGAGCTCTTCACGATGAGCGAGAACCTCGAAGCCGTTCGCAAGATCCGCGAAGCCAGCGCGCTGCCGCTGATCGCCGACATCGACACCGGCTACGGCAACGCGCTCAACGCCGCGCGCACCGCCCGCCGCTTCGCCGACGCCGGGGTCGCCGCGGTGTTCATGGAGGACCAGGAGTCGCCCAAACGCTGCCCGATCTGCGTCGGTGACCCGGTTCCCTTGCTGGACACCGAAACCGCCGCCGGCAAGATCCGCGCGGCGCGCGACGCCGCCGGCGGCCGGATGCGGTTGATCGCCCGCACCGACGCCAGCGGCGACGAGGCGCTGCGCCGCGCCGAAGCCTACGTCGCCGCGGGCGCGGACATGATCATGCCGGTCACCAAGACCTTCTCCACCACCGAAGAATGGGCGAAGTGCCACGAGGTCACCGGCGTCCCGCTGGTGGCCACGCTGACCGCCTCCGCGTGGACGGAGAAGGAGTTCACCCCGGACGTCCTGCGGGAGATCGGCGTGCGGATCGCGCTGCTGCCGACCCAGCCGCTGATGGCCGCGGCCGGCGCGCTCAAGGCCTGCTTCGGCCGGCTCGCCGCGGGGGAGCCGCCCGCGCGGGTCAGCGCGGATGCCTTGCCGCACCACGATTTCGTCGACCTCATCGGGTTCGGCCAGGTCGAAGAGGATCAGCGCCGCTACCTGCCTGCCGGGAAGTGAGCACCGTGCCGCAGACGATCACCGAGAAGATCCTCGCCCGCGCCGGCGGGGTGCCCGCGGTTTCCCCGGGGCAGAACCTGCCGTTCCGGCCGGACCACATGGTGGCCTACGACTTCCCCGGCTACACCGACGTGATGTTCAAGCAGATGCACGACGACTTCGGCATCACGAAGCTCGACGACCCGGAGCGCTACCTCGTCTTCATCGACCACATGCTCACCAAGGGCGACGAACGCGAGGAGAAGATCCACCAGGTCACCCGCGACTGGTGCGAGTTCTACGGCGTCACCCTGCACGAGGCGCGCGGCATCGGGCACCAGGTCACCGCCGAGCTGGGCTACGCGCTGCCCGGGCGGTTCCTGATCCACTTCGACGGGCACGTCAGCGGGCTCGGCGCGTTCGGCGCGCTCGGCTGGGGCGTGCGCCGCGACCTGCTCGAAGCCTGGGTCACCGGGCAGATCTACCTCGACGTCCCCGGTTCGGTGCGGTTCGACCTCAGCGGCGAGTTCGCCCCAGGTGTGGACAACCGCGACCTCATCCACGCGATCATCTCCCGGCTCGGCGCGGACGGCTGCGCGCACCAGGTGATGGAGTTCGGCGGGCCGGGCGCGGCGACGATGAGCATCGGACGCCGCCAGGGCCTGTGCGGGATGGCGATGTTCACCGGCGCCGTGTCGGCGATCTTCAACCCCGACGAGGTCTCGCTCGAGTTCGCGAAACGCGTCGCGAAAACGCCGTACGAACCGCTTTTCAGCGACCCGGACGCGTCCTACACCGGCAGGCACGCCTTCGATCTGTCCACTGTGGAGCCTCAGGTGGTGCTGCCGGGTTCGGCCCGCTCGGCGAACACCCACGCGGTCGGCGAGCTGGCGGGGACCAGCGTCACCAAGGCGTTCATCGGTTCCTGCGCCAGCGGGCGGATCGAGGACATCCGCGCCGCCGCGGACGTGCTGGGCGGCAAGAAGGTCGCGGCGGGGGTCGAGCTCAACGTGGTGCCCACATCCGCCGAGATCCACCGCCAGGCGGAGGGGGAAGGCCTGCTCGACGTGCTGCGCACGGCCGGGGCGAACATCGCGACGTCCAGCTGTGACTTCTGCTTCGGCTACCAGAAACCTTTGGCGGAGGGGGAGAACTGCATCTCCACCGGGGTGCTCAACATCTCGGGCCGGATGGGCAGCACCGCGGCGAACATCTACATGGGCTCGGCGTACACGGTCGCCGCGAGCGCGCTCACCGGCCGGATCAGCGACCCGAGGGAGGTGCGGGAATGAGCGAGGTGCCGGACGTGCTCCGCGGCCGCGTCGCGTGGATCTTCGGCGACGACTTCGACGTCGACCTGATCATCGGCGTGGAGAACATCAAGTACTACGACGCGGACGTGCTGCGGAAGGTCACGATGACCGCGTACGAAGCGGATTTCGCCGAGCGGGTCCGGCCGGGGGACGTGATCGTCGGCGGCCGGAACTTCGGCTACGGGCACCCGCACTACCCGCCGATGGTCGCGCTGCGGAACCTCGGCGTTTCCGCGGTGCTGGCCGAGTCGTTCTCGCCCGGCTTCTGGCGCGGCGAGACCTACAACGGGATGCCGCTGATCACCGTGCCCGGCATCGGTTCCCGGGTACGGCGCTGGGACGAGCTGGAAGTCGACTGGCGCCACGCCCGCGTCCACCTGCCCGGCGGGGACGTGCTCGACGGCACCCCGCCCAGCCCCCGGGTCGTCAAGATCCTCGAAGCCGGTGGCAGCCTTCGGTTGCTGCTCGCCGAACACCGCGCCCCCGCCCGCTGACCACCACCCCACCGAGGAGCTCGCGATGAGCCTTGCCCCCGGCGCCACCGATGTCGCCACGACCTATTCGCCGAGACTGACCCGCCGCGCCGCGCTCGCGGGCGGGGTCGGCACGCTCGTCGAGTACTACGACTTCAGCGTGTACGGCTTCCTCGCCGTCACCATCGCCCCGTTGTTCTTCCCCAGCAGCAACAGCACGGCCTCGATGCTCTCGGCGCTGGCGGTCTTCGCCTCCGGCTACCTCGTGCGGCCGCTGGGCGGCATCTTCTTCGGCTGGCTCGGCGACCGCTACGGCCGCCGCGTCCCGCTCGTCGCGACCGTGCTCGGCATGGGCGTGTGCTCGGGCCTGCTCGGTTTCCTGCCCACGTATGCGAGCGCGGGGGTGTTCGCGCCGTTGCTGCTCGTGGTTTTCCGCCTGCTCGGCGGTTTCTGCGCGGGCGGCGAGATCGGCGGCGCGGCCACCTACATCGCCGAGTCGACCCCGCCCGCGCGGCGCGGGTTCTTCGGTTCCTTCACCCCGTTCGGTTCGACGTTCGGATTCGCCGTCGCGGCAACGGTCGTCGGCATCGTGTCCAGCGCGTCGACCTCGGCGGCGATGACGTCGTGGGGCTGGCGGATCCCGTTCCTGCTGTGCCTGCCGCTGGCGGTGCTGTGCCTGTGGGCCCGGCGGAAGCTGGAGGACACCCCGGAGTTCGTCCGCACCAAGGAAAGCGGCGAGCGCACGCGGTGGCCGCTGCTGCAGGTGCTGCGCACGAACCCGCTTTCGGTGCTGCGCGTCATGGGCATCGCCGTCGCGACGAACGGCAGTGGCTACATCGGACTGACCTACGTCAGCGTGTACCTGATCAAGACCCTGCACTACCCGTCGGGCCAGGTGTACTGGCTGTCCGCGGCGGTGATCGGGCTGGCGTGCCTGACGATGCCGCTGGCCGGGCTGCTGTCCGACCGCTGGGGCCGCCGCCGGGTGCTGGTCATCGGGCTTGCCGGGTACCTGGTGATCGCGTACCCGGTGCTGGCCGTCATGGACGCCGCGTCGAGCATCTTCGTGGTGGGGCTGGTGTACCTGCTGTTCATGATCTTCAACGCGCTGCTGCAGGTGCCCGCGTTCCCGATGTTCACCGAGCTGTTCCCCGGCAAGGTGCGCTACACCGGCGTCGCGCTGGGCTTCAACCTCGGCACCATCCTGGCCGGCGGCACCGCCCCGTACGTGGCGACGCTGCTGGTGGAGAAGACCGGCAGCCACACCTCGCCCGCGTTCTGGGTGATGGGTGTCGCCGTCGTCGGGCTGGTCAGCCTGCTCGGCCTGCGCGAGACGGCGAACACCGCACTGCCCCGGTGAACTCCCGGCCGGCTACCTCGTCGGCGGCAGCCCGAACGTCGCGAACAGCGCCGGGTCCTGGAAGGCCGCGACCCACGAGATCCCGTCCGGCGTCACGGTGTAGGCCGTGATGCTGTGCGCGTGGTGCACGCCGTCCTCGCCGAGGAGGTAGCCGGCGGTGCCGGGCCCGCCGTTCACCGTCACCGTGACCATCCGCCACCGGCCCGGCCGCAGCTTCGGCAGGAAGAAGCCGCGGAACGACTCCACCCCGCGGAACCAGTTCGCCCACGGCGGCATCTCCAGCACGACATCGTCCCGGAGCAGCGCGGTCAGCCCGTCGAGGTCCGCGTCCACGAACGCCTTGACGTACTTGTCGATCATGGCGCGCTGTTCGGCGTCAGGCGGCTCGGGCGCCGTGTCGCGATCGGCGAGCTCGGCCCGCGCGCGTTGCAGCGCGCTGTTCACCCCGGCTGGCGTGGTTTCCAGCAGCGCGGCCACTTCCGCCGCCCGCCACGCCAGCACGTCGCGCAGGATCAACACGGCGCGCTGGCGCGCGGGCAGCCGCTGCAGGGTGGTGACGAACGCCAGCCGGATCGTGTCGCGGGACTCGGCCAGCTCCGCCGGATCGACCGGAAAGGGTTGCAGCCACGGGATTTCCGGCTGGCGCACGAGCGGGCCGGCCGGGTCGTCGCTCGGGTTGCCCAATCCTGACGGCAGCGGACGGCGGTCCCGGCCGTCGAGCGCCGTCAGGCAGGCGTTCGTCGCGATCCGGTACAGCCAGGTGCGCAGCGAAGCGCGGCTGGAGTCGTAGTCCGCGCGGGCCCGCCAGGCGCGCAAATAGGTCTCCTGCACCAGGTCCTCGGCGTCGTGGACCGAGCCGAGCATCCGGTAGCAGTAGGCCAGCAGCTCGCGCCGGTACGGATCGGCGAGCCGCGCGAACTCGTCGTCTGTCTTCATCGGGCCTCCACCGTGGCGCGCCGCACGGGCACACTCTGGTCCGAACGCACCGGAATCCACAAGCCCACGATCGCGGCGGCGAGCGACAACCCGGCCCCGACGGCGATCGCGCGGGCGAACCCGTGGCCGAAGTCGGTGGCCGAGCCGAAGCCGCCGGCCGAGGTGAACACCGCGGACAGGATCACCACGCCGAACGTCCCGCCGAGCTGCCGCAGCGTGTTGAACGTCCCGGACGCCTTGCCGATCATCGGCGGCGGCACCGCCCCGATCACCGCGTTCTGCGCGGCGGGCATCGCCATCGACACCCCGACGCCGGCGAGCACCATCGGCGGCACCAGCGACACGTACGCCGTCGTCGTACTCGCGACCAGCGCGATCCAGCCGAACCCGGCCGCCTGCAACGTCATCCCCGCCACCAGTAGTCGCCGTTCGCCGATCCGGTTCATCCGCGCGCCCGCGATCGGTGCCACCAGCGACAGCGTCACCGTCCACGGCACGAGCGCCAGCCCGGCCTCCAGCGGGCTGTAGCGCAGACCGGCCTGGAAGAACTGCGCGAAGAAGAACGCCGAGCCGAAGATCGAGGCGTAGAGCAGGAAACCGGCGAAGTTCCCGGCCGCGAACGCCCGCGAGGTGAACAGCCTCATCGGCAGCATCGGCTCGGGCACCCGCCGCTCCCACTCCACGAACCCGGCCACGCACACCGCGCCGGCGATCAGCGGGACGAGTACTCCCGGCGTGCCCCAGCCGTCGGTGTTCGCGTGCACCAGCGCCCACACGATGCCCAGCGCGCCGACGCCGGCCAGCAGCAGCCCGCCGAAGTCGAGGCGTGCCGCGGCGCCCCGGCTTTCCGGGATCCTGGTGCGCGCGAGCGGGATCAGCAGCAGGCCGATCGGCACGTTGAGCCAGAAGATCCACTGCCACGCGAGTCCTTGCACGATCGCGCCGCCCACCAGCGGGCCGCCGAGCGTCGCCAGCCCGCTGACCCCGCTGAACAGGCCCAGCGCCTTGCCGCGCTGCGCGGGCGGGAACGCGGCCGAAAGCAGTGAGAACGCCAGCGGCATCACCATCGCCGACGCCGCGCCCTGGATCGCGCGGCCGGTGATGAGCAGCCCGGCGCCCGGCGCGACGGCGCATCCCGCCGACGCGACGGTGAACACGGCGAGCCCGATGACGAACAACCGCCGCCTGCCGAACCGGTCGCCGAGCGCGGCGGCCGTCATGAGCAGCACGGCGAAGCTCAGCGTGTACGCGTTGACCGTCCACTCCAGCTCGGCGAGACCGGCGTGCAGGTCGAGCCTGATCGCGTTGAGCGCGGTGGTGACGACCAGCATGTCCAGCATCACCATCAGCGACGCGAGCGACGTCAGCGCCAGCACCCAGCGTTGTCTGTGGTCCACGAGATCCTCCCGGGGTAGTCCAGCTTGCGCGGGTACCTACCGGTGCGGGGCGCGGAACTCATCGCCGCCAAGGTCAGCGGCTTGTCAGGGTTTGCGGGCCACCATCAGGTCGCGCAGGATCGCCTGGTCCACGCGGTGCTCGAACCCGCCGAACGGGCCGTCCTCGCGGACCTCGAGCCCGGCGCCGGTGAGGATGCCGGCCAGCTCGTCGCGCTTGATCACGTGCGTGTTCCACGAGATGCCGAACGCGCCGCCCGCGCGCAGCGTGCGCACCCAGGCCGGCACCGAGTCGCGCAGCAGGTCGCGCGGGCTGCGGGAGAGTTCGTCGGACCGGTGGCTGCCGTGCTGCACCCCGTACGGCGCGTCGGTCACGACCACCTCCACCGAACCCGACTTGACCAGCCGGGTGCCCGTGGCGGTGTCGCAGTTGTAGTACGTGATCCGCCGCGCGTCGCCCGCCTTGTAGGCCTCCTTGGACAGCCCGAACTCCAGCTCGAGGCGCTGGCCGAGCTTGACCTTGTCGCGGCGCAGCTGCCCGGAGTCGGCGGTGTGCTTGATGCGCTTGGCGCGCAGCCAGGTCTTGATGAACTGCTCGTACGCCTCGAAATCACGTTTGTCGACGTCGATGCCGGTGGCGTCGAGGCCGTAGGTCATCGCCTGGTTCAGCGTGGTTCCCCTGCCGCACAACGGGTCCAGCACGTGCAGCGGGCGGTGCAGGAAGGCCGTCGGGTCCGAAGTGGACAGGAGTGTGACGTTGAGCAGCAGCTTGGTGAACAGCTCGTTCGTCTTGCCGGCGTACTTCTGGATGGTGAGCAGGTCCGAGTCGAACTTGTCCAGCGGCGTGACCTCGACCGGGCGCAGCAGCCCGCCTTCGAGCTCGAACAGCGCGTAGCGGGAGGAGAGGTTCGACAGCAGTGAGACGTCCTCTTCGGACAGTCGCTGCTCCGTGGAGAAAGTGACGTAGTCGATCCCGCCGATCCTCCGCTCGCCGATCTCGGCCGGCGGGGTGCTCAGCGCTTCGCCGAACACCGCCAGCTCGGCGCGCAACAGGGCCGGCGAGGAGTCGGCGTAGACCCGGTTCGCGGCCGGATAGAGGAGGATCCCGTAGTCGAACATCGAAAGAAGCCTAGCGACCACGACGCGAACGCCTCACGCTGCGGTGCCCTCGCTGAGGGGACTGTCGTCTTCCTCAGTCACGGCGTGTGACCTCCGCTCGTGAACTTCCCGCTCGAGGTGATGCGGCCGGATGCGGCGCTGCCCCACCGCGTCCACTGTGGATGGACCCCAGCGAGAGGATCAGCCGCCCGCGCCCGCCCGAACTGTCGCACCTGCTCGCTACGCTGGGCGGGTGGTCGATGTGACGGGGGAGCGGGTGCCCGCCAGGAAGGTGTTCGGGCTGGCGGTACCCGCCTTGGGGGTGCTGGCGGCCGAGCCGCTGTATGTGCTGGTGGACACCGCGGTGGTCGGCCACCTCGGCGCGCTGCCGCTGGCCGGGCTCGCGCTCGGTGGCGTCGTCCTGTCGCAGATCTCCACCCAGCTCACGTTCCTCTCCTACGGCACCACCTCGCGCACGGCCCGGCTGCACGGAGCCGGCCGCCGCGAGGAGGCGGTCAGCGAGGGCGTGCAGGCCACCTGGCTGGCGCTGGCGGTCGGCCTCGTGCTCGTGGTCGCCGGGCAGTTGCTCGCCCACCCGATCGCGCGGGCGCTCTCGGGCAGTGACGAGATCGCCGGCGCCGCCGTGTCCTGGTTGCGCATCGCGCTCTTCGGGGCGCCGCTGATCCTCGTCACGATGGCGGGCAACGGCTGGATGCGCGGCGTGCAGGACGCGGTCCGCCCGCTGCGCTATGTCTTGCTGGGCAACGGGATTTCCGCCGTCCTGTGCCCGGTCCTGGTGTATGCCGCGGGCTGGGGGCTGGCAGGCTCGGCGGTGGCGAACGTCGTCGCGCAGGTCATCTCCGCCGGGCTGTTCCTGCGTGCGCTGGTGGCGGAGAAGGCGCCGCTGCGGCCGCGCCTCTCGGTCATGCGCGCGCAGCTGACCCTCGGCCGTGACCTCGTGCTGCGCAGCCTCGCGTTCCAGGCCTGCTTCATCTCCGCGGCGGCCGTCGCGGCGCGCACGTCCACCGCCGCGGTCGGCGCGCACCAGATCGTGTTGCAGCTGTGGACTTTCCTCTCCCTCGTCCTCGATTCGGTCGCGATCGCGGCGCAGTCGCTCATCGGGGCGGCGCTCGGGGCGGAGTCGCGGTCCCGCGCGCAGGGCGTGGCCGGGCAGATCACCGCGTACGGCCTGATCTTCGGCTGCGCGCTGTGCGCGCTGTTCGCCGCGCTGTCACAGGTACTTCCGCACGCGTTCACCTCGGATCCGGCGGTGCTCGCCGAAGTACCGCACGCGTGGTGGTTCTTCGTTGTGCTGCAACCGATCGCCGGGGTCGTGTTCGCCCTCGACGGGGTGCTGCTCGGCGCCGGTGACGCGGCCTTCCTCCGCACCGCCACGCTGGCCAGCGCGGCGATCGGGTTCCTGCCGCTGATCTGGGTTTCGCTCGCGCTCGGCTGGGGGCTGACCGGGATCTGGACGGGACTGTCGCTGTTCATGGTGCTGCGCCTGGCGGCCGTCGTCTTCCGGTGGCGGTCCGGCCACTGGGCCGTCACAGGCGCGGTGCGCGGATGAAACGATGTGTCCGAAAACACCGGTATCACGGGTAAGTTTCACCGATGTGAAGTCGATACACCTTATGCGGGACCCCGCCCGCATTCCGCCGACTCCACAAGGAGGACTCCTTCGTGCCGCCCGAGCAGGCACCCGTGACCGGCAAAGCCAGCCGCCGGTCGTGGCTCATCTGGTTCACCGCAGCAGTCGTCTACCTCCTCGCAGTCTTCCACCGGGCGTCCTTCGGGGTCGCCGGCCTGGAAGCCGCCGACCGCTTCTCCGTCGGCGCCGCCGCTCTCGGCACCTTCACCGTCCTGCAGGTCGGCGTCTACGCCGCCATGCAGATCCCGACGGGGGTGCTCGTGGACCGCTACGGTCCGCGCAAGATCCTCGTCATCGCGCTGCTCTTCCTCGGCCTGGGCCAGATCCTGCTCGCGGTAGCGCATTCCTACGCGCTCGGCCTGCTCGCGCGCGGCGTGCTCGGCTTCGGTGACGCGCTCACGTTCGTCAGCGTGCTGCGCCTGATCGCCGCGCACTTCCCCGGCAGGCAGTACGCGGTGGTCACGTCGTTCACCACCGCGCTCGGCTACGTCGGCAACCTCGCCGCCACCGTCCCGCTCACCCTGCTGCTCGCCGGGCCGGGCTGGACGCCGACCTTCCTCGTGGTCGGCCTGATCACCGCGCTCTACGCCGCGTTCGTCGCCGCCCGCGTGCGCGACACCCCGGCCGGGCACACGGCCAAGGCCGCCCCGGTCGACAAGCGCGCGCTGCTGGGCCAGATAGCCACGGCCTGGCGGGTGCCCGGCACGCGGCTGGGTTTCTGGGTGCACTTCTCCACGATGTTCGCGCCGAACGTGCTGACCCTGTTGTGGGGCGTGCCTTTCCTCGTGCAGGGGGAGGGCATGGCCGCGGCGACGGCGAGCGCGCTGCTGACCGTGTTCGTGTTCGGCTCGATGATCGGCGGCCCCGTCGTGGGCAGCCTGATCGCGGCGCGGCCCGGGCTGCGGATGCCGCTCGTGATCGGTTATCTCACCGGCGCGGCGCTCGTGTGGGCGGTGCTGCTGAGCTGGCCGGGCACGATCCCGGTCGCGGTGCTGGTGCCCAGCTTCGCGTTCCTGTCGCTCGGCGGCCCGGCCTCGATGATCGGCTTCGCGCTCGCCCGCGACTACAACCCGCTGCGCCGTGTCGGCACGGCTACCGGTGTGGTCAACGTCGGCGGGTTCGTCGCCACCACGATCACGGCGCTGCTGATCGGTGTGCTGCTGCAGTGGACGGGCGGGAGCTTCCGGCTCGCTTTGCTCAGTGTGGTGGCGTTGCTGGCGCTGGGCACGTTCCGGATGCTGGTGTGGTGGCGCCGCACGAGGACCGAACTGTTCGCCGCGCAGGCCCGCGGTGAAGAGGTCCCGGTACAGGTCCGGCGCCGTGCGTTCGACGCCAGGGTGGTTGAGCCCGAGCGGGTGCCCGCGGCTTAGAGTTCGTCCGTGCCAGCAGCAAAACCCGCACCCCCGCCCGGCCTGCTCGTGATCGACAAAGCACCGGGGATGACCTCGCACGACGTGGTGGCCAAGGTCCGCCGGATCATGGGCACCCGCAAGGTCGGGCACGCCGGCACGCTCGATCCGATGGCCACCGGGGTGCTGGTGCTGGGCATCGAGCGCGCGACGAAGCTGCTCGGCCATCTCGCGCTGGACCGCAAGACGTACCTGGCCACCTTCTCCCTCGGCGCCGCCACGAACACCGACGACGCTGAGGGAGAACGGCTGTCCACAGCGGACCCCGGAGCCGTCGCCGCGGTCACCGGCGAGCGGATCGCGGCCGGAATCGCCGCGCTCACCGGGGAAATCGACCAGGTGCCCAGCGCGGTCAGCGCGGTCAAGGTCGCCGGCAAGCGCGCGTACGCCCGCGTCCGCGCGGGAGAAGACGTCGAGCTGCCGCCGCGCAAGGTCACCGTGTACCGGTTCGACCTGCTCGACACCCGGCACGAAACCGGCCGCGTGGAACTGGACGCGGTGGTGGAATGCTCGTCCGGCACCTATGTTCGCGCGCTGGCCCGTGACCTCGGGAAGGCGCTCGGCATCGGCGGCCACCTCGCGCGGTTGCGCCGCACGACGGTCGGCCCGTTCAGCATCGCGACGGCACGCACTCTGGAGCAGCTGGAGGAAAAGCCCGAGCTCTCGCACGACCTCGCGACGGCCGTCGCGACAGCCTTCCCGCGCTACGACGTGGACGCCTCCACCGCCCGCGCCGTCCAATATGGACAGCAGGTGCGCGCGTCCGGGATCGAAGGCACCTACGGGGTGTTCGGCCCGGACGGCAAAGCAGTCGCCCTCGCGGTCGACGCCGGGGGAGTGGCCCGCTCGGTCGTCGTCCTCGATCCCGCCTGAAGACTGCTTGGAAGTGGCCTGCGTGACGGTGCGGGTAGGGGCCCCTCCCGTCACCCGCCACCACCCTCAACAGACGCGCTCCGCGCGGCCCCGCCGATTCAAGGCGGCCCCTGACTCCGGGATCGCCTCATCATGAATTCCCACCCGCCAGCCCGACCACCACCCCTTACGGACGCGCTCCGCGCGACAGCACCTTCACCACTTCGGCGCTGTCCTCGCCAGGAACCGCCTCAGAACCCCCGGCGGTGCGAGCTGATGGCCCACCGCAAGCGGCTCCGCCACTTCTAAAACGCAACCTAAAGGCCGATCGTTTCGCCCACCACCACCCTCAACGGACGCGCTGCGCGCGGCAGTTACGCTTCGTGTGTGCAGAGGTGGCGCGGCTTGGAAGATCTCCCCGGCGGCTGGGGACGGTGTGTGGTCACGATCGGCGTGTTCGACGGGGTGCACCGCGGGCATCAGGCGCTGATCGGCAAGACGGTCGAGATCGCCAAGGCCCGTGAGCTGCCCAGCGTGGTGCTCACGTTCGACCCGCACCCCTCGGAGGTGGTCCGCCCCGGCAGCCACCCGGCGCAGCTGACCACGTTGCGCCGCAAGGCGGAGCTGGTCGAGCAGCTCGGCGTGGACGTGTTCGCGGTACTGCCGTTCACCCCCGAGCTGATGCGCCTGTCCGCCGACGAGTTCGTGCACGAGATCCTCGTCGACCGGCTGCACGCGGCCGCCGTCGTAGTCGGTGAGAACTTCACCTTCGGCGAGCACGCGCTCGGCACCGTGTCGATGCTGCGGGAGCTGGGCCGCCGGTTCGGTTTCGTCGCCTACGGCGCCGAGCTGCAGAGCAGCAGCGAGCCGGGCGCGGACAACGGCGAGATCACCTTCTCCTCCACGTACGTGCGTTCCTGCATCGACGCGGGCGACGTGCAGGCGGCGGCCGAGGCGCTGGGGCGCCCGCACCGGCTGGAGGGCATCGTCGTGCGCGGCGACGGGCGGGGCCACGATCTCGGCTACCCGACGGCGAACCTGTCCACCCCGCGCTTCGCGGCGGTGCCCGCCGACGGCGTGTACGCGTGCTGGTTCGTCCGCGGCGACCAGCGGCTGCCCTCGGCGGTTTCGGTCGGCACCAACCCGACCTTCTCCGGCCGGGAGCGCACCGTCGAGGCGTTCGTGCTCGACGTGGACGAGGACTTCTACGGCCAGCACGTCGCGCTGGACTTCGTGAGCAGGCTGCGCGGCCAGATCAAGTTCACCACCCCGGAGGATCTGGTCGCCAAGATCGACGACGACGTCGCCAGGACGCGGAGCGCGCTCGGGGCGTGAGTGCGTTTGCGAATCGGTTCGTGAATCGCCCCCGCCCGCCGCGCCCGGCCTGGCAAGATGCAAGGGCACCGGTGGTAGCCGGTCCTGACCGGGGAGTCAGCAGCAAAGGGGAGCGGGCAACGGTGGAGGACCACAAGATCGTCCAGCGCAACATCTCGTTGCAGCGCGAGTGGTACGGCGAACCACTCGGGGACCGGGTGCGCAGGCTGGTGGTCGCCTTCGACGTTTCGCAGGCCTACCTGGCCGAAGTGCTGGGCATCAGCGCGCCCATGCTGAGCCAGGTGATGAGCGGGCGCCGGGCGAAGATCGGCAACCCGGTGGTGCTCGCCCGGATGATCATGCTCGAGCGTAAATGCCTGATCCCCGAGGTCGCGGCGGGCCGCAAGGAGGCGATGCTCGCGGCGCTGGAGGACGTGAAGGACGCGCGGCCCACGGTGGGCAGGGACAACATCCCGGTGGCCGCGGTCGCCGACGACCGGCACGTGCTGGCCACCCTGCGGGACATCGCCGAGGAAGAGGATCTCGGCGAAGCGGCCAAGCGTCTCGACGACGACTTCCCGGCGCTCGCGGACCTGCTGCGCCGGGCCGGGAACCGGAGCTGACCGTGTTGTTGTTCTCCGCGATCGTCCCGCCGGCGCAGCTCGCGGAATCGCTGGAGCTGCGGCTCGGCGCGCTGCGCCCGCAGGCGCCGGACGCGCGGTGGACGCCGCCGGATCGCTGGCACATCACGCTCGGGTTCTACGGCGAGGCCGAGGAGACCGAGACGCGGGTAGACTGGTTACGGAAGGCGCTGGCGGGGCAGCCGGCGCCGGTTTTGCGTCTGGAGGGCGCGGGCACGTTCAGCCGCGTCCTGTATTTGGGGGTCTACAGCGAGAGCCTCATCGCGCTGGCCACCGCGGCCGGGGCGGGGGCGGAGCGCCCGTACCTGCCGCACCTCGCGGTGGCGCGCACGACCGGCGACGTGCCTGCCGAGCTGGCGCAAGGGCTG
This sequence comes from Amycolatopsis acidicola, assembly GCF_007713735.2. Classification (GTDB taxonomy): domain Bacteria; phylum Actinomycetota; class Actinomycetes; order Mycobacteriales; family Pseudonocardiaceae; genus Amycolatopsis_E; species Amycolatopsis_E acidicola. Next base: position 31,326 of record NZ_VMNW02000040.1, on the reverse strand, counting down.
TCGCGGTACGTGAGCGAACCGTGGACGGCCATCGAGGTGGTGCTGATGCGGAGCGACCCCACCCCGACCGGGCGCCGGTACTCGGTAGTCGAGCGGTTCCCGCTCGAGGTCCGCCCGGCTGGTCAGGCGTCCGGCTGATACCCTGACGAACTGGGTCCGGCTGCAGTCCGTGGCGGCCGTGACCGGCTCACCCGGCATGCAAGCTTGCCCGGGCCGCACGGTACAGACAACAAGGAGAACAACCGCAGTGGCGCTGTCCACCGAAGAGAAGAAGTCGATCCTCACCGAGTACGGCCTGCACGACTCGGACACGGGATCCCCCGAGGCCCAGGTGGCCCTGCTGACCAAGCGGATCATCGGCCTCACCGAGCACCTCAAGGCGCACAAGCACGACCACCACTCGCGTCGTGGCCTGCTGCTGCTGGTCGGCCGCCGCCGCCGGCTGCTCAACTACGTGGCGAAGGTCGACATCGAACGCTACCGATCGCTGATCCAGCGGCTCGGCCTGCGCCGATGACCCGAACCGAGGGGGAGTGACCACCCGGTCGCTCCCCCTCGGTCCATATCAGGCAAGAAAGAGGAAGGCGGGCACGCGCGAGGACTTCTTCGCCGGTCCTCGGTAGTGGCTTCCGGGATCACCCCGGGGGCTTCGATCGAAGACCGGCCTCGTTCCCCGTGTCACGCCACAGGAAACAACGAGGAGAACCACACACATGACCGAAGCAGGCAACACGGTGCACGAGGCCGAGGCCGTCATCGACAACGGCAAGTTCGGCACCCGCACCATCCGCTTCGAGACCGGGAGGCTGGCCCGCCAGGCCGCCGGGGCCGTCGTGGCCTACCTGGACGAAGAGACCATGCTGCTGTCGGCGACGACGGCGTCGAAGCACCCGAAGGACCACTTCGACTTCTTCCCGCTCACGGTGGACGTCGAGGAGCGGATGTACGCCGCGGGCCGGATCCCGGGCGCGTTCTTCCGCCGCGAGGGCCGTCCCTCCACCGACGCGATCCTGACCTGCCGGCTGATCGACCGGCCGCTGCGCCCGTCGTTCGCCGACGGCCTGCGCAACGAGATCCAGGTCGTCATCACGGTGCAGAGCCTGCACCCGGACGACCCGTACGACGTGCTGGCGATCAACGCCGCGTCCGCGTCCACCCAGATCGGCGGGCTGCCGTTCTCGGGCCCGGTCGCCGGGGTGCGCGTCGCGCTGATCGAGGGCCAGTGGGTCGCCTTCCCGACCTGGTCGCAGCTGGAGAAGGCCACCTTCAACATGGTGGTCGCCGGCCGCGTCGTCGGTGACGACGTCGCGATCATGATGGTCGAGGCCGAGGGCACCGAGCACACGCTCGACCTGATCGCCGCGGGCGGCACCGCCCCGGACGAGCTCGTCGTGGCACAGGGCCTCGACGCCGCGAAGCCGTTCATCCGCGTGCTGTGCGAGGCGCAGCAGCGGCTCGCCGACTCGGCCGCCAAGCCCACCGGCGAGTTCCCGCTGTTCCCGGCCTACGAGCAGGACGTCTACGAGGCCGTCGCGGCGATCGCCTCCGACGAGCTGGCCAAGGCGCTGCAGATCCCGGGCAAGCAGGACCGCGACAACGCGACCGACGCCGTCAAGGCCACCGTCCTGGAGAAGATCGGCCTCGGCGATGGCGAGGCCTTCGAGGGCCGTGACAAGGAGATCGGCGGCGCGTTCAAGGCGCTGACGAAGAAGATCATGCGCAAGCGCGTCCTCACGGAGAAGATCCGGATGGACGGCCGCGGCCTCACCGACATCCGCAGCCTCTCCGCGGAGGTCGGGCTGATCCCGCGAGCGCACGGTTCGGCGCTGTTCGAGCGCGGCGAGACCCAGATCCTGGGTGTCACCACGCTGAACATGCTGCGCATGGAGCAGCAGATCGACTCGCTCTCCCCGGAGACGACGAAGCGCTACCTGCACCACTACAACTTCCCGCCGTTCTCCACCGGTGAGACCGGCCGCGTCGGCTCCCCGAAGCGGCGCGAGATCGGCCACGGCATGCTCGCCGAGCGCGCGCTGGTGCCGGTGCTGCCCAAGCGGGACGAGTTCCCGTACGCGATCCGCCAGGTGTCGGAAGCGCTGGGCTCCAACGGTTCCACGTCGATGGGCTCGGTCTGCGCGTCCACGATGGGCCTGTACAACGCCGGTGTCCCGCTGAAGGCCCCGGTCGCGGGCATCGCGATGGGCCTCGTCTCCGACGAGGTCGACGGCGAGACCCGCTACGTGGCGCTGACCGACATCCTCGGCGCCGAGGACGCGCTCGGTGACATGGACTTCAAGGTTGCCGGCACCAAGGACATCATCACCGCGCTCCAGCTCGACACCAAGCTCGACGGCATCCCGTCGGAGGTGCTCGGTGCCGCGCTGAAGCAGGCCAAGGACGCCCGGCTGACCATCCTCGAGGTGATCGCCGAGGCCATCGACGGCCCGGACGAGATGAGCCCGTACGCCCCGCGCGTCACGAGCGTGAAGATCCCGGTCGACAAGATCGGCGAGGTCATCGGGCCGAAGGGCAAGATGATCAACTCGATCACCGAGGAGACCGGCGCCGACATCTCCATCGAGGACGACGGCACGATCTACGTGGGCGCGGCCGACGGCCCGTCGGCGGAGGCCGCGATCGGCAAGATCAACGCCATCGCCAACCCGCAGCTGCCGAAGGTGGGCGAGCGGTTCCTCGGCACCGTGGTGAAGACGGCCGCGTTCGGCGCGTTCGTCTCGCTGCTGCCGGGCAAGGACGGCCTCATCCACATCTCGAAGCTGGGCAACGGCAAGCGGATCGGCAAGGTCGAGGACGTGGTCAACGTGGGCGACAAGCTTCGCGTCGAGATCGCCGACATCGACAACCGCGGCAAGATCAGCCTGGTCCTGGTGAAGGAAGAGGAGGGCGACAAGCCCGCCGACGCCACCCCGGAGACGGCCGACGCCGCCCAGTAACACCTATCGCTGAATGGCCCGTCCGGCATCCGCTCGGGCGGGCCATTCTTGCTTTCGTAGTGAGGAACGAGTTGGCGCGACAGATACCCGGGTACGAGCAGGCAGCCGGGACAACGCGGACACTGGACGCCTCGGTCAAGCGCACGGTGCTGCCCGGTGGCCTGCGCGTGGTCACCGAGCACGTGCCGGGCGTGCGCTCGGCCACCGTCGGGCTGTGGGTCGGCATCGGCTCCCGCGACGAGACGGCGAGCGTGGCCGGTGCCGCGCACTACCTGGAACACCTGCTGTTCAAGGGAACGCGGCGGCGCGGGGCCACCCAGATCGCCGAGGAGATCGACGCGGTCGGCGGCGAGTTCAACGCCTTCACCGCCAAGGAGCACACCTGCTACTACGCGCAGGTGCTCGACGAGGATCTCCCGCTGGCGATGGACCTGGTCACCGACGTGGTGTTCGACGCGCTCTGCGCACCGTCCGATGTGGACACCGAACGCAGCGTGGTGCTCGAGGAGATCGCGATGCGCGACGACGACCCCGAGGACCTGCTGCACGAGACGTTCGTGAGCACGGTACTGGCCGGGCACCCGCTCGCGAAGCCGGTGCTGGGCAGCGAAGCCTCGATCAACGGGATGTCCGCCGGCGCGCTGCGCGGGTTCTACAAGCGCCGCTACAAGGCGCCGCGGATGGTGCTCGCGGTCGCGGGCAACATCGAGCACGGTCAGGTGCTTCGCCTGGCGCGCAAGGCTTTGCGTGACCATCTGTCCGGTTCGGACACTCCGGTGCCGCCGCGGCGCGGCCGGGCGAGGATCACCACCCAGCCCAAGCTGGCGCTGCACACGGACGACACCGAGCAGGCGCACGTGATGCTCGGGATGCGCGCGCTGTCCCGGCACGACGAGCGCCGCTACGCGCTCAGCGTGCTCAACGCGGCGCTCGGTGGCGGCATGAGTTCCCGGCTGTTCCAGGAGATCCGCGAACAGCGTGGCCTCGCGTACCAGGTGTACTCGTCCACCGCCGCGTACTCCGACACCGGCCATTTCTCCGTGTACGCGGGTTGCCAGCCGGAGCGCCTCGGCGAGGTGGCCAACGTGCTGCGCGATGTCCTCGGCCAGGTCGGCAAGGAGGGCTTCACCGACGCCGAGGTGGCCCGCGCGAAGGGCCAGCTGCGCGGCGGCCTGGTGCTGGGCCTGGAGGACACGGCCTCCCGGATGTCGCGCATCGGCAAGCAGGAGCTCAACTTCGGCGAGTACACGAGCGTCGACGAGACCGTCGCGAAGATCGACGCGGTGACCGCCGAAGACGTGTATGAGCTTGCTCGCACCCTGTTCCGCACGCCCGGTGGCGTGTCCGCGGCTTCCGTCGTCGGGCCGTACGCTCACGTCGACGACCTGCCGGACGATCTGCACGAGGTGATCGCTCAATGACTTCTCCCGACAACATCCGCGTAGGGGTGCTCGGCGCCCGGGGCCGCATGGGCGCGCAGGCCGTGCAGGCGGTCGAGGGTGCCGAGGGCATGGAGGTCGTCGCGAAGCTCGACGCCGGTGACGCGCTGTCGGGCCTCGTCGACGCGAAGGCCGGGGTCGTCATCGACTTCACCCACCCCGACGCGGTGATGGACAACCTGCGGTTCGTGGTGGAGAACGGCATCAGCGCCGTCGTGGGCACCACCGGGTTCACCGAGGAGCGGCTGGCGCGGGTGCGCGAGTGGCTCTCGGGCAAGCCGGAGACGGGCGTGCTGATCGCGCCGAACTTCGCGCTCGGTGCCGTGCTCGCGATGCGGTTCGCCGCGCAGGCGGCCCGCTTCTACGAGTCGGCAGAGATCATCGAGCTGCACCACAACCGCAAGGCCGACGCCCCATCGGGCACCGCGGCGCACACCGCGCGCATGGTCGCCGAGGCCCGCCGGTCCGCGGGCCTGCGGCCGGGCGCCGACGCCACGACGTCCGAAGTGGACGGTGCACGCGGTGCTTCGGTGGACGACGTGCGGGTGCACTCGGTGCGGCTGCCGGGTCTGGTGGCGCACGAGGAGATCCTGTTCGGCGGCCAGGGCGAGACCCTGACCATCCGGCACGACTCGATCGACCGCGTTTCGTTCATGCCGGGCGTGCTGCTGGGCGTGCGCGAGGTGCGCAGGCGGCCGGGCCTCACCGTGGGCCTGGAGAACGTGCTCGACCTGTGAAAGCGCGCAACGTAGCCCTGTTGATGACCGCCGCGCTGGTGGTCTATCTCGTCCTGCTCGCCGACCGCGCCGTGCTGCTGCTGCGGTCCGGCACCGCCGCCGGGGTGGCCCTCGGTGTCGCGGTGCTGGTGCTCCCGCTGCTGGGGCTGTGGATGATCATCGCCACCTGGCGTTCGGGCACGCAGATCCAGCGCCTCTCGCGGCGGCTCGACGAGGAGGGCGACCTGCCCGACGTGGCGGATCTGCCCCGCCGCCCGTCGGGCCGCGTGGACCGTGACGCCGCCGACGCGTGGTTCGAGGAGCGCCGCAAGGAGCTGGAGGCGAACCCGGACGACTGGCGCCACTGGTACCGGCTGGCGTACGCCTACGACATCGCGGGCGACCGGCGCCGGGCCCGTGCGACGATGCGCAAGGCGATCGAGCTGGAAGCCGCTCAGCCCAAGGGCTGAGCGGCCGGCTCACCCGCGCAGGAAGTCCCGCAGCGTTTCCGTCTGCCCGGGGATCCAGTGCGCGACCTCGGGCAGCACGGTCACCGCTACCCCCGGGATCGCCTGGCGCGCCCGGGTTTCCGTGTCCTTGGAGTCGAACATCGCGTCCCGGCCGCCGACGATGACCCGCACCGGCATGGTCAGTTTCGCCAGCTCGGCGTCGGAGAACACGGGCAGCTTTTCCCGCCGGGGCAGGAAATGCGTGAAGATCAGCGCCACGTACTCCGCGCTTTCCGGGGCTTCTCGCGGGTCCACTCCGGCCACCAGCTTCAGCGTGCGCAAGGTGCCCCAGCGGCCGAAAGGCTTCAGCAGCAAGGAAGGCAGCACCCAGCCGTACGTCTGCTTGCCGAGCCCGCCCGGGCACAGCAACGCCAGCCGCGTGACCCGATCCGGCCGGCGGATCGCGTAGTCGAGCGCGTGCCAGCCGCCGAGAGACGCGCCCACGAGCGCCGCCTTGCCGAGCCCCAGCCCGTCGAGCACCTCGTCCAGCCAGCGAGCGATCCCGTCCGAGCCCAGCGGCAGCCGGGTGGGAGCGCTGAGCCCCGGCTCGCCGATGAGGTCGACGGCGTGCACGCGGAAGTCCTCGGACCACGCCCTCACGTCGGCCTGCCACATCGCGGCGTTGCTGCCGGAACCGTGCAGCAGCACCAAAGGCGGCGCGTGCTCGGGCCCGGACACGAGTACGAAGGTCTCGCCCTCGCCGGTCGGCACACGTTTGCGTTCCGCGGGAACGGGCCAGCCGTCGAGGATTTCCTCGTAGCGGCGCAGGACCTCGCGCCTGCCCTCTTCCGTTTTGTAGATCACGAGCCCAGCACCCCCTCGACGTGCTGCAGCAGCTGCGCCGTGTCGCTCAACCCGCCGAGGAGGATCACCTTGAGCCGGGCCCGCTCCTCGTCGTAGGCGGTCTGCACCTTCAGCGGCTGCGCGCCCGGCACGGCGCTGGCGGCCATGAGCAGCGTGGTGATCCTGTCGGCGGTCTCCCGGCTCACCGCGTCGGCCTCCACGATGCTGGTGACCTCGGAATGCCTGGCGCGCCGCACGGGCTCCTCTTCGGCGACCGGCGTGCCGAGCAGCTCCTCCAGGTCCTCCCGGGCGATCCGGTACTGCTTGCCGATCCGGACCGCCTTGAGCCGTCCGTCGCGGACGTACCCGCGCACGGTGCGGACGTGCAGGCCGAGCTGCTCGGCCACCTCTTCCGCCGAATAGAGCTTTTTGGGCATGAAGTGACCATACCTTCCGTATAGCTCGGAAGGATAGGTCATTTCAGGGAAGGTTACGTATGGAACCAGCCAGCGAACATCGCCGGGCACGCGGCGAGCAGGCTGTAGCGTACGAACCGGCCCGCCAGCCCGGCGCCGACGAACGTGGACATCCGCATGTCCACCAGCCCGGCCAGCACCGTGGTCGCCATGAACGGGGGCAGCCCGACCACCGAGCTCACGCCGTACGTGCCGGTCATCCAGTGGGGATGGCGGTGGCAGCGCTCGCGCAGCGCCTCCACCTTGCCGCGCAGCCATTTCGTGCGCTGGTGCCAGCGGTCGCGCCGGCGGCTGGGCGGGCGCCGGCGGTGCAAACGGTCGTGCAGGAACGGCGGCAGCCGGATCGAACCGCGCGCGGCCAGGTAGTAGAGGAACTTGCCGGCCATCTGCCCGATCGCGACGGCGGCGCCCACCAGGAACCAGCCCGCCGCCGGTTCGCTGGCCATCAGCCCCAGTACATACACCTCGACACTGATCACCGGGACGAGCGCGGAGGAGAAGGCGACGCCGAGAGTCAGGCAGAACCAGCCCAGCATCGTGTCTCCTCGGGTCTCGGCGACGAAGTGACGGTCACCACTTGGGACGGGCGGGGGCGCGGGGTGGTTCACCGTACTAGTTGATTTCTTCGCGGTCACGGGTGCCCGGGCCGCGGTAATTTTCCTTACAGAATGCCTTTTTGGCGGTGATTGCCCGGTAAAGCGGTCGCAGCGCGTGACGGTCGCCGCCTGCCGACCACCGGCTCGTCACTTTCCGTCCACCTGGCACTGGAAACCTGGCGCGGTGCGGGATACGTCGGGGAGCGCGCCGGAACGATTCACGGAACTGTGCGCGGCGGTGGTGCGCCGGCTCCCGTTCGGGCTGTCGGCGATCGTCGCGCCCAGCATGCTCGGGTTCGCCGTGATCAACAGCTTCACCTTCGCCGTGGACCTGGCCCTGCTCACGCTCGGGCACGGGGTGCTCGGGCTGCCGCTGCCGGTCAGCATCACGATCGCCTACGTCTGCGCCTTCGCGCTGAGCTTCGTGCTGAATCGCAGCATGAACTTCCGCTCGCACGCGCCCGTCGGCGGGCAGGCGGTGCGCTACGCGATCGCGATCGCCATCAACTACTTCGCCTTCATCCTGGGTCTCGGCACCGGCCTCGCCGCGCTGGGCCTGGAATACCACGTGTCCCGGATCGTCGCCGGAGCCGCCGAAGCGGTGTTCCTCTACTGCGTACTACGCTGGGTCGTCTTCACCGACACGCCCGGGAAGGGGACCCGGTCGCCGGCCCCGACACGCAGGCAACCAAGATAGGGGCCACCGCGTCATTTTCGTGGTACATCTCGTGGCCGGGATCTGGGAGAGGCGAGTTGAGAGCTGCCATCGCGACATTGAGGCATGGGAGTGCCACCGAGCGTCTCCGGCTGGCCGCCGAGGTGCTGCTGGGCCTGGTGCTGTTCGCCGCACTGGCCTACTACGCGCACGGCATCGTGAAATGGCCGACGGACGTCGACGTGTACCGCCTCGGCGCGGACACGTTCCTGAAGGGCCACTCGATCTATGAGCAGCTGCCCGTCTCGTCGGTCGGCGGCGCGCTGCCGTACACGTACCCCCCGTTCTCCGCGATAGTGTTCACGCCGCTGGCGATCGTCCCGCCGAGCATCGGCTACCCGCTGCTGACCGGGCTGACCTGCCTGTGCCTGTTCCCTATCATCTGGGCGTACCGCAAGGCTTCGCCGGAGCTGGCCCGGTACCTCGGCAAGCCGTGGATGGTCGTCGCGGCCGCCTGCGTGCTCGTGGTCGCGCACCCGGTGCAGAACACGATCTTCTGGGGCCAGATCAACGTCATCCTGATGATGCTGGTCGCGGTCGACTGCCTGTGGCCGAACCCGAAGTGGCCGCGCGGCGTGCTGATCGGCATCGCGGCCGCGGTGAAGCTGACCCCGGCCGGGTTCTGCCTGCTGTTCCTGCTGCGGAAGGACTTCCGCGCGGTCGTCACCAGCTTCCTGAGCTTCCTGGCGTGCACCGCGATCGCGTTCGTGCTGGCGCCGCACGACTCGTGGCTGTACTGGACCGACCGGGTCTTCAACGCCACGGGCATGAACATCGGCCCGATCCACGCGAACGAGTCGGTCACTGCCAGCTTCGAGAAGCTCGGCCTCAGCGGCCACACGCTGACCCTCGTCGGCGGCGTGGGCGTGCTGCTCGTCGTGGCGATGACCTGGCTGGGCACGAAGCGCGCGCTCGACGACGGCAACCTCGCGATGGCGCTGGGCGTGAACGCCACCGGCGTGCTGCTGGTTTCGCCGATTTCCTGGTCGCACCACTGGATACTGGCCCTGCCCACGGCGGCGCTGATCATGGTGATGGGCGTGCAGAAGAACAACCGGTGGCTGCTGTTCGCCGGCTGGGCGGGCGTCGTGATCCTCTGGCTCGCCCCGCACTACCAGGTGCCGCTGGAGTACCAGATCTGGAGTTTCCCGCAGAAGGTCGCGGGTTCGAGCTACCAGATCATCGCGGTGATCTTCCTGATCGTGATGACGGTGCGGTGGTTCCGCGGCCGCGGCAAGGGCAGGGTCTCACCCGCCGACGAGCTCGATTTCGAGCTGTCCGGTCAGCCGGACCTCGCGCAGCCGGCGCTGGCCGGTATCGAGCGTCCGAACGGTTCCGTCCGGACTCCAGCCCGCGCGCCGGAAGAAGCCAAGTGACGCCGAGTCCGACTCGGCGACCCAGCTGATCCCTCGTTCGGCGCCGTTCCGGCGCAGGCCGGCGGCGGCGCTGGCGAGCAGCCTGCCGCCGTGCCCGCGACGGCCCCAGCGCGGTTCCACCAGGATCGTCGCGATCAGGCCGGTGCGGGCGGCGTCCTCGGGCAGCTCGCCGGAGGCGTAGGCCACCTCCTCGTCGGGCGCGGGCCCGGCGACGCAGAACCCGACGGTGAACTCGCCTTCGGTGGCCACGTGCACGGTGGTCGCGGGGTGCTCGATCGCGGCGGCCCATTGTTCCTCGGCGTTCGCGTCCAGCTCGGCCAGCGCCTGCTCGCCGAGCAGGTCGGCGAAGGCGGTGCGCCACGTGGTGCGCTGGATGCGGGCGATTTCCGGGGCGTCCGTGGCGACGGCGGCGCGGACCGAGGGCGTGCTCATGGCAGCAGAACCTACCAATTCCGGCAGGTGCATTGCCCTCGGCGAGCGGGTTCGCGAGCATCGGGCGCATGGTCAGCAGGCGGACCGCACTGGCGACCGGCGCCGGCGTCGTCGGTCTCGCCGCCGTGGCCGCGTTCCTGCCGCCGAATCTGCGCAAGGCCGTGACGAGCGGGGTCAAACCCGCGGGCATCGAGCACGTGGTGGTGCTGACGCAGGAGAACCGTTCGTTCGACCACTACTTCGGCACACTGTCCGGGGTGCGCGGCTTCGGCGACCCGGACGCGCTCACGCTGGCGGACGGGCGTTCGGTGTTCCACCAGCCCGACGAGAAAAGCTCGTCGGGATACCTCCTGCCGTTCCGACTCGACACGAAACGCACTGGCGCACAAGCGATCCCGTCGACCAGCCACGCGTTTTCCGTGCAGCACGAAGCGTGCCACGACGGCCGGATGGACCGGTGGGTGCCCGCGCACCGCGCTGCCGACGGCGCCTCGGGGCCGTTCACGATGGGCTACTACACGCGCGAGGACATCCCGTTCCACTTCGCGCTGGCCGAGGCGTTCACGATCTGCGACGCCTACCACTGCTCGGTGCTCGGCCCGACGTGGCCGAACCGGCTGTACCTGTGGACCGGCACCATCGACCCGGGCGGCGACGGCGGCGGCCCGGTGACCAGCAACGTGGTGCCCTCGCCGTTCCGCTGGAAGACCTACCCGGAGCGGCTGACCGAGGCGGGCGTTTCCTGGCACGTCTACCAGGAGGAAGACGACTACGGCTGCAACCCGCTGGAGTTCTTCCAGGCGTACCAGGACGCGGACACCGCTTCGCCGCTGTACCGGCACGGGTTGGCGATCGGCCCGGCCGACCAGTTCGAACGGGACGCGCGCGAGGACAGGCTGCCGACCGTTTCGTGGATCGTGCCGACCGGGGCGCAGTGCGAGCACCCGGACTACCTGCCCGCCGCGGGCGCGGATTTCGTGGCCCGCAAGCTCGACGCCGTCGCCGCGAACCCGGATGTGTGGCGCAAGACGGTGTTCATCCTCAACTACGACGAGAACGACGGGCTGTTCGACCACGTGCCGCCGCCGTTGCCGGAGCGGGGGACCGAGGGCGAGTTCGTCGACGGGGTGCCGATCGGGGCCGGATTCCGGGTGCCCTGCCTGATCATCTCGCCGTGGACGCAGGGCGGCTGGGTGGCGCGCGAGCGGTTCGACCACACGTCGGTGCTGCGGTTGTGCGAGCTGGTGACCGGGGTGCGGGAGCCGAACCTGACGGACTGGCGCCGGGAGACGTTCGGGGATCTGTTGTCCGCCTTGGGAATGCCTTCGGATGCGCCGTTCCCGTCGTTGCCGCGCGTGGATGTCGCCGAAGCCCAGAATGGAGTCGCGACGCTCCCGCCTGCCGCGGTTCCGGGCGTGCAGCAGGAGCCGCGGCAGGAACCGGGCGGCCGCAGGGAAACGACCGGCTACGCCGGGCCACGCAGCCGGGTGAGCGAAACCCTGACGACGCACCGGGCCGACTTTCCCGATGGCGCCGAGGGCACGAACTTCCCGGGCATCCCGCTCGCGGCGGCGACGGCCGTCCCGCCCGCGGCGGGGGAGGGGCGGGTCTACGTCGTGGGCATCACCGGGTTCCAGCTGCTCGTGCTGGAGGGTTCTTCCTTGCTGCGGGCCGTGGTCGCGGGCCCGAACCCGTACGACGTCACCACGGACGGCTCGCGGATCCTGGTGACCAACTCGGGCGCGAGTGATGTTTCGGTGTTCGACCCGGGCACGAACGCGATGACCGGGCGGATCCCCGTCGGCGCGTCACCGCACGGGATCGTCGCTTCCGGACCGGACGTGTTCGTCGCGAACACGGGCACGCGCACGGTTTCGGTGCTGGGCGAGGGCGAGATCGAGGTGGGCGCGGCGCCGCTGGGCGTGGCCGTCGCGGGCACGACGTTGTACGCCACTTGCGCGGACGGTCTGTCCATTGTGGATCTGGAAACGCGCGCCGTGCGCTCGCGGATGACCGAGCTGGCGCGGGCCCGCGGGCTCGCCGTGTCCCCGGACGGCTCGCTGGTGTATGCGACGTTGCCGGACGAAAACGCCATCGCCGTGGTGCGGGGTGCTGCGGTGGAACGGGTGTCGGTCGGGTGTTCGCCGTGGCAGGTCGTGTTCCGGCCGGACGGCTCCTTCGCCTACGTGAGCAATGCCAACGACGACACGGTTTCCGTCGTCGACCCCGGGAATGGCAGCGTCGTCGCGACGATCCCGGTCGGCCATGTGCCCACGGGCCTGTTCGCCACGCAGGAGACGTTGTGGGTCAGCACCAACGCTTCGTGCACGGTGCAGGCGGTGGATCTCGCCTCGCGGCGGGTGGTGGGCACAGTGCCGGTGGGCCTGTCCACCCAGCCGGCGGGCATCACGGTGCTGTAGCGCCGAGCATCAGGCGGACGCTGTGGCGGAAGAGGTCGTCGACGGTAGCGCCGGTGCCGAAGTACTCGGTGATCCCGGCGGTCGTCAGCGGATACCGTTCGGCGAGCGCTTCCCGGTCGACATCGTGTGGCTCGGCCTGGCCGGACTGTTCCTCCAGCACGAGCCCGAGGGTGAACCGTTCGACGAGCAGCACGAGCAACCGCGCCTGTCGCACGGATTCGCCTTGTTCCACCAGCACGGACAGGGCGTGCTCGGTGAGGTCGGCCATCGTCGTCGAACGCTGGGCCTCCGCGACGATCCGGGCGCCGTCCCGATGGCTGAGCAGCGCGCGGCGGAACCGGCTCGCGGCGTCCAGGAGCCACTCGCGCCACGGGGTGCCCTTGGGTTCCGGGAGCGTCTCCAGATCGGGCCGCAGGATCGCTTCCGCCATTTCGCCGGTCAGCTCACGTTTGTTGCGGACGTACCAGTAGAGCGTCGGCGCCTGGATCCCGAGCCGGGTGGCGAGTTTGCGCAGCGATACGCCTTCCAGGCCGGTTTCGTCCAGCAGAGCCAGTGCTTCCGCGACGATCCGCTCGCGCGTCAGCGGCATGCACCCGAACCTCGCCCTCACCCGGAACCGGGTCGGGAAAGTCCTCGTACCGGGGCGTCTCGCCGAGTTCGTGCACAACCGCCGCCGTCACGCGTCGGGGGACTTCGCGGCGGCCTTGCCCGCGATCCCCGGTTTCGACGGTGTCGGCGCGCTGCCCGATGGCACGGTGGTCGGGTTCGGGAACGTGCGCCCGCCCTACGGCGCGCTGGCCGAGCGCGCCGTTCAGGTCCTCCGCAAACTCGGCGCGGGACGGGTGATCGCGACCGGACGGCGGGCGGAGGCACTGCGCGAGGTGGGTGCGGACGCGACCATCCGCACCGACGTGCCGGACGAGGACCTCGTGGCCGCTTTCCGCCACGTGGACTGCGATGTGGTGCTCGACTTCCTGTGGGGCAGGCCAACCGAGCTGTTGATACGAGCGCTGACCCCGGCCGGGCTGGGCCTGGCCAAACCCACCCGGCTCGTCCAGGTGGGCGCGAGCGCGGGCGGGACGCTTTCGTTGCCCGCGGCGAGCGTGCGCACCTCGGGCGTCGAGATCTACGGCGCCACCAAGGGTTTGACGCCGACGGCGATGACGGAAGCCTATGAGCAGGTCGTCGAATGGGCGCGAGCCGGGGAACTCGTGTGCGACATCGAACGAGTGCCGCTGAGCGGGATCGAAGATGCCTGGGCCCGCGATGCCCCGCCGGGGAAGCGGATGGTCGTGGTGCCGGGCTGATCACCAGGGTGCTTCGGCGGCCCGCATGGCCTTGTCGGTCACCCCGGCCAGCGCGCCGAGTGCGATGAGCGCAAGCAGGCTCATGAGGATCCTGCGTCTGTGCTGGCAGCAGGAGCTGACCAACAAACAACTGGCCGGGCGAGTCGACCGCGACCCGGGAACCGTGCTCTACCACGTGCGTCACCTCGTCGAGGCGAGAGGAGATCAGCGCGGCCGGGCCGGGTTCGGTGCAGCTCTTCCGCAGCTTCGCCCTGCACCTGTCACCGGACGACGCCGCCGAACTGGACCTCCGGATCCAGGAACTCCTGGACGAGTACCTGGCGACCTACGACCGGCGCCTCGACCAGCCGCCGCACGGCGGCATGATCGTCTTGCACTGGCTCGCGGAGTGAGCACTAAGCCGGATAAGGCTCGGCCTCCCGGGCGGCCTTCAGTGCCCGGGCCCACCAGGCCAGCTGGTCCAGCATGGTCTTGGCGTAGCCGGGCGTCGCGGGGTCGAGTGGCTTGCCGTCTTCCCAGGCGGTGTAGTACATCGGGAACATCAGACCGTCGCGAATGGTCACCGCGTGCAGTTCGGTCAGCACGTTTTCCAGGTGCAGCACCGCATGCCGGCCACCGGCGGCGCCGCCGTAGCTGACGAACGCGACCGGTTTGGCCGTCCACTGCGTGAAATGCCAGTCGATCGCCGCCTTGAGCGAGGCCGGGTAGCTGTGGTTGTACTCCGGCGTGACGATGATGAACGCGTCCGCCTCCGTCAGCGCCGACGTCAGCGCGGCCATCCCGGCGGGGCGCGGGTAGTCGTCCCCGGCGTATTTCGGGGACGCCGCGGGCAGTTCCAGCGGGATGTCGACATCGGCGAGATCGAGCACATCCACGTCGAAACCGCCGTGCGCGGTGGCCTGCCCGGCGACCCACGAAGCCACGACGGGGCCGAACCGGCCTTCGCGGACGCTGCCGACGATGATCACGAGTTTGGTCATGCCCCCACGATCGACCTGGGCCGCCGCGGCAGCAAGGCCGCGCTCAGGCTGGCCCCCGCAGGGCCACGCTGAGCCCCGCCGACCGGCCTATGCTCGGCAGATGGGCTCGCCACTGGGGGATTTCCTCCGCGCCAAGCGCGACAGCACCCAGCCGGAGACGCTGGGCCTGCCCGAGCGCGGCCGCCGCCGCTCCCCGGGGCTGCGCCGCTCGGATCTCGCCACCCGCGCGGGCATCAGCGTCGAGTACCTGACGCGGATCGAGCAGGGCCGCGACCGCAACCCCTCGCCCGCCGTGATGAACGCGCTCGCCGACGCGCTGAGCCTGGGCCCCGCGGAGCGCAACCACCTGCGCTACCTCGCGAAGATCACCGGCGGCGCCTGCCCGACGCACACCCGTCCGGCGCCACCGCCGCGGCACGTGCGGCCGCAGATCCTGCAAACGCTTCGCCTGCTTGAGCCGGGCATCGCGGTGGTGACGAACAGGCTGGGCGACCTCCTCGCGCACACCGCGGGCTTCGAGGTGATCACCAGCGGCAGCGGCCTGCTCGACTCCGAGGCGCCGAACCTCACCCGGTACGTCTTCACCGATCCCCGTGCGCGCAAGCTGTTTCCCGATTGGGACCAGGTCGCCGACGAGCAGGCGTTCGACCTCTGGCTCGGGCCCGCCGTCGAGAACAGCGAATGGCTCAGCGCCGAACTGGCGCCCGTCGCGGGCCCCGAGTTCACCCGCCGGCTGAACCGGCACGAGGTCCCGGAGCGCGGCGTGCTCCGCCTGGATCACCCGTCCGGGCGGGAACTCCGCTTCCTCCGCGAGCCGCTCGAACTCGCCGACGACAATCAGCAGCTCGTCGTTTTCCTTCCCGCCGAACGGAAAACGGCCGAGGCGGTCGACGAGCTACGACGGCTCCGCGGGCCGCTGCGGGCGATCTCGTAAAAAACTGTCGGTGGGTGCTGGCACGATGATCCCCGATGGACACGATGAGCGTTGCGGCCACGCGGCGGGTCGCGCTGGCCGCGCAGGGGTTCGCCGATCCGAGGCCGGAGGTCAGCACGCGCAGGCACCTGAAGAAGGTGCTCTCGCGCGTGCAGCTGCTCCAGCTCGACTCGGTGAACGTGGTGGTGCGCGCCCATTACGCGCCCTTGTTCGCGCGGCTCGGCGCGTATGACCAGGCCTTGATCGACGACGCGGCGTGGTCGCCGAGCGCGCGCAAGCCGCGGTTGCTGGTGGAGACGTGGGCGCACGAGGCGAGCCTGATCCCGGTGGAGGACTGGCCGCTGCTGCGTTCCCGCGCGAAGCGGGACGGCTGGTGGCGGCACTACCAGCCGATCCTGGACCGGTCGCCGCAGCTGGTGGAGGACATCCTGGCGGTGGTCAAGGAGCTAGGCCCGGTCGGCGCGGGGCGGATCGAGCGCGAGGTGGTGGGGGAGGCGCAGCGCACCCCGGGCCCGTGGTGGGATCGCTCGGAGGTGAAGAAGGTCTGTGAGTACCTGTTCGGCATCGGGCAGCTGACCACGGGTAGCCGCAAGTCCTTCGAGCGGCTTTATGACCTGACGGAACGGGTCATCCCGCCGGAGATCCTGAGCCGGGAGGTCACCCCGGAACAGGGCGCACGGGAGCTGATCACGCGCTCGGCCGCGGCGCTCGGCGTGGCCACCGAGCCCGATCTGCGGGACTACTACCGGCTCGGCCCGCAGGTGAGTCAGCAGGCGGTGGTGGATCTCGTCGAGGCCGGTGTGCTGGAGCCGGTCCGCGTGCGCACGTGGCGGGCCCCGGCGTACCGGTTCGCGGGCGCGCGGCAGCCGCGCAAGATCACCGGCCGGGCGCTGCTGTGCCCGTTCGACCCGCTGATCTGGGAGCGCGCCAGGACGGAGCGGCTGTTCGACTTCAAGTACCGCATCGAGATCTACGTCCCAGGGCCGAAAAGGGTTTACGGCTACTACGTTTTCCCGTTCCTGCTCGACGGTGAGCTGGTCGCGAGGGTGGACCTGAAGGCGGACAGGGCCGAAGGTGTGCTGCGGGTGCCGGGCGCCTTCGCCGAGCCGGGTGCGGACATCGCACGCGTCGCCCCGGAGCTGATCGCCGAGCTGCGCCACATGGCCGAGTGGCTGCAACTCGACGGGGTCGTCGTGGGGGAGCGGGGTGATCTGGCGCCGGTACTGCGCAAGCTGTGACAGCTATTTCTGTCCCCACACCGCCATCGTGAGCGGGAAGACGAGCCCGTTCGGCTCGTCGAACTGCCGGAGCGCCACGTCGAACGCGGCCTCGGTGACCATCCCCGCACGTACCATGTCCGGGCGGATCCGGTTCAGGGCCAGCCGTAGCCAGGCGCCCCCGGTCTCGGTCCTGCCCGGCTCGATCACGTGCGTGCGTGCGGCGGTCCGGGTGTCGCGGAGTCCGGCCGCCGTCAGGTCGGCGTAGACGCGCCGGCCATAGGTCACGTCGACAGGGCTGCGTTCGCTGATCAACCGGGCGTGCTCGGTGATCACCTGGTCGAGGGGTGCGGGCATGGGCGAGTGCAACAGGGGCGCGAAATCCGGCTCTTCGACGAGAAGCCGGCCTTCAGGGCGCAAGGACGAAAGCAGGTGCGCGACCGCCGCGGCCCGGGATGCCGGGGCGAGCCAGAACAGCGTCCACCGGACATGCACGAGATCGAAGGAATCGGCGGGTAACGCGTCCGCGGCGATGTCGTGGCGGCGAATCTCCAACTGGGCGTTGCTCATCCGCTCGAGGAACTTGGTCTGGATGTCACAGGCGAGCACCCGCCCCGGCGGAGGGATGTGCTCGCCCAGCCACCCGGCGATGGAACCGGCCCCAGCGCCGGCTTCCAGGCACGTTTTCGCGTTGCGGGACAAGGGTTCCAGCAGTGCCTTCGTCCCGGGGTCGAGCGCTGCCTCGAGCGAGGTGAGGCGGGCGAGCTCCTCGGGCCAGGCCTCTTGGAAGAAATACGTGGAGGACATCTCAAGCCTCCCAGGGGTGTCACCAGCGCAGTCGCGTCGACCATGGTGCCCGTTACGGGGGTGGCGTGTGCCGGTCGCGCACGGTACAACCAGAGCATGGCCGAGCGCGTCCGGCGCCGTGACCAGCATGCCGCCGTGGAGCGGGACGTGCTGGTGCGGTACCTCGACGCATGGCTGGCCGGGGCGCTGCGGTCGCATCGCCGCGCCACGTATGTCGAGGGTGGTGAACTCGGGGCCGACGCGTTCCGGGTCTTCGAGGAGTTCGCCGACCGGATCGAGGGGCACCACCTCGAGATGGTGGTCGTGGGGTCGCCCGAGCTGGGGGAGCCGCCGGAAGGGTTGTCGGTCCGCCGGGTGGACACGCCCACGGGCCTGACCGTGGACGGGCCGATGCTGGCGCACCTGGACATGCTCGACGCGTTGTCGCTGACGAAGGGCAAGGCCCACGAGGTGGTCTTCACGCTGCCCGAGGCCGGCGACCGGCAGCGGTTGGGGGAGGTCGGGCTGGCCTACCGGGTCGCCGTCGAGCTGGTCGCCGACGGTGGCGAGACGGAGCTCCTGGTGTTCGCGACGGGCGACAGCAAACATCTCGCGACCTTCAAGCGAGAGCTGTGGTCCGTCGACGAGTTCGCCGGGATCCGCTACCGGGACCCGGCGGACACCGAGCGCACGCTGATCGATATTTCCCTTACGCCCCAACTACTTCCGCTGCGACGGGCGCTGTCGGCCGAACTTGCCCGGCGGGGCAGCCGCACGGTCGCCGAACTGCAGCGGCACACGCTGCTGGAGACGATCTACCGCGCCGAGGACACCATCGGCGCCCTGAACTCGGCGGCCACCGCCGGGGAGATCACCCGTGAGCCGGAGAAGGGACGCCTGACTCCTCGCACGGTCGTCAGCCCCGCCCGCCGATGAGGGAGACCTCCGCCGCGGCGTCCACGAACACCGTGACCTGATCGAGCCGCGCTTCCCGGCCGAGGCGGATTCGGACCATGGCAGTGAGTCCCAGCGCGCCGCCGTCGGGCTCACCGGTGCCCGGCGAACTGCACGACCTGCTGGAACGTCGGCCGGTTCTGCCACGTGCTCGCCGGGTCGGTCACCCCGCCCAGCGGCCGCTGCACGATCGAATCCGCGCACCACTGCTGCCCGGCCGAACAGTTGTCATCCGCCGGATAGACCTCCGACGCCGGCTGCGCCGCGGCCTGCGCCAGGGTCGTCAGCAGCGCCGTCCGGCACGACGCGAGGTCACCGCCGCCGCAGTACGGCTGCGCCAGCCCGCCCGCCACGGGTTCCCCGAGCACGGCCCGCAGATCCTTGTCCACATAGGACCACCAGCCGAACTGGAACGCCGAACCCCGGTGTGGCACCGATTCGTTCGCGCCCGCGGAGCCCGAGGTGGGGCCGGTCTGCCCGTTCGACGGCGATTCGTTGATCTGCAGCGCGCCGGTCATCGCGGTGAACAGGTCCTTGCCCATGCCCGGCCCGAACTCCGCCTGCACCAGCAGCGGCCACCACGCGTCCAGCACCCGGATCGCGTCCGCGTCGGCGTAGGTGTGGCTGCCCGGCGTGGTCTCGACCCGCTTGGCGCCGTGGGAAAGCCACGTCCGCAGCTGCTCGACGGCCTTGGCCTGCGCGGGATCGGTGACCGGCTGCGAGTCGATCACCTTCAGCAGCTCCGGCAGCACGTCCTCACCGCGCAGGTCGGTGACGGCGGCGTCCTCCATCGCCTTCGTCACGTCCGCGCGGCTGAGTTTCTGACCGCTGCGCACCAGCGCGCCCAGCCTGTCGTCGAGCAGATCGGAACGGTGCACGCTGCCGTCACCGAACCCGGCGGCGGTGTAGCCCTGCGCCTGTTTGTTGTTCCAGGACACGTAGTAGTCCTGCCCGATCGAGTTCGGGTGCTCGGCGGCCGTCGTGTGCTGGGCGTCGTTCGTGGCCGGGTCCCAGCCCGCCCATTCGTACCGCCGCTCGCCCAGCACCGGCAGGTTCGGATCCACAGTGGACGGACGAACCGGGTTCCAGCCGGAGTTGTAGTACGCGGCCTCGGTCGAGTTCACGTAGAACCAGTTGAACGTGTAGTTGATCTGCGACGCGGCTTGCTGGAACTGCTGCGCTGTGGCCATTTGTGCCGGATCATTGAACTTCTGGAACCCGATGATCGAGTCCGCCTCGTGCCGGTACGTCGACCGCTGGCTGGTGTACGCGACGGGCTTCCCGCCGATCGTCGCGCGGGACTGCACGAGACCGTACCGCGTTCGGTAGACGATCAGCTTGTACGAGCCCTTCGCGGTGCTGTCCGCGATCGTCGGGCTCCACGAGTCGTCGACCTCCAGCGCCTCCATCGGCACGCACTGGCCGTTGTCGAGGTAGGAGTTCGAATCCTTCGTCACCACCGAGCCGCCGGTCGTGCACAGCGGCACGGCGAAGGTGTCGGTGATGTCCTGGCTCGCCGACGTCGCGCTCCACGCGTAGTCCTGGCCGCGGCCCAGCTGCACGTAGAAGTTCGTGCCGGCGAACGCGACGCCGCGCGAGCTGATTCCAGGCCCCTGCAACTCTTCCAGCATCAGCAGCTGCGGCGCGAAGTACCCGGTCTGCGGGCCGAACACGGCGATCGGGTGCCCGTCGTCGGTGTGCTGCCCGGACACGACGAGCGCGTTGGACATCCCGTGCTTGTCCGACAGCATCGCGCCCGGCAGCACGCCGTTGTCGAAGATTCCCTTGGCGGCATTGAGATTCCCGGGCGCGGCGACCTCGGCCTTGGCGTTCGTGACCGCCGAGCCCGTGGGGTCGTAGATCTCCTGCTGCGGCGTGACCGAGCCCGGGTCCGGGGTCGCGACGCCCTGCGCGTTGGCCGGGCTCGCCCCGTACGGGAACGTCTGTCCATCGTGGAGGGTCAGGTCGGCTTCGGGGTCGTTCTGCTCGCGGAAGGACTGCCACACCTGGTCGCCCAGCTGCGTGCCGTACCTCGCTTCGGCGGCCTGCTTGACGAGCGCGGACTGGACCTCGCCGCCGCCACCGGTGCCGAATAGCGCCCCCACCACACCGGCGATGGCGATCAGGTCGGTCGCGGTGAACGGTGCGATGTCCCCGGCGTTGGTGATCGCGTCGACGTGCCCGGTCAGCACGTACTCGCCGGGGAAGTAGCGGCCGTCGTGCGACTGCTTGATGTAGCTGTTGAGCCCTTCGAGGTAAGCGCTGATGTCCGAAAGTGCTTGCGCGCCTTCGGCTCCGCTCTGCGCGATGCGGTCGACCTGTGACTGCAGGTCCTGCTCGGTGTACGGCGCCGCGGCCCAGAACGTCTGCTCCAGCGAACGGTTCGCCTCCGCGCCGCCGGCGAACCCGCTCAGCTGCCCGCGCCCGACGTGCCGGAACACGTCCATCATCCACAGCCGGTCCTGCGCGGCGGCGTACCCGGCGCCGAACTCGGTGCCCGAGCGGGTGCTGCCGTACACGTGCGGGACGCCGGTTTTCTTGTCCCGCACGATCTTCACGTCCGAGCGCGGCTGGATCGTGCTCGCCACGTCGCCGCTCGCGACGCCGAACGACGAGTCGTTGAAGTAGTCGTCGATGGTGTCGTTGGTCAGCTGCTGGTAGTTGCCCGCGAGCTGCTCGTACGGCTTGAGCTGGTCGTCGGTGTGCGCGGGCCGGGTGCCGAACAGCCGGTTGGCGAGGATGTCGGCGAGCGTGGCGTTGCCGTTCTCGCCGGGCGGCAGGATGTCGTTGCACTGGCCGACGCAGTAGTCGTTGGTGGCGGCGGCCTCCGCGGGAGCGCTGACGCCGGCGACGAACATCGTGACGGCGGCGGTCAGCGCCACCAGTGTGCGAACTGTCCGGGGCATGCGCGCGCTCCTTCCGGCTGTACACGACTACGTGCGGAGCGTGAGACTACCTGCGAGTAGGCTATTGCGAAAGTCCCTCACATTTTGCCGCGGTACGGCCGGAAGAACGTCCGAAGATCTTCGACGTACGCCTCGGGCTCTTCGAACGGCGCGAAATGCCCGCCACGCGGCTGTTCGCTCAGGTGCACGAGGTTCGTCGTGCGTTCGAGCCACGCGCGGGGCGGGCGGACGAGGTCGCCGGGGAACAGCGCGAAACCCGATGGCACCTCGACCCGGCGGGCCTGCTGCTCGCGGGGGATCGCGCCGTTGGCGTGGTACATGCGCATCGATGAGCCGATCGTGCCGGTGAACCAATAAATCGAGACGTTGGTGAGGATCTCGTCCTTCGTGAAGCGCCGCTCGACGTCGCCTCCGCAATCGCTCCACGCGCGGAGCTTCTCGGCGATCCACGCGGCGAGCCCGGCGGGGGAGTCGGTCAGCCCGACGGCCGCGGTTTGGGGCTTCGTGCGGTGCATCGCGCCGTAAGCGCCCTCCGCCGCGCCCCACGCCATCGCGGATTCGAGGAAGGCGCGCTCTTCGGGCGCGAGCTCGGCCGGATCACCCGTGAAGACGGGCATTCCCGCGTCGATCCGGTGCACGCCGACGACGCGCTCGGCGTGATCGAGCGCCAGGAAGCGGCTCACCCCGCTGCCGATGTCCCCGCCCGCCGCGGCGAATCGTTCGTAGCCGAGCGCTGTCATCAGCCTGGCCCACCTGCCCGCGACGGTGATCGTGTCGGGTATCTCGGCGGTGGGGCGGTCGGAGTAGCCGTAGCCCGGCATGTCCGGCACCACCACGTCGAACGCGTCCGCCGGATCGCCGCCGTGCGCGGCGGGATCGGTCAGGAGCGGGATGACTTTTTCGTAGCGCCAGAAGGAATCCGGCCAGCCGTGGCAGAGGATCAGCGGTAGCGCGGGCTCTTTCGCGCGCGCGTGCACGAAATGGATGCCGAGCCCGTCGATGGTCGTGCGGAAACGGGGCAGCCGCGCGAGTTTCGCCTCCTGCGCCGGCCAGTCGAACCCGTCCGCCCAGTACGCGACGAGCTCCCGGAGGTAGGCGATGTCGGTGCCCAGGGACCAGCCGGCGTCCTCGGGCGCGTCCGGCCACCGCGTCGCGCGCAGACGGGCACGGAGATCTTCGATCGCTTCCTGCGGAGTATGCGGCGTGAACGGCGCGATGTCCGGCATGAGATCGACTTTACGCACCGCGGCAGGTTGTGGTGTGCCACCCGAACATCTCGTGGACGCGGTGACGAGCGAGGGGGTGTCCCCGGAATCCGGCTGTGGGACACGGATCCGGGGACACCCCCTACCCCCTGGGCGCCGCGCTACTGGGGTGCGCGGGTGATCACCGCGGCGCCGGAGCCGGTGCGGCCGCGGACGTGCAGCGGCACCTCGCCCTCCGGCTCTTCGAGCGCCACGTCCAGTTCGCTGGAAACCTTGCCACTACTGGAAGTCAGGTCCACTTCGGCGGTCACGCCCGGCCGCACGCCGACCCGGATCTCGCCGGAGCCGGTGATCAGTTCGAGCGATCCGGCGGCCGCTTCGGCCACCGACAGGTCGCCGCTGCCGCTGCGCGCCATGATCTCGCCGGAGGTCACGCCCAGCCACACATCGCCGGTGCCGGTGGCCACCGTCGACGAGCCGGACAGCGAAGACGCCTCCACGTCACCACTTCCGGTGCGCAGCTGCAGCCCGCCCAGCGTCGGGCCGAGCCGGATCGCGCCGGAGCCGGTGCGCACGACCGCGGCGCCGTCGGTGCGCTCCACCTTCACCTCACCCGCGCCGGTCAGCACGTCCGCGCGCCCGCAGGCGCCGGTGACCGTGACATCGGCCGAACCCGCGCGCGCCTCCAGCCGTGAACCGGCGGGCGCGCGCACCACCACGCCGAGCGGAATGTTGCGCAGTGGCAAGGCTTTCGGCGCCCGGACGACGATGCGGCCGCCGGTCTGCTCCACCCGCGTCTGCTGCACCGCCTCGGCCGCGGACCCGCTGAACTCCCCGAACTGGTCCCCGAACCGTTCGGTGACCCAGTTCAGCAGGTTCGTCATGCCCTGCGCCCACGGCTCACGGACATCGGGCTCGTGCCGCACCTCGACGCCGACTTCGGTGGCGTCCGGCACGAGCTCCACGGTGATCCGGCCGAGCAGCACGCTCACGTCCAGATCCACCGGCCCGTCGACGGGGAACACCTGGTGCTGCGCCAGTTCCCCCGGTTGCTCGGTCATGGTCATCCCTTCACCCAGCCGTGCAGATGGGAGTCGGTGCTGCGGCCGGGCTTGGCCTTACCCGCGCCCTTGCCGTGGAACTGGGCGCCACCGAGCGCGCCCTGCACCGCCTGCGAAATGAACGTGTTCAGCGAAACCCCCTGCGCGGCGGCGGCCTGCTCGGCCTGTCCCTTGATCTGTTCGACCATCCGCAGCGTCATGCGGGCGATGTCCCCGCCCTCGCCCGGATTCGGGGGAGCAGGCGGCGGAGGCGGTGGCGGCGGGGCCTGCCCCGGCTCCGGCGCGGCCTCCGGCGACCCCGTGACGACGACGCGGACGTCCCGGCCGTCGAGCCGGACCTCCACGACGTGCCCGGGCAGATGCGTGGTGACCTCGGCGGCGAGGTCGGCGAGCGCGTTCATCAGCGCCAGCCGCACCGCCGGCTCCAGCGCCGCGGAGAGCACGGCCGCGGTCCGCCGGGTGTTCTCGTCGCCGGCCGAAGCCGTGGCGGCGAGGTCCTCGCGGAGGCTGGTGATGTACGGCGTCAAATCCATGACACCACTATGACGTCACATGTGGTGTCAGTCAAGGCGTCGGGTTGGTGCCGGGGCGTCTTCGCCGAAACCGTCGGAGGCTCCCGTTACGCTGCCTGGAGTCGCAGAGGGGAAGGAGCGCGAAGGTGGCCGAGACGGTTTCGCCCAAGGTGCAGTTGATCGCGAAGACGGAGTTCTTCCCGCCGGAGGACGTGCCCTGGTCCACCGACGCGGACGGCGGCCAGGCGCTGGCCGAGTTCGCCGGCCGGGCCTGCTACCAGTCCTGGAAGAAACCCAACCCGAAGACCGCGACCAACGCGGGCTACGTCGACCACATCATCGAGGTCGGCCACCTTTCGGTGCTCGAGCACGGTTCGGTCAGCTTCTACATCACCGGGATCTCCCGCTCGCTCACCCACGAGCTGATCCGCCACCGGCACTTCTCGTTCTCGCAGCTTTCCCAGCGCTACGTCCCCGAGCGCAACGCGGCCTTCGTCGAGCCCGACGTCATCGCGCAGGATCCCGAGCTGCACGAGAAGTTCCTCAAGGCCGCGCAGGCGAGTGTGGACGCGTACACCGAGCTGCTCGCCGGGCTGGAGCAGAAGTTCGACGACGCGCCCAGCGCCACGCTGCGTCGCAAGCAGGCCCGCCAGGCCGCCCGCGCGGTGCTGCCCAACGCCACCGAGACCCGCATCGTCGTCACCGGGAACTACCGCGCCTGGCGTCACTTCATCGCCATGCGCGCCACCGAGCACGCCGACGTGGAGATCCGCGCGCTGGCCGTGGAATGCTTGCGGCAGCTGCAAAAGGCCGCCGAAAACGTGTTCGCCGACTTCACCATCTCGACCCTGCCCGACGGCACCGAGATCGCCTCCAGCCCGAAGGTGCTCGAGGGGTGAAACGGCTCGCCATCGACGTTCAGCCGGGGGAGTACACGGTCGCCAGGCTGGAGCCGGACGCCCCGGTTCCGGCCGCGCTGCTGGAGCGGCCGGGGTTCGTCTCGGTCACCCGCACCCTCGCCGAGCTGTCGGTCATCTGCGCCTCCGGTGACGAGCCCGAGGGCGCGAGGGTCGAGGCGGGCTGGCGGCTGCTGACCGTGCGCGGCCCGCTGGCGTTCCAGCTCACCGGCATCATCGCGGCGCTGGCCAACGAGCTGGCCGCGGCCGGGGTCGCGCTGTTCACGCTCTCCACGTTCGACACCGATCACGTGCTGGTGAAGCGGGCGGACCTGGAGCGTGCGGTCAACGCGCTGCGCGGGGCCGGGCACGAGGTGGCCCTCCCGGGCTGAAATTCGCGAGCAAGGCCACACCGGGCACGCTGTACAGGGAAGTTCGGTCCACCTAACATTCAAGTTGGGTCCGGCGACACCGTGCGGCGAGAGGTGGTCCGATGGCACTGACGGAGGCGGCCCGCCCCAAGCTGGCGCGTGTCCGCGCCGGCGGGGCGCTGCTCGGGCCCGCCTTCGTGGCGGCGATCGCGTACGTCGACCCCGGCAACGTCGCGGCGAACGTCAGCGCCGGCGCCCAGTTCGGGTACCTGCTGGTCTGGGTGATCGTGGCGGCCAACCTGATGGCCGCGCTCGTGCAGTACCTGTCCGCGAAACTCGGCCTGGTCACCGGCATGTCACTGCCCGAGGCGATGCGCGAGCGGACGCCGCGCGCCGGGCGGCTGGCCTACTGGGCGCAGGCGGAACTGGTCGCGGTGGCCACCGACCTCGCCGAGGTCGTGGGCGGCGCGATCGCGCTGAACCTGTTGTTCCGGCTGCCTTTGCTGGCCGGTGGCGTGATCACCGGCGTGGTGTCGATGGGCCTGCTGGTGGTGCAGGACAAGGGCGGGCAGCGGCCGTTCGAGCGGGTGATCACCGGGCTGCTGGCCGTCATCGCGATCGGTTTCCTGGCCAGTGTGTTCGTCGAACCGCCGGACGCCGCCGGCGTCGCGGGCGGGCTGCTGCCGAGGTTCCAGGGCAGCGAGAGCGTGCTCATCGCGGCGGCCATGCTCGGCGCGACGGTCATGCCGCACGCGGTGTACCTGCACTCCGGGCTGGCGCGCGACAGGCACGGGCATCCCGAGGGCGGCAGGCTCAAGCGGCTGCTGAAGATCACCCGCGTCGACGTCGGGCTCGCGATGCTGCTCGCGGGCGCGGTGAACCTGTCGATGCTGCTGCTCGCGGCCACCAATCTCCAAGGCGTGGCGGGCGTGGATTCGATCGAGGGCGTGCACACCGCGGTCGGCCAGGCGCTGGGGAGTGGCGTCGCGTTGCTGTTCGCGCTGGGACTGCTCGCTTCCGGGCTCGCCTCGACCTCGGTCGGCGCCTACGCCGGCGCGATGATCATGCAGGGCCTGCTGCGCAAACGCATTCCCATCCTGCTGCGCCGGCTGATCACGCTCGCCCCGGCGATCGTCGTGCTCGCGCTGGGCGCGGACCCGTCCCGCGCGCTCGTGGTGTCACAGGTGGTGCTCTCGTTCGGCATCCCGTTCGCGCTGATCCCGCTGGTCCGCCTGACCAGCGACCGCGGCCTGCTCGGTGACGCGGTCAACCACCGGGTCACCACGGTGCTGGCGTGGGCCGTCGCCGGGATCGTCGTGGTGCTCAACGTGGTGCTGCTCTGGCTCACGTTCGCCGGCTGAATTCCCGAGGAACCGCCCGGACGCGTGCGGGGTCGGACTAGCATCCGTCCAGTCCGCACCGAGGGAGGGCCCGGCCAGGTGACCAACGAACAGACGACGCAACGGGCGAACACGCCCACGCCCCGGATCATCGCGGGGCGGTACGCCTTGCTGGCCGAGATCGGCCGCGGCGGGATGGGCGTGGTCTGGCGCGGCGAGGACCGGGTGATCGGGCGGCAGGTCGCGATCAAGGAACTGCAGCTGCCCGACGGCGCGGAGGATTCGGTCCGCGCCGAACGCGTGCTGCGCGAGGTACGCACCGGGGGCAGGCTTAACGACCCGGCGGTGGTCACGGTCTTCGACGTCGTCTCCGAGGACGGCGGCACATTCATCGTGATGGAGCTCGTCGAGGCGCCGACGCTGTCGGAACTGGTGCGGCGCAACGGCCCACTGCCCCCGGCGCAGGCGGCGTCGATCGGGCAGCAGGTGCTCACCGCGCTGCAGGCCGCGCACGAAGCCGGGATCGTGCACCGCGATGTCAAGCCGGGCAACATCATGGTCGCCGCCAACGGCCGCGTGAAGCTCACCGACTTCGGGATCGCGCAGGCCGTCGACGACCCGCGGCTGACCACCAGCGGGATGATCGTCGGCTCCCCGGCGTTCATGGCGCCGGAACGCGTCGCGGGCAAGGAAGCGCTGCCCGCCTCGGATCTGTGGTCGCTGGGCGCGACGCTGTACTTCGCGGTCGAGGGCGTGCTCGCTTTCGAACGGCCCACCACGGCGGCGACGCTGCACGCGATCATGAACGAAATCCCTTACCTGACAAGGATTCAGGGGCCGCTCGCGTCGGCGATCATGGGTCTGCTGGTGGCCAGCCCGGACGGCCGGATCAGTGCCGCGCAGGCGCATCAGCTGCTCGGCATGGCCGCGACGCCGGCCGGCCAGCACACGCCGCCGGGCGGGCACACCGCGTTGTGGTCGGGCCCGCTGCCGACCATGCAGGCGCCCGTGCAGCCGGCGAATCCCGGGCGGCGCAAGCTTTTCGTCTCACTCGGCGCGGTGGCCGCGGTGCTGCTGCTGGCCGGCGGGTTCGCGCTCGGGGACTGGTGGGGCACGCCGAAGTCCACGACGGACCCGGCGATGCTGCCCACGCTGACCTACGGCGACGGGGGCGATCTGGCGTCGTTCAGCCCGACCTCCTCGTACTCCTGCTACAACGGCAGGCTCACCCCGGGCTACAACATCTCCAGCGACAACGGGCTCGACTGCGCCAAGGCGCACGACTTCGAGGTCTACGACACCTTCACGGTTTTCGGTGGCAGTACCAGCGGTTCCGACCCGGACGCGGCGGCTTATCCGGGCGTGGACGCGCTCGCCCGCTTCGCCCAGGCCCGGTGCACGATGACGTTCCACTCGAACATGGTCGACGGGAAGGCCAGGCCCACGCTGAACTTCCGCGCGCTCATCCCGACCCAGCAGCTGTGGGACACGCCGGTCGACACCTACGAAACCCCGTACCGGTCGGCCTACTGCGCCGTCACCCGGCAGGACTCCGCGCAGCTGACGGAGGGCGTGGCCTACAGCGTGAAATAGCGGGATAAGTTCCGGTCACGCGGCACCGGCACGCGGGATTCTCCGGCCCGCCGCGTGCTCCGCCTGTGGATCGTGCCGTTGCGGCAGGTCGTCGCGGAGAATCCGGCCCGAACGAGGTACCGTCAGAGCATGTCCACTCCACCTACCGCAGCCCCCGGCAGGCCGTTCGGGCGCGTGCTCACCGCGATGGTCACCCCCTTCGACGCCCAGGGCGCGGTGGACCTGAAGCGGGCGCAGGAGCTCGCCGAGCACCTCGTGGACCTGGGCAACGACGGCCTCGTGCTCAACGGCACCACCGGCGAGAGCCCGACCACGACCGACGCCGAGAAGGCCGACGTCATCCGCGCCGTGGTCGAAGCGGTCGGTGACCGCGCGACGGTCGTCGCCGGTGCCGGCACCTACAACACGGCGCACAGCGTGGAACTGGTGCAGCAGGCCGAAAAGGCCGGCGCGCACGGCGTCCTGCTGGTCACCCCGTACTACTCGCGCCCGTCCCAGGCCGGGATCCAGGCGCATTTCACCACGGTCGCGGACGCGACCGGGCTGCCGGTGATGCTCTACGACATCCCGCCGCGCTCGATCGTGCCGATCGAGGTCGACACCCTGCGCCGGCTCGCCGAGCACCCGCGGATCCTCGCGGTCAAGGACGCGAAGGGCGATCTGCTGGCGGGCAGCGAGGTCATCGCGAACACGCATCTGGCCTACTACTCCGGTGACGACGCGCTGAACCTGCCGTGGCTGTCCGTGGGCGCCACCGGCGTGGTGAGCGTGATCGGGCACGTCGTCGCGGGCCGGATCCGCGCGATGATCGAGGCCTACGAAGACGGGGACACCTCCACCGCGCGCACCAACCACCGCGCCATGCTGCCGGTGTTCCGGGCGATGTCCCGGGTCGGCGGCGTGGTGTTCTCCAAGACGGCCCTCGCGCTGCGCGGCCACGAGGTCGGCGGCCCGCGGCTGCCGCTGGTGCCCGCCACCGAGGACCAGGTCGAGGCTATCGCCGCGGACCTCACCCAGGCCGGGGTCCCCCTTGACGAATCCCGCGGCGGGGACTGGCACAGTTCGAGGGTCGCGCAAGCGGACTCGGCGGCGGCCTACGTCTCGCCGACCACTCACACCAGCGTAGGGACCATTCCTAGGTGACACAGCTTTCCCCGAATCCAGCCGGACCCGGACCGACCAGCACCCCGCCCGCACTCGCCGACGGTGCCCTGCGCGTAGTCGCGCTGGGCGGAATCGGCGAGGTGGGCCGCAACATGACCGTCTTCGAGTTCGGCGGCAGGCTGCTGATCGTCGACTGCGGGGTGCTCTTCCCGGAGGACGCGCAGCCGGGCGTCGACCTGATCCTGCCGGACTTCCGCGCCATCGAGGACAGGCTGGACGAGATCGACGCGCTCGTGCTCACCCACGGGCACGAGGACCACATCGGCGCGGTCCCGTTCCTGCTGCGGCTGCGCCCGGACCTGCCGGTCTACGGATCCCGGTTCACCCTCGCGCTGCTCGAGGCGAAATGCCGCGAGCACCGGCAGCGGCCGAAGCTGATCGAGGTGACCGAATCCGAGCGCCGTTCGGTGGGCCCGTTCGAGCTGGAGTTCTTCGCGGTCAACCACTCCATCCCGGACGCGCTCGCGGTCGCCATCCGCACCCCGGCCGGGGTCGTGCTGCACACCGGTGACATCAAGCTCGACCAGCTGCCCCTCGACGGGCGCCTCACCGACCTCGCCGGGTTCTCCCGGCTGGGCGACGAGGGCGTGGACCTGCTGTGCATCGACTCCACCAACGCCGAGGTGCCCGGGTTCGTCACGCCGGAGCGCGACATCGGCCCGGTGCTCGACGACGTGATCGGCCGGGTCACCCAGCGCGTGATCGTGGCGTGTTTCGCCAGCCACGTGCACCGCGTGCAGCAGGTGCTCGACGCGGCGGTCCGGCACGGCAGGCGGGTCGCGTTCGTGGGCCGCTCGATGGTCCGCAACATGGGCATCGCCGCCGAGCTGGGGCTGCTGGAGATCCCCGAGGGGCTCCTGATCGACCTCGACCAGGCGGTGAACCTGCCGGAGACGAAGGTGCTGTTCGTGTCGACCGGTTCGCAGGGCGAGCCGCTCTCGGCGCTGTCGCGGATGGCGCGCGGCGAACACCGGCAGATCTCCATCCGCGCCGGGGACACCGTGGTGCTGGCCAGCTCGCTGATCCCGGGCAACGAGACCGCGGTGTTCGGTGTGGTCAACGGCCTGGTGCGGCTCGGCGCGAACGTCGTGCACCAGGGCAACGCGAAGGTGCACGTGTCCGGGCACGCGTCCGCGGGCGAGCTTTTGTTCCTGTACAACGCTATTCGCCCCAGCAACGTGATGCCGGTGCACGGCGAGTGGCGGCACCTGCGCGCGAACGGTGAGCTGGCGGTGCGCACTGGGGTGGCGCCGGAGCACGTGGTGCTCGCCGAGGACGGCGTGGTGGTCGACCTGGTCGACGGCCGGGCCCGCGCCACCGGCCGGGTCGAGGTCGGGCACGTGTACGTGGACGGGCTTTCGGTCGGTGACGTCGGCGAGTCGACGCTGTCGGACAGGCTGGTGCTCGGCGAGGGCGGGTTCATCGCGATCACCGTGGTGATCGATTCGGCGACGGGCCGCGCGGTCGGTTCGCCCTCGATCTCCGGCCGCGGCTTCTCCGACGACCCGAAGGCGCTCGACGCCGTGCTGCCGCTGGTGGAGATGGAGCTGTCCCGCACCGAGTCCGAGGGCATCACCGACAGCCACCGGATCGCGCAGGCCGTCCGCCGGGTGACCGGCCGCTGGGTGGCCGAGACGTACCGCCGCCGCCCGATGATCGTGCCCACGGTCATCCCGGTCTAACC